>NZ_JBYSZR010000001.1:0-349623 GCF_058787375.1 Stenotrophomonas sp. FW305-3-2-15-E-LB1
GGGTCCGGTTGAGGGGGTGTGAGCGGCATGGATGCCGCGACCAAGCCCCCATGGATGGGTTTACGGCGTCCCCCTCAACCGGACCCACCCCGCCATCCCACGGATAACCAGCTGTTGCTGTTGCTTCGGCTTCGGCAGGTGCAGGGCTGCAAGCCCTGCAAACAAGGCCCACATCCACGCATGGCGTGGATCTACCCCATCGCCTGCCACCACTGCGCCAGCAGCTCCGGCCTGCGCAACCGCTCGCGCCACCAGCGCAATGCCGCACCATCCTCACCCGTGCGCCACGCCAGCCAGAATGTCTCCTCCGGCTTGGGCTCCTCCACCTCGCGGATCACCAGCTGGCCGCGCGCCACCGCCGCGCGTGCACACGGCCCGGGCAGGAAACCGAAGCCCACGCCCTGGCACTGCAGCTTCAACTTGCTGGCCATGTCCGGCACCGTCAGCATTTCCTGGCCCATCAACAAGCCCACCGTCCGCGGCAGCAAGCGGCGCGCGGAATCGGACACCGCGATCGCGCAATGCTCGGCCAGCTGCTCGCGGCCCAGCACGCCCGGCACCTGCGCCAACGGATGATCCGGCGCTACCGCAAACACGAAATCGACGCTGCCCAGCGGCTCCACGACATAGCCACCACCACTGGGGCCTTCGCCCGCGGCACCCACCAGCAGGTCGGCACGGCGATCCAGCAGCGCTTCCCAGGTACCTGACAGCGCTTCACCGAACAGCCGCAGGCGCGTCGGCGCTTCAATCCCACGAAACGCAGCGATGTCCGGGCCCAGCAGCCAGGTCGGGAACATCGAATCCACCGCCAGGGTCAGCTCGGCCTCCCAGCCGGAGGCCACCCGGCGCACCCGCAGCTCCAGTTCGCGGGCGGCACGCAGCAGGTGGCGGCCTTCGTCCAGCAGGGCGCGACCGGCCTCGGTCGGCTCCGCACGGGGGCCGACCCGGTCGAACAGCTGCACGCCCAGGTCCTCCTCCAGCTTGGCCACGGTGTAGGAGATGGTCGAGGGCACCTTGTGCAGGGCCTTGCCGGCGCCGGCAAACGAGCCGCGGCGGTCGATGGCGTCCAGGATCTGCAGGGCGTCGAGGCTGAGCTTGAGCATTCGAAATTTTCGATGATGGCTGTCAAAACTATCCGTTTTTCAAACCCCGGGTGCAAGCGGATACTTCTCTCCAACGGGGAAACACACCGGCTACCGGCCCACCCCGCCCCATCGAAACCATCGAACAAGGAGAAATCATCATGCTGCAGATCCGCAAGAGCGCTACCCGTGGCCTGGCCGAGCATGGCTGGCTGTCTTCCCGCCACACCTTCTCCTTCGCCGGCTACTACGACCCGCGCTACGTCAGCTTCGGCCCGCTGCGCGTCATCAACGAAGACAAGGTGATTGGCGGCCAGGGCTTCGGCACCCACAGCCACAGCAACATGGAAATCATTTCCTACGTGCTGGGCGGTGCGCTGGAGCACAAGGACTCGATGGGCACCGGCTCGGTGCTGCGCTACGGCGACGTGCAGGTGATGAGTGCCGGCAGCGGTGTCAGCCACAGCGAGTTCAACCACTCGGCCACTGATCCGGTGCACTTCCTGCAGATCTGGGTCTTCCCGGACAGCGAGAACATCGAGCCGTCCTACCGCGAGACCCACTTCGCGCCGGAGACCAAGCGCGGCCAGCTGCGCCTGATCGCCTCGCCCGATGGCGCCGACGGTTCGCTGCGCATCCAGCAGGACGCCCGCATCTACGCCACCATCCTCGATGGCAGCCAGAAGCTGCACCACGCACTGGGCAACGGCCGTGGTGCCTATGTGCAGGTCGCCCGTGGCCAGCTGCAGGTCAACGGCATCACCCTCGATGCCGGTGATGCGCTGCAGGTCAGCGACGAGGCCCAGCTGACCCTGGAGAACGGCAACGACGCTGAAGTGCTGGTGTTCGACCTGCCGCTGTAAGCACCAGCAGTACCGTGCAGCGAGGCCCGCGATACCCATCGGTATCGCGGGCCTTTGCGCGTGCGACGGGCGACGTTGCATTCGTATTCGCACTGGAATGACACAAATGGCACTTGCCCGGCCGATCTGAAAACGTTTTCATGGCCGGGATCCTCCGGAGCCTTCCCTGCGCATGACGCCTTCCTCCCCGCGTGCCCAGCAGCACGCCACCCGCGCCGCCTTCTTCATTCCCGGCTTTGCCACCGCCGCCTGGGCACCGATGGTGCCCTATGCCAAGGCCAAGGCCGGCTTGTCCGATGCCAGCCTGGGCGCGGTGCTGCTCTGCCTGGGCCTGGGCTCGCTGCTGGCGATGCCCTTGGCCGGCGCGTTGAGTGGACGCCTGGGGTGCCGTCGCCTGATGGTCATCACCACGGCGTTGATCCTGCTGGCCCTGCCACTGCTGGCGCTGGCGCCATCGCCGCTGGCACTGGGTGCGGCCCTGTTCCTGTTCGGTGCCGGTGTTGGCGCGATGGACTGCACGATGAACATGCAGGCCGTCGCGGTCGAACGCGATGCCGGCCGCGCGATGATGTCCGGCTTCCACGCGTTCTACAGCATCGGCGGCTTCGTCGGTGCCGGCTGCATGACCGGCCTGCTGTTGCTGGGCACGCCGCTGTGGATGGCGGCCCTGCTGTCGGTGGCAGCCATGCTCGTGGTGGCATTGCTGTCGGCACCCCACTGGCGCCCGCAGCGCATCGCCCATGACGGCCCGATGCTGGCCGTTCCGCATGGCGTGGTGCTGTTCATCAGCGTGCTGGCCTTCATCGTGTTCCTGGCCGAAGGCTCGATGCTGGACTGGAGCGCGGTGTTCCTGGCCGAAGTGCGGCAGGTGCCGCGCGACCAGGCCGGCGCCGGCTTTGCGGTGTTCACCCTGGCGATGACCGCAATGCGCCTGTTCGGCGACGGCATCGTCGAGCGACTGGGCCGTACGCGCACGATCGTGCTGGGGGGCATCACCGCAGCCACGGGCTTCGCCCTGGCCACGCTGGTGCCTTCCTTCGCGGTGGCGCTGGCGGGCTACGTGATGGTCGGCCTGGGCTGCGCCAACATCGTACCGGCGCTGTTCTCGATGGCCGGCCAGCAGCGTGCGATGCCGGAAAGCATTGCGATCACGGCCGTGACCACGCTGGGCTATGCGGGCATCCTCGCCGGCCCGGCGGCGATCGGCGGGCTGGCCCACCTCACCACCCTGGGCTTTGCGTTCCTGTGCGTGGCAGCGCTGCTGCTGGGCGTGGCCGCGTCGGCGCGGGCGCTGGCACGCCGCCTGCCGTAAGCAGGAGCGTCAGCTGCGGGTGGGCGCAGCGGCAGCGGTATCGCGCACCCGCCATTCGGCCTGCGCCGGCAGCTGCGGCGCCGGGCAGGTTGCGCGGGGGTGGTGTTCGTCCTGGGCCATCCAGTCATCGACCACGCCGGCTAGCAGGTCCAGCCGCAGCGGCAGAGTGATGTGGTCTTCGCCGCGCATCTCGATGTAGTGCGCGCGCGGATTGGCCAGGGCGAGCTCGCGACCCTGGCTGACCGGGATGTGCTGGTCGCCCTGCCCGTGCAGCAGCAGCACGCAGGCGCGGGTATCGGCCAGCGCGCGGGCGACGTCCACCTGGTCCAGGTCGACGTCGATGCGGCGGCTGGCCGCGGCGATCACCTGGTTGATGTCCTGGCCGCCATAACGCCAGCGCGCATAGGACGCCACTGCCTGCGCCTTCAGCCCCTCCGGCTGCAGGGCCATCAGGTGCGGGATCATCGTGCGGATCGCCACGCCGGCATTGGCGAACGATTCCATCGCCACCACGCCGGCCACCTGGTCACCCAGCTTGTCTGCAGTGAACACCGCCGTCGCGGCGCCGTAGGACACGCCGAACAGATACAGCGGCCCGGCGACTTCACCACGCGCACGCAGCTCGCCGATGACATCGACCACGTCATCCGATTCGTAGGTGCCGTAGCCGGACGGGCCGCGCCCGGACTGCCCGTGGTTGCGCAGGTCCAGGGTGACCACGCGGTAGCCCGACTCGGCCAGCTGCAACGACCACGGCAGCATCGAATCACCATTCATCATCCAGCCGTGCAGCAGCACCACGGTGCCGCGTGGTGCCTGCGCATGGAACGGCTGCGGCACCGACAGGCTCAGCCCGGTATCCAACGGCTGGCCGTTTTCATGGCGCTGCGGCAGGTAGTGGTAGCGGGCGCCGTAATCGCCCGGGTCGAAGACGCGCCAGAAGATCGGCACGTTGTCGCGCCCGGGCAGGAAGCCATGGCGGTTGGGCAGCTCGGCGATGGCCGCGGCGATGCGCGGCTGGTCCAGCAGGGTGGACACGCCACCGGGCGCGACCAGCTGGTCGCTGAGCGAAGTGGACGAGGCGGTGATCGAGGATGAGCATGCAGCCAGCCACAGGCCGGCGCACGCCAGCAACAGCAGCAGCGGGCGCTTCATGGGCAATCAGGGAAAAGGTGCGACAGCGTGGCAGGTTAGCGGGCGCGGCCGGGCGCATCTATCGCAGCTCGATGACGGGTTGATGACAAGCCGGGATCGATTCAGCTTCGTGCGATGTCGCATATGGACAAAGCATTGATCCGGATCAATGAACGCGCCTGCGCGTTTGCCGACAGTGCGCCCATGCGTACCTCGTTCAAGCTCCTCCTTGTCCTGGCCGCCGCGACCGGTGCGGCCTGGGGCATTGCCCGCAGCACGCCGTACTGGTTCGCGCCGCGCCAGCACGCCGTGGTCGACATCCACGATCCCGCGCTGATCGCCCGCGGCCAATACCTGTCGCGCGCGGCCGACTGCGCCGCCTGCCACACGGCCCCCGGCGGCAAAGCCTTTGCCGGCGGGCTGGGCATGCAGACGCCGATGGGCACGATCTATTCCACCAACATCACCCCGGACGCGGATACCGGCATCGGCCGCTACGACTATGCCGATTTCGAGCGCGCGGTCCGCCGCGGCATCCGCCACGACGGCCAGCCGCTGTACCCGGCCATGCCCTACGCCTCCTACGTGATCGCCAGCGATGACGAGGTCCAGGCGCTGTACGCCTACTTCATGGGCGCGGTGCAGCCGGTGCGCCAGCACAACGCCGACAGCACGATCCCCTGGCCGGCCAGCATGCGCTGGCCGCTGGCATGGTGGCAACTGCTGTTTGCCCGCCCCCGCAGCTTCGTTGCCGATCCTGCGCTGGATGCCGGCCAGCAGCGCGGCGCCGAACTGGTGGAGGGCCTGGCGCACTGTGGCGCCTGCCATACCCCGCGCGGGATGGCCTTCCAGGAAACTGCCATGGCTGATGGCGAAAGCCGCCGCTTCCTCTCCGGTTCGGTACTGGAAGGCTGGTATGCGAAGAACCTGCGCAACGAAGCCACCGGCCTGGCCAGCTGGAGCCAGGACGAGATCGTCGAGTTCCTGCGTACCGGCCGCACCGATCGCTCCGCCGCGTTCGGCGGCATGGCCGATGTGGTGGAACACAGCACCCAGTACCTGACCGACGCCGACCTGCTGGCCATGGCCCGTTACCTGAAGCAGTTGCCGCCGCGCGCCGGCCGCAGCACGCAGTGGATTGCAGGCCCCGACACGACCACCACCGCGCTGCGCGACGGCGACTACCGCGTGGAGGGTTCGCTGGCCTATGCCGAGCACTGCCAGGCCTGCCACCGCGCCGATGGCCGTGGCATGCCGCGCGTCTACCCTGCCCTGGCCGGCAACTCCATCGTCTTCGCCGATGACCCGACTTCGCTGGTGCAGGTCACCCTGGCCGGTGGCCGCACGCCGCACACGCCGCACGACCGGATGGCCTTCTCGATGCCCGGCTTCGAGCATCTGCCCAACGCCCAGCTCGCGCAGATCCTGACCTTCATCCGCAGCAGCTGGGGCAACCAGGCCAGCGCGGTGAGCGAAGCCGACATCGCGCGCATGCGCAGGGTGGTGCGCGACAAACCCGTGCATGTGGTTCCGCAGGAGGTGGCACCATGAGGCGCGCACGCAAGCGCAGAAGCGCGGCCATCGTCATTGCCATCGGCGTACTGGTGGTGGCCGCAGCCGCCGCACTGCTGTACGCGTACCGCCATCCGTCGCTGGATGCCACCCCCGCCACGCTGGACATCCTCGACGCACAGGGCGCGCGGGTCGGCGCGTACCACATGCCCAGCGCCGAAGAGATCGCCAGCCTCGGCAATGGCGATGCGGTGATGTACGGCCGCCGCCTGCTCAACGAGACCGCACGCCTGCTGCCGGACAACGTGGGCAATGACCTGAACTGCAACTCCTGCCACATGGCCGAGGGCAAGCGGCCTTTCGGCAACCACTACCTCAACACCGGCGGCGGCAGCTACCCGCGCTACATGACCCGCCCCGGCAAGGAGATCGGCCTGGTCGAACGCATCAACGGCTGCCTGCAGCGTTCGATGAACGGCAAGCCGCTGGCCGGCGACGCACCACCGATGCGCGCGATGCTGGAATACATGGCCTGGCTGAGCCGCCCCGTACCCGACGGCGCGCGCGTGGCGGCGCCAAGCGAAGGGCCGATCGATTCCTCGCTGGTGCCCGACCGCGTGCGCGGCCAGGCCCTGTATGCAGCGCAGTGCGCCGCCTGCCACGGCGACAACGGCGAGGGCCGCCGCGATGGCAGCGGCGATTTCGCCTTCCCGCCGCTGTGGGGCGAGCGCAGCTTCAACATCGGCGCGGGCATGGCACGGCTGTACAAGGCGGCCAGCTTCGTCAAGCACAACATGCCGCCGGCGGCGGGCCGCGAACCACCGCTGGGCCAGCAGGTGATGCCCGACCAGGACGCGGTGGACATCGCCGACTACTTCATCCACCAGCCGCGGCCGGATTTCGCCGGCAAGGGCAAGGACTGGCCGCGCGACCCCAAGCCCAAGGATGCGCGCTACTGACCCGTCAGCGCTTGACCAGCTCGACGCGTCGATTGCGTGCCTTGCCCTCTTCGCTGCCATTGTCGGCCACCGGTTTGTCCGCACCGAAACCGGCTGCCTGCAGGCGCTCGGCCGCAATGCCCTTGCCGGCCAGCGCCGCCACCACCGATGCCGCCCGGGCTTCGGACAGGCTGCGGTTGTGGGCCGCCGCACCGCTGTTGTCGGTGTGGCCTTCAATGGACAGTTTCAGCGAGGGATCGGCACGCAGCAGCTCCAGCACCTGCGCCAGCTGCGGTTCGGACGTGGGCAGGATGTCCGCCTTGTCGGTGGCGAAGTTGACCTGGATGGCGACCCGGCCAGCACTGTCCAGCTGCTTCTTCAGTGCGTCGGCCGGCAGCAGCGCAGCGGTCTGGGTGAAGCCCTTGCGTTCGACCATCACCCAGCCGGCGCTGAGATATTCCAGCCGCGCATGGACCCAGAGCTGGCGACCATCGGCCAGCTCAACCTGGTAGACCTCGGTGTCGTAGTCCTGCCAGCTGAAGCCGGCGGCATGGCTGTAGGCGGCCTTGACCGCCTGCGGCACACCGTCGGCCGCCTCTCGCGGGATGCGGCCTTCGAACACCTTGCGGCCACCGGCCTGCGCCATCATCGCCTCAAGGTTGCGCCGCACCTCGTGCATCGAATACGCGTGCTCGCCCTTGTCGAAATCCTGCGCCCAGGTGCGTCCTTCCACCTGTTCGAAGCGCTCGCCGTTCCAGAACGGGAAGGCGTCGAAGTCGCGCTTCTGCGGCGCATTGCGGTCGCTGTAGCCGGCCGGCAGGGCCAGGTGCGGGAAGCTGCCGGACCACTGCGCGGTGGCCTTGAACGGCACGGCATCCAGCACCACCAGCCCGGCCCCGTTGCTGTCCACGGCCAGCTGCACCCAGACCGTGCGATCGGCCTGGCGCACCACGTACACCGTGGTCGCCGCGTCCTGGTCCATGTTCACCGCATCGATGAAGCCACCACCGATTTCGTCTTCCAGCTGCGGGCCGTAGTAGATGTCACGCAGCAGCTTGCCTTCGAACACCTTGTGCCCACCGGCCGCCGCCAGCACGCCGTCGAAGTTGCGCTGCACTTCCAGCGCAGAGAAGGTCTTGTCCACGGCAGCACGGGTGTCCGCCACGATGCGTGCCGACCAGCTGGGGCCTTCCTCCCAGTGCACGCCATCACCGATGCGGAACGGGAAGCGCGCCCAGGCGCGCGTGCTGGCAGCGTTCTGCGGCGCATAGCCCTGCGGCAGGCTGAAGAACGGCAGTTCCCCCAGGGCCACGCTGCTGCTCGACAATGCGGTGGTGTCGAAGGCCAGCACCGGCACGGGCTTGCCATCGCGGTCAGCGAGGCCCGGCACGGCGTCCGCAGCCGGTGCAGCGCTGGCGGCAGGAGGGGCCGCAGGTGCGTCTGCAGGCGCCGTCGCCGCATCCGGCGCCGGTACGGGTGTCCGTTCGCAGCCTGCCAGTACCAGCAGCACCGCGGCCCCAAGCCAGATCTTCGTCCATGCCTGCATCGCCACACCTCACGTCCATTGAGAAGGGCCCGAGCATAGCCCATGGCCGTGACGGGCCACACATTGCCATCGTTCCTGCGTTCGCGCGTCACCGCCGTGTCATTGGCGCTGCCGAAACTCCCGGGCTTTCCCCCACTCAAGGTCCGGTTTCGATGCGAACGATTGCGCGTTTTCCCCGAGTCTCGCTGCTTGCCCTGCTGATCGCCCCCGCGCTGGACGCCCTGGCCGAAGCACCGCAGGGCGAAGCCGCCGAAACGCACAGCGCCGACGCACGGACCCTGGACCAGGTGCAGGTCATCGGCCAGGCCACCAGCTACGCCAAGACCTCGGTGCGCGCCGAAACGCTGAACCGGCAGACAGTGCTCAGCAGCGTCAACGGCGCGCTCAACGAAGTGCCGGGCGTGGTGGTCAGCGAAGCCGACGCCACCGGTTCATCGGTGTGGGGCACGCAGATCAGCATGCGCGGCTTCGTCACCAACCGCGACACGCAGCAGATCGGCACCACCATCGATGGCCTGCCCAACGGCGGCTCGGGCTACGGTGGCGGCTCGATGGCCAACCGCTACATCGACACGCTCGACCTGGAGACGGTGGAAGTGAGCCAGGGCACGGCCGATATCTCCTCGCGTTCGAACGAGGCCCTCGGCGGCACCCTCAACTTCCTCACCAGCGATCCGCTGCAGGACAGCCGCCTGCGTTTCGTCGTCGGCGCCGGTGACAACGATGCGCGCAAGTACTACGTGCGCTACGACACCGGGCTGCTGGGCGGCCACACCCGCGCCTGGGTCAGCGCGTCCTCGGCCCGGGTGAGCGACTGGATCGACGGCAGCGGCAAGACCAGCAACGACCACATCGCCGGCAAGTTCATCACCGAACTGGACCGCTGGACGCTGACCGGCTACCTGTCCTACAACGATGCCGACGAGCCGGAATACACCAGCGTCTCGCCGCAGGGTTTCGCCACCAACCCCGACCGCGACAACCTGGTCGGCACCCTCACCGGCATCCCCTACCTGGACCAGAACTACCGTTCTGGTTCGCGTGCGCTGCGCGAAAACACCTTCGGCTACCTGCGCGCCGCCTTCGACGGCGGCAACGGCTTCAAGGCCTCGATGGCGGCCTATGGCCACCGCATGCAGGGCCGCGGCGACTGGCTGCCGCCTTACCTGGCCGATGTCACGAATGATGGCGCCGGTCGCCCGCAGTCCGAATACCTGGGCGGCAGCACCGTGTACGGCGGCAGCAACCTGGGCCAGATCTACTTCGTGAACCCCGATGGCAGCAGCGCCCAGCCGATTGCCGGCTGCACCCCGCGCGTGGGCTTCAGCGCCGAGTACGATCCCAACTGCTACGCCGGCAACGTGCTGGGTGCGCAGTCCTATCGCCACACCCACTACGACAACGACCGGATGGGCGTGACCGCCGATGTCGAATGGCGGCAGACCTTCGGCGGCGTCGACAACACGATCCGCGGCGGCCTGTGGGTGGAGAAGCTGGACCGCTCCGCGCGCCGCGACTGGCACCGCCTGCTCAACGTCGGCCAGGACATCGGCTTCGACCACCAGCCGTACTGGGTGCAGTTCGAGGACAAGTACAAGGTGGACGAGCAGATGTACTACGTCGAGGACGTGGCCCGCTTCGGCCCGTTCAGCGCGCGCGTGGGCGTCAAGCAGTTCTTCGTCGACCAGTCGCGCAACCGCGTGATCGGCGCCGGCGAACACGTCACGTCTGATTCCAGGTCCGATCCGCTGCTGTCCACCGGCTTCACCTGGGCGCCGGGCGTGGAAGGCATGGAGCTGTTCGCCGGCTTCTCGCAGAACTTCGCCGCGATTCCTTCCGGCGTGCTTGGCGAGACCGATCCGCAGCGCTTCCGCAACGTCGAACCGGAAACGGCCGACAACATCGAAGTGGGCATGCGCATCAGCCGCTGGCCGCTGACCGCCTCGGTCACCCTGTACAACATCAAGTTCGACAACCGCATCGTCTACCTGCCGGCCGGCTTCGTCAGCGGCATCGACTACCTGGGCGAGACCGATGGCGTCTACGAGAACTTCGGCGGCGTGGAAAGCAACGGCCTGGAAGCCGCGTTCGGCTATGGCTGGGACAACGGCTGGCGGGTCAACGCGGCCTACACCTACAACCGTTCCAAGTACCTGGGCAGCGGCGACGCCGCGCGTGACACCCAGCTGGGCATCGTCGATGGCGCCAAGGTGATCGGCCAGCCCGAACAGATCCTGGTGCTTTCGGCCGACTGGCAGGGCGAGAACTGGAACTTCGGCCTGTCCGGCCGCTACCTCGGCACCCGCTACCTGGACGCGGCCAACGTCAACAAGCTGCCCTCGGCCACCGTCTTCAACGCCAACATCGGCTTTGACCTGCAGGGCCTGTCGCCTCGCCTGAAGGGCATGGGTGCCAACCTGGTCGTGAGCAACCTCACCGACAAGCGGTATCTTGCAGGGGTCGACGGCGCCAACGCCGCCTTCATCGGCGCACCGCGCACCGTCGGCATTTCCTTCCGCGTGGATCTGTGAGGCATTCGTGACTGATATCGGCCGACGCCGGTTGTTGCAGGCCGGCGTCGCCGCCGGCCTGGCACCGCTGCTGCCCAGCATCGCCCGCGCTGCGGCCATCGCCCCGGCCGCGCAGACGCACAGCCTGCAGGACCTGCAGCACATCGTGGTGTTCATGCAGGAAAACCGCTCGTTCGATCACTACTTCGGCACGCTGCCGGGCGTACGTGGTTTTGGCGACCGCTTTGTTGCCCCTGCCGCGCCCCTGGCCGGCGGGGACAGCGCGCGCAGCCTGTGGCTGCAGCCCGATGCGAGCGGCCAGCGTGCGATCGCGCCGTTCCCGCTGGATACGGCCGCGCACTTCGGCTACATGCGCGTGGAAGGCACCCCGCACACCTGGCCCGACGCGCAGCGCGCGTGGGACCAGGGCCGCATGGGGCACTGGCCGATGGCCAAGCAGAACCACGCAATGGGCTATTTCCAGCGTGCCGACCTGCCCTTCCAGTTCGCCCTGGCCGAAGCGTTCACGATCTGCGACGCGTACCACTGCGCCATGCAGGCCGGCACCAACCCGAACCGGGTGTTCCTGTGGACCGGCCACAACGATGCCTTCGCCCGTGCCGGCGGGCCGGTGATCGCCAACTCGCATGACAATTTCCCCGAGCACGGCGGCCATCCGGATTCGTACCGCTGGGCCAGCTATGTCGAGCGCCTGCAGCAGGCGGGCGTGTCCTGGCAGATCTACCAGGACATGGCCGACAACTTCACCGACAACCCGCTGGCCGGCTTCGAGACCTTCCGCCAGGCCTACCGTGCCGCACCGGGCCACGATGCCTCGCTGCGCCAGCGCGGGGTCAGCACGCGGGGCCTGGCCCAGCTGCGCCAGGACGCCATCGAGGGGCGCCTGCCGCAGGTCAGCTTCATCATTGCCGATGCCGCTGGCAGCGAGCACCCCGGCCCGTCCAGCCCTGCGCAGGGCGCGGCCTACACCGCACGCGTGCTGGATGCGCTGACGGCCGATCCGGAGGTCTGGAGCCGCACCGCCCTGCTGCTGATGTTCGACGAGAACGACGGCTTCTTCGACCACGTGCCGCCGCCGGCACCTCCCTCGGCACAGCCCGGTGGCGGCTGGGCAGGCGCTTCATCGGTGAGCACCGAGGGCGAGTACCACCAGCACCCGGCACCGGGCGACGAGAAGTACGACGAGGCCGGACTGCGGGGCCGCCCGTATGGATTGGGCCCGCGCGTGCCGCTGTACGTGATTTCGCCATGGAGTCGTGGCGGCTGGGTCGATTCGCAGGTGTACGACCACACCTCGGTGCTGCGCCTCATCGAACGCCGCTTCGGCGTGGCCGCGCCGGACATCTCGCCGTGGCGCCGCGCCGTGTGTGGCGACCTGGTCAACGCCTTCGATTTCGCCCAGCGCGATACCCGCCCGTTCGTGCGCGGGCTGCCCGATGTGAGCGCCACCGCCGCGCGCGCGGCAGCCCTGCCGGGACGCACCGTGCCGGCACTGCCCGAGGGCCTGCAGGCGGCGCGCCAGGAAGCAGGCACGCGCCCATCGCGCGCGTTGCCGTATCGGCCACACGCTCAGGTGCAGGCGATTGCCGCGGACGGCGTGGCCCTGCACCTGGCCTGCGAAGGTGCCGCCAGCGTACTGCACGTCTATGACCGCCTGCAGCTGGCCGCCCTGCCACGCCGCTATACGCTGCTGCCCGGCGCGCCGCTGCAGGACCGCTGGGCGCTGGATGCGCAGGGTCGCTATGACCTGTGGCTGCTCGGCCCCAACGGCTTCCATCGCCACTTCCGCGGCGTTGCCGGTGCACCGGTGCTGCAGGCGCAGGTTGACCCGGTCGAGGGCCAGCTGCGGTTGCAGCTGCGCAATGCAGGCAGCACCGCGCAATCGATCCGTGTGCGCGCCGGTGCCTACGCCGGGCACATGCCGGAGCAGACGCTGATGCTGGCCGCGGGTGCGCAGACCACGCTCGCTTGGGACGCTGCACCCACCAGCGGGTGGTATGACCTGCACGTGGTGGCCGGTGACAGCGAACTGCGCCTGGCCGGCCGCGCGGAAGACGGCCGTCCGGGCACCAGCGACCCGGCGATGGGCGGCCAGCCACTGCGCTTCGAGCACGGCTGAAGGTTTCTGTAGCGCCGAGCCTATGCTCGGCTGCGCGGTCCTGTAGAGCCGAGCCTATGCTCGGCTTAGTCGAGCATGGCTCGACTCTACAAATGCAGCCGAGCGTTGGCTCGGCTCTACAAAATGCAGCCGAGCGTTGGCTCGGCTCTACAAAATGCAGTCGAGCATGGCTCGACTCTACAAATGCAGCCGAGCGTTGGCTCGGCTCTACAAAGCCAGCCGAGCATGGCTCGACGTCAGCCGTTCCAGCCCAGCCCTCGCGGCTCATTGCTGAACCCTGCCGCGCGCAGGGCGTCCACGGCAGGCCCGCGGTGGACCGGCTCCTCATTGATCCGGTGCAGCGTGAAGGACAGGCGCCGGCCGCGCCGCAGGCCGACTGCCAGCGCCTGTGCCGCCGCCGTCCAGCGCGCCGCAACGTCGTCGGCTGTCTCATCGATCCAACTGGACAGCTGCCGGCCGCCCTGCGGCAGATACAGCTGCAGCCGGCCTCCACCGATCACCACCAGCGCACCCGCGCGGCGCACTGGCCTGGCGCCGGCCGTCGTCTGCGGCCAGGGCAACAGGCTGCCGAACGGACTGGCCGGATCCAGCGCGGACAGTGCAACCCATCCGCCAGGGCCACCGGCACGCTCGGCACAGGCCCGCAGGCGGTCGACATCCTCGCGCTGGGCGAACTGGGCACCGCCCATGCCCTCCACGAAGCGGCCGCGCAGCAGCTGGCCGGCGTCCTCCATGCTGCGCAGCACCGGGCGCAGTGCCGGGAAGCCGCCGGTCACGGCTTCGCTCATCGCCGCGCTGCGGGTGACCACGGTATAGCGGTCCAGCAGCGCCTCGGTCTGCGCCAGCGCGCGCAACGTGTCACTGGCCCGCTCCTGTGGCAGCAGCGACCAGCGTCCGGCCAGCGTCGGCCCCGCGCTGCTGGCCAGCTCCAGTCCTGCACTGCCCGCCGCCAGCGGCGGGAAGGCAAAGCCGCGGCGGCGGCGGGACACGGGCATCGGGCGCGCCCGCACCGGGCGCACGCCGTCGAGCGCACGCAGCGGGGCCCACAGGTCACTGCTGATCTGCCCGCGCCAGGCCAGCTGCCACAGCGCCGTCTGGAAATCCTCGCCGGCACTGCCTGCATCCGCGAGTTGAGTCTGTACCTGCATCGCCAGTTGGCGCGCGAAGAACGCACCGCCTGCGGCCAGCACCTGCAGGATCGCCCGCTGCATCGGCGACGCGTTGGCATCCGCGTCCATGAGCGGCAGGGTTTCGGCCGCATGCTCCCGCAGGTGCAGCGACACCCATCCGTCATCGTCGCCCAGCCGGCCGTGTCCGGCCCAGAGCACCGTACCGGTGGCCAGCAGTTCATCCAGCAGCGCAGGCGTGTAACCGGGCACCCGTGCAGGCAGCACCTGCTGCTCCCACAGCGAGGCTGGCAGTGGCAACCCCGCCAGTTGTTCGATCACCTGCAGCACGCGCTCGCTGCCACGATCAGGCGCGACCTCGTGCAATACACCCTGCCCTTCCAGCAGCACGCCGACATAGGCGTCCACCGGTACCGGGCGCGTTGCCTCGCGGGCGGCCTGCAAAGAGCGCAGCCGCAGCCGCTGCAGCACATCGACGGCCACCCATTCGTGGGCCGCGCGCGCGGTAGGCGGTGTGGCGTTGCCGGGGGGCTGGCGGCGATCAAGGCCGAAGCTACCACGAATGATCCGGCCCTGCTCCTGCAACACCTGCAGCGCGTCATCCACCACCGCCACACCCACTCCGAAGCGGGCAGCCACGCTGCCGCTGCTGAAGGGCCCATGGTGGCGCGCGTGGCGGCCGAGCAGGTCACCGAGTGGATCAAGCACCGGTGCCAGGAATACCTCGGCAATGCCTGCCGGCGGATCGATGCCGAGGGCATCCCGCAGCCGCGCAGCGTCTTCCACCGCTGCCCACTGTTCAACACCGGCAACGGTCACGCGGATGGCGCGGCCAGCGGTGTGCAGCGCCTGCAGCCAGGCCGCCACCTGCGTGGGTTCGGTGATGCGCTGCGCGATGTCGCTGGCCGGCAACGGGCCAAGCTCACGCAGCAGGTCGGCCACGCCTTCGCTGCCCCGCGCGTGGCGGGGCGGATCCAACCGCTGCAGCTCACGCGCCACGGTGGCCACCACGTCATCGTCCAGCAGCTCACCGAGGTCGACCTGGCCAAGCAGCTCGGCGAGCAGGCCACTGTCGAGCGACAACACCGAGGCACGCCGTTCGGCCAGAGGCACGTCAGCTTCGTACATGAACTCGGCGACATAGCCGAACAACAGGTTCGCCGCGAAGGGCGACGGCACGGCGGTCTCCACGTCCACCACCTGCACCTGGCCGGCCTGCACGCGCAGCATCAGCGCATCCAGCGCGTCCAGATCGTAGACATCCTGCAGGCATTCGCGCGCGGTCTCGACCAGGATGGGGAAATCCTCGTGGCCGCGCGCGATCTCCAGCAACTGCCCCGCACGCAGGCGCTGCTGCCACAGCGGCGAGCGCTTGCCCGGCGTGCGCCGTGGCAGCAGCAGGGCACGCGAGGCGCACTCACGGAAACGTGCGGCGAACAGTGCGGAACCGGCGACGGAGCGATTGATGACCTGGCGCAGGTGGGACGCATCGAACAGGAAGAGTTCTGCGCCTGGCAGTGTACCGCTGCGGTCGGGCATGCGGACGATGATGCCATCGTCGCTGGCCACCACCGCCGGATCGATGCCGACCTGCTCGCGCAGGCGCGCGGCCACCGCCAGGGCCCAGGGGTCGTGCACGCGGCGTCCGTAGGGCGAATGCAGCATCACCCGCCAATCGCCCAGTTCGTCGCGGCAGCGCTCGACCACCAGGCGCAGGTCGGTCGGCAGCACGCCGGTCGCCTGCTGCTGCTCGGCAACAAGCGCCAGCATGTTGCCGATCGCGCTGTCGTCCAGGCCACGCTCGCGCAGGCGCGCGAGCAGCGCCGGTGACGGCTCGCCAGCGCCGCCCGGATCGGCCTCCAGTCCGGCAAGGAACGCGCCGGTGGCCTGCCCCAGCTCGGCCGGGCGACCGATGCCCTCGCCACGCCAGAACGGCAGCCGCGCCGAGCGCCCGGGTGCGGGCGTCACCACGACCTGGTCAAGGGTGATCTGGTCGATGCGCCAGGACGTGGCGCCGAGGGTGATCACATCGTTCACCCGCGACTCGTGCACCATCTCCTCGTCCAGCTCGCCCACCCGACGCGAACCGGCCTGCTCCTCGCCCTCAGGCAGCACCACCGCGTACATGCCCCGGTCCGGGATGGTGCCGCCACTGGTGACCGCCAGCTGCCGGGCACCCGGGCGCGCGGTCAGCGTGCCCGTCTTCCGGTCCCACACCAGACGGGGGCGGAAGCCAGCGAATTCGTCGGACGGATAGCGCCCGGCCAGCATGTCCAGCACCGCATCAAACGCACTGCGTGGCAGCGTGCGGTAAGGCGCGGCGCGGCAGACCCGTGCAAACCAGGCCTCCACATCGAGTGGCTCCATGGCCACGGCGGCAACGGTCTGCTGGGCCAGCACATCCAGCGGGTTGCGCGGTGGATCGATGGCTTCAATGCGCCCATCCAGCATGCTGTCCACCACCACGGCAGCATCGACCAGGTCGCGCCGTGTCCGCGGGTAGAGCAGGCCGCGCGACATGCCGCCGACCTGGTGTCCCGCACGCCCCACCCGCTGCAATGCGCTGGATACGGACGGCGGCGCCGCCACCTGGATGACCAGATCCACCAGGCCCATGTCGATGCCCAGTTCGAGGCTGGAGGTCGCGACGACGCAGCGCAGCTCGCCCGACTTCAGCGCCTGCTCGATCGCGGCGCGCTGCTCCTTGGACACCGAGCCATGGTGGGAGCGCGCGATCACTGACTCGGGTGCAGTGACACGGTTCACCGTGCTGCCGGTGAAAGAACCGTAGGCGGTTGCGTCCGCATCGTCGGCGTCGCTCGCGTGCCCAGCGTCCGCGCGCTCGGCATGCAGCTCGTTGAGCCGCGCAGTGAGCCGTTCGGCCACGCCACGCGAATTGGCAAAGACAATCGTGGAGCGATGCCGCATCACGTTGTCGAGGATGCTGGCTTCCACATGCGGCCAGATCGATCCCGCCCGTGTGCCGGCACCCCGCCCTTCCGCCGGGCCGTGCATGGCCAGGTCGGTCATGTCCTCCACCGGCACCACGATCTTCAGTTCCAGCTGCCGCTGCGAAGGCGGCTGCACCACCTGCACCGGGCGATCACCGCCGAGGAAGGCCGCAACGCCCTCGACCGGGCGCACCGTGGCGGACAGGCCGATGCGCTGTGCGGGTACCTGCAGCAGCGCGTCGAGCCGCTCCAGGCTCAGGGCCAGGTGCGAGCCGCGCTTGCCGCCGGCCACGGCATGGATCTCATCGAGGATGACCGTATGCACATCGCGCAGGATCTCCCGCGCCTGTGACGTCAGCATCAGGTACAGCGACTCGGGCGTGGTGATCAGGATGTCCGGCGGACGCCGCACCAGCCGCGCGCGCTCGCTGCTGCTGGTATCGCCGGTGCGCATGGCCACGGTCAAGGCAACGGCCGGGTCGCCGCGTTCGCTGCGGCGCGCACTGATGCCCTGCAGCGGCACCTGCAGGTTGCGCTGCACATCGCTGCCCAGCGCCTTGATCGGCGACAGGTACAGCACGCGCGTGCGTGCCACGGGCTTGGCCGCCGAGTCGCGCCGTGCATCGCCATCGCGCTCGGCGAACACCTGGTCGATCGCATGCAGGAAGGCCGCCAGCGTCTTTCCCGACCCGGTGGGCGCAACCACCAGCGTGTGCTGGCCTGCGGCGATCGACGCCCATGCCTCGTCCTGCACCGGCGTCGATGCCGCGAACGCGGAATGGAACCAGTCACGGGTGGCGGGATGGAAGTGCTGCAGGGAATCCAAGGCAGGGCCGGTCGCCATCGATGATGGCTTCGATGATACGGCGAAGAAATCGTTTGTCGTTACGTAGCGTTACGTTATAACATTTCACGCCATTTTTACGGAGCGTGTCATGCGTCACCACCTGCTAGCTGCAGCCATCCCCCTCGCCCTTCAGTCCGTCGCCCTCCATTCCGCCCGGGCGGCGGACGCGCCCACCCTGCCCACCCTGCAGGTGGAAGCCAGCCAGCCCTCGCGCATCGACAGCCGGGTCACCGTCGACAACCCGCAGGCACAGAACCGCACCCTCGGCGGCCTTCTCGAACACGTTTCCGGCGTGCAGAGCAGCGCCTTCGGGCCCAACGCCGGTGCCCCGGTCATCCGCAGCCTCAGCGGCAGCCGCGTGCAGATCCTGCAGGACGGCCAGTCGATCCTGGGCATGAACGCAATCAGCGGCGACATCAACATTCCGTTCGACCCGCTGTTCGTGCGAAGTGTCACCGTCAACAAGTCCTCCGATACCGTGCGCCATGGCGGCAATGCCATCGGCGGCAGTGTCGAGGTCGATTCCGGGCTGATTTCGCGCACGATGGAAGACAAGGACCAGTCGATGGAACTGGTGCTGCGCAAGGGCTTCAACGCCGCCGATGCGCAGGGCTTCCGCATGAACTTCAACAACCAGCGCAACGTCTCCACCAACCTGCAGGTCTCGCGGCAGCGCATCTCGCACTACGACATCCCCGGCAACAGCAAGGCGGCCGCGTGCACTACGCAGCTGTTCCCGGCTGCCGGCGGGGTCAACTCGGCACTGGCCGACGCCTGCCAGAAAGAGGCGCGGGTACAGCAGGTCTACAACAAGGCATCGCAACCGTACATCGACCAGTTCATGACCGAGAACCCGGACTGGGCCGATGGCGAGTTCTCCTTCTACACCAGCAACCCGACCTCGGTCTGGCAGCGCCAGACCTACGTCAATCCGGCCAATCCGGACTATGTCGCCGGTACGCCGTCCTACGTGCAGAAGCGGATCAACAACGACGTCACCCCGGATTACCACCATCGCCTCGGCAACAGCTACTCACGCAGCTCGCAGGTGGCGCTCGGCTCGACCCTGTTCTTCGACCGCGGTTACGTGGGCATCAGCATCGACGCCAAGGACAGCGAGTACGGCGTGCCCGGCTTCT
The DNA here is from genome assembly GCF_058787375.1 of Stenotrophomonas sp. FW305-3-2-15-E-LB1. Lineage (NCBI taxonomy): Bacteria > Pseudomonadati > Pseudomonadota > Gammaproteobacteria > Lysobacterales > Lysobacteraceae > Stenotrophomonas > Stenotrophomonas sp. FW305-3-2-15-E-LB1. Next base: position 19,105 of record NZ_JBYSZR010000001.1, read on the forward strand.
CGATGCAGAACCTGTCCTTCGGCGCCAACTACGCCGATGGCCTGCCGGTGGGCGTGGTCATCAAGCAGGAGCGCTATGCACTGGAAGCCCTGCTGCGCGACCCGGTGCCGGGCATCGAACGCGCCGAGCTGCGCGTCTCGCAGCTGGACAACACCTCCGGCGAACGCCTGGGTGCCCGCAAGGCCAACGGTTACGACTTCGAAAGCACCCAGGCCGAACTGCTGCTGGCCCACCGCCGCGTGGGCCCGCTGAGCGGCCTGCTCGGCCTCAGCCAGCAGTCACGCGACGTCACCGGCAGCGGCCCGCAGCGCTACCTGCCCAACGTCGACACCCGCACCCAGGCGGTGTTCCTGAAGGAAACGCTGGACTTCGACTGGGCGTCGTTCGACGCGGGCGTGCGCCACGAACGCGTGGACCACACATTGCGGCCCAGCAGCTTCAAGACCGCGCGCAATTCCGCCAACACCACGCTGCAGGACCGCGACTTCCGGCTCAACAGCTACAGCATCGGCTCCTACGTTGAACTCGGCCCGCTGTTCGCCGCCAAGCTGCGCTATTCCTCCTCGCAGCGCGCGCCGGAGATCAACGAGCTGTACGCCAGCAACGCGCACTACTCGGTGATGACCCAGGAAGAAGGCAACCAGAACCTGGAACCGGAACGCGCGAAGAACCTGGAGCTGGCCGGCGTGTTCCACCTGGGCGGCTTCCAGCTCACCGCCACCGCCTACCGGATGCGCTACGAGAACTACCTGTACCTGGGCTACTCCGGCCTGCAGACGGCCAACCGCCTGCCGCTGAAGTACTGGAAGCAGACCGATACCACGGTGAAGGGCTTCGAGATCGATGCCTCGCAGTCGGTGGCACTCGGCCGCTTCGGCAGCCTGGAGATGTCCGCGTTCGCCGACCTGGTGAAGAACAAGGCCGACCATCCCGACGCACTGCGTGCCCACAACGACGGCGAGTATCTGCCCAACATGCCGACCAACCGCTACGGCGCGACCTTGCAATGGCAGCGCGAGGGCTGGAAGGCGCAGCTGTCGAGCACCTACTACGACACGCAGAAATACCTCGGCCGCAACGTCAGCGAAGAAGTGCCGCTGGATGCCTTCAACCTGGTCGACCTGCAGCTGAGTCGCGAGATTCCGCTGCGCACGACCGCTGTCGCGGGAATGGAGGTCTTCATCAATGGCAGCAACCTGCTCAATGAGGAGGCGCGCCCGCACAACTCGCCGCTGAAGTACATCGCGCCGCTGCCGGGGCGTGGCTTCCAGGTGGGCGTGACCGTGCGGCTCTGAACCAGGGCCGGCACCCCTGCGCCCGCGGAACGTGAACCGCGGGCGCGGTTGCGCGCACCACAGGCTTGATTACCGTCGGCCCTTCGGTCAACCATCGATGAAAAGGAGGATTCAATGAACTGGATGCATGCGATTTCCTGTGCGCTGCTGTTGGGCGTTTCGTCCACTGCAGGCGCGGCCTCGGCCATTGCCTACGATGCAGATGGCACCTACGGCTACTCGATGAACCAGGCGACGGTGAGCGCCTCGATGCAGAACGCGGTGAAGTACTGTGCCGCCCGCTCCCGCAACTGCGGACAGTCGGCAGTCGCCACCGGTGAGGGCTACTCGGCCATCTTCACCGGAACGGTGTCCATGGGCTTCGCCCTGGCCGAGGCCAGTCCGGAAGCCGCGCAGCGCAAGGCAGAAAAGATGTGCCGGGAACGCGCCAACGACTGCACGGTGGCGGTGATGTGGCGCGAGCAGCCGTCGCAGGTGATCGAGCGGCCGTGGCACCCCGGTGCACCGGCACCCGCACCGGTTTCGGAGCCCCGCCGCATTTACTAGTACCGGTTTTTGATCGGTGAGACAGCCGCCCAGCGTCGATGACGTTGGGTGGCTGGCGCGGGCGCGTATATGGGAATGGCCAAGCGTTATTTAGCCGGGGCGATCAGACGTGAAACAGTGGGCACTCGTTCATGTTCGCCCTCGGAGCCCACTCCTTCCATGTCCCTCGCCCGCCCCCGGACCGCATTGACGTTCATTGGCGCCACCGCGCTGTCCTCCCTGCTGTTGCTGTCCGCGCCCAGCGCGGTTGCCGCTGAAGATGCGGTCTCTCCGCTGCGCGCGTATGTCGCCGCCAAGCGCACGGCCATCGAAGCGCAGTCGGCGCAGCCTGCAGTCCCGACCACCATCCATGCCAAGGTGACTGCCGAGAGCCGCTCAGGGGTCAGGCGCCTGCGCATCGGGCCAACCGGCGAGTTCCAGTACATCAGTGACAGTGGCCGGGACTACGCCGGCTACAACCTGGGTGCAGGCTCCTGGGACTCGCTGGTCGGTACGCTCGCCAGCTCGGTGGCTGACGAGTACGTCGTGCAGGCAGCGGTGCAGGACATCCCGCTGGATGCGCTGGATGTGGTGTTCACCAGCATTCCCGAGCGCAAGAGCGCAAGCCTTGCCTATCCCAACAACCTCTCCTATGTCGTCTACATCGATTCGCCGGCATCCGATGCGCAGCTGCAGGCGCTGAAGCGCGCGGTGCACGAGAATTCCTCGGCGATCGATCTGGTGACACGACCACAGCAGGTCAGCCACGCCGACGTGGACTATGTCCACAGCAGTGCCACGCGCGATCCGAAGCTGCCCCCCGGCCTGCGAGACTTCATCACCGAGGAGAAGCGCCCGGCGGTACTCGCCCGGCAGGCGCCACGCGATCCGAAGGATGCACCAAGGGAACCCGAGACCCTGGTCGCCCGCGCCCACGTCGAACCCCACACCGGGCTGCGCCACGTTTTCCTGGGCAAGGATGGCTACCACCAGCAGCTGCATGACAGTGCGCCGGGGCTGCTTGGCTACGGCCTGGCACCCACGGTGGAGGAGCACCTGCTGGGCGTCACCGGCACCTGCCTGACCCACATCTTCGAAGTACAGGCAGCCTCCCGCAACGTGTTGCTGGACTCGCTGGAGCTGACCGTTGATGGTCAACTGAGCCCGCGCTTCGGCAAGGGCGTCACCACGCCGGCACGCTACAGCGGCATCCGCTACCGCGTGCGCATCGAGTCGCCTGCATCGGCCCAGGAGATCGATGCGCTCCGTCAGTCGGTCGAGGCCACTTGCCCGCTCTACAACCTGGTCAAGGACGAGCAGAAGCTCGAAGGCCGCATTGTTCGCGGTCCGTATGCAGACGCCGCGCAGTAGCCGCAGGCGCTGCATGGGTTGACCTTGCGGTGGCGATCTCCCCGGCCCACAGCGGCCCGGGAGACGCCCCTTCACTCCGGTTGTCAGCATCCCTGGGGATACTCGATGAAGCTCGTCCTGCGCTCGCATTGGAGCGTGCAACGCCCGTGGTACAACCTGCGCCCGCAGCGAGCGCGCCGCCGCCACCTGGCACTGGCGCTGTGCACCCTGCTTGCGCCCGCAGCAGAAGCCGCCGAGGAGAAGCAGACATCCGCCGCGCACGCGCATGAGGGCAATGCACGCCTGCTCGACAAGGTCTCCGTACTCGGCTCGCAGATTGCCGGCGGTGGCGCCCAGGCAGCGCTGCCGGTGGTGGCGGTGGACCGCGAACAGATCGAATCGACCGGCGCCACCAACGGCAACGAGCTGTTCCGCAGCCTGCCGCAGTTTGGCGACGTCGCCGTCACCGAGAAAGGCACCACCAACGCCGGGCGCAATTCGAATGTCGCCCGTGGCGACGTCGGCTCCATCAACCTGCGCAACCTCGGCGCGAAGTACACGCTGCTGCTGGTCAACGGTCGGCGCACCGTCCAGCATCCCATCAGCAACAGCGGCGACGACACGACCTACAACGCCAATGCCATCCCGACCTTCGGCCTGGAACGCATCAACCTGCTGCTTGACGGCGCAGCCTCCATCTACGGCTCGGACGCGGTCGCGGGCGTGGTCGACCTGGTGACGCCGGCCAACCTGCAGAACGGCGGCGGCGTCCGCCTGGACTACGGCAAGGTGTCCGACGGACATCGTGAAGACGTCTCTCTGGATGGCTACCTGGGCAGCGACTTCGCCGATGGACGCGGCAACATCTCGCTGCTCTACGGATTCTCCACGCGGACGGCGCAGCGCAATTCCGATGCCTGGTTCACGGCGACCGATGGTCGTCGGCCACTGGGAGATGGCACCAGCGTGCCCGACCCGGATGGCAGCACCGGCTTCAGCACGCGGACGCCCTGGGGCCACTTCGATACCTATGCCAATGGCAGGCGCACCGGCAGCTGGAGCATCGATCCTGCGACCGGCGCACTCGTCTCCGGCACGGTGCCGACCCGTTACCACTATGACTCGGCCGCCGAGCCGGGCATCACCTCGGCGCCGGCCATCCGCAAGGGCAACGTGTTCGCCAGCGGCCGGTTCGACGTCAACGACTCGCTGCAGCTGTTCGGCGAGCTGGCCTATTACCGGGCCAGGTCCGAGTCATGGGTGAGCAGTGAGTCCGGCTTCGGCGGCGAGGGCTTCCTGCTGCACATCCGTCCCGACGCCTACTGGGTTCCGGAAGCGCTGCGCAGTGCCGATGCGATCCGACTGCTGAACTATCAGTTCGCGGATTCGGGGATCCGCCGCGTCACGGTCGACAACGACCAATCGCGCGTCCTGCTCGGCGTACGTGGCTGGACCGAAGGCGGCTGGAACTGGGAAAGCGCACTGCTTTACTCACGCGCGCGCAGCACCGATGTGCAGCAGGGCGGGCTCACCGATGCCTTCATCGAGGCGGTGAACCGCACCGATGCCAGTGCCTACAATCCGTTCAGCGGCGGCGATCCCGCCAGCATCCGGTTTGGCGATGCCACGCCGTATGACACCTCCTCGTTCATTGGCGAGGCGACGCGCGTAGGCACCAGCGAGCTGGCGTTGTGGGATTTCAAGATCGACCGTTCCGATCTGCTGACGTGGTATGCCGGCGACATCGGCGTGGCGGCGGGCGTGGAGTACCGTTACGAAAGCCGCAGCGATGACCGCGATGGGAACATCGATGGCAGCCACCCCTATACCGACTGGTACACCGGAACGGTGGCGCCCAGCAATTTCTTCACCCACAGCCCGCGGCCTGACGTGCATGGCAGCCGCAACGTCACCTCCGCGCTGATCGAACTGGCCATCCCCCTGGTGTCCGCCGCGCAGGGCGTGCCGCTGGTGCAATCGCTGGACCTGCAGGTGGCCGCGCGCTGGGAGGACTACAGCGACGCCGGCAAGGTCGCCAAGCCGAAGCTGGCCGCTGCGTGGAAGGTCAATGACAGCCTGCTGCTGCGCGGCTCGGTCAGTGGCGGCTTCCGCGCGCCGGGGCTGGAACTGGTCAATTCACCGCCCACCTACGGGTTCGGCTTCAACAACGACGCCATCCGCTGCCATGCACTCATCGCCAAGGGTGCACAGCCGAACTACAGCGCCTGCCTCAACGCTTACAGCAGTGGTTCGGCGGTCAAGCCATCGGTCAGTTCGGTGACCTCCTACGGCGATGACGTCAAACCGGAAACGACGCGACAGTCTTCCTGGGGCGCCGTGTTCGAGCCACGCTTCCTGCCCGAACGCTTCGGCTCGATCAGCCTGAGCGTGGACACGTGGCGGGTGAAGGTCGAGAACCCGATCAGCACCATGGGCGAGGAGCTGCTCTACGACGCCTATCTGCGTGTCGTCGAAGGCAGCAGCAATCCCAACGTCGTACGCACGCAGGCAACTGCCGAAGACATCGCCCTGTTCGCAGGCACCGGGCTTGAACCGGCCGGCGTGGTCACCAACATCTACAACCGCTACCAGAACCGCAGTCCGCTGACGGCCTCCGGCATGGATTACAACGTCAACTGGCGGTTGCCGGACACCGCATGGGGTCGCTTCGCGCTGCTGGTCAGCGTCAGCCAGTTGAAGGAGTACACCCAGCAGAAGCCTGCTGAAGTGCAGGAGGTCGCCGCCGCGATCGCCCGCGGCGCGTTGAACATCATCGCGCCCGACCTTGGTGCGGCCAACGAAGTCGGCATCAACGGGGCAAAGCCGGAGTGGCGGGCCAGCGCCACCTTGATCTGGAACCTGCAGGACTGGACCGTGCGGCTGCGCGACGACTACATCGACAGTGTCAGGGCCGGGGCGTACGCCGATGGCCGGCCGTACGTGGTCGCCTCCACCCAGCGCTGGGCACTGTCGGTGAAGAAGGAGTTCCACGCGGGCGTACTGCAGGGCACCGCGGTGGAAGTGGGAGCGCGCAACCTGTTCAACAAAGAGCCGCCCCTCAACGCCTCCGGCAATTACCTGAGCGCGCTGCACGAGACCTACGGGCGCTATCTCCACCTCGGCATTTCAAAGAACTGGTGAACCGCATGAAGACACCGCCACTCGCGTTCCTGTTTGCGGCGACACTGGCCGTTACCGCATGCAGCCCACGGCAACCCGTCGATGCGCAGGCCGCTACCGGAACGCCTGCAGCGTCGGCGTTCGAGAAACAACACGCCGAGTGGGTGCGTCGGCGCGCCGCGGACCTGGGCAAGCCGGATGGCTGGACAAGCCTCACCGGGCTGCACTGGCTGGAAGTCGGTACACAACGCGTGGGCGGAAGCGAGGACAACGACATCCGGCTGGCCATTGCACCCGCTCGCCTGGGCCAGATCGAGCAACGTGGCGACGGCGTGTTCTTCCAGCCTGCCGATGGAGTGGCCATTACCGCAGAAGGCAATCCGGTGCTGGGCAGCACTCGCCTGGCACCGGAGGGCCCCGGCGGTGGCACCACGCTCACCTATGACGACGGCAAGGGAAAAATCAGTGTCATCCGCCGCGGCCAACGCCTTGCGCTGCGGGTACGGCATGCCGATGCACCCGCTCGCCTGGCCTTTTCCGGTCTTGATTTCTTCCCCGCAGACGAGGGCTGGCGGCTGCAGGCGCAGTTCGTGCCCCACCCCGCCGGCAGGACGCTGCCCATCGCCAGCGTCATCGGCGAGGTCACCGAAACGCCCAATCCTGGTTACGTCGTCTTTGAAAAAGAGGGGCGGCAATGGAGACTGGAAGCATTGGGCGATCCGGCCAAGGGGCTGAACTTGATGTTCCAGGATCAGACGACGGGCCGGCAGACCTATGGTGTCGGTCGCTACCTGCGCACCGATGCGGTCGCTGCGGACGGTTCGGTCACGCTCGATTTCAATCGCGCCTACAACCCACCGTGCGCGTACACCGAATTCGCAACGTGCCCACTGCCGCCGCCAGAGAACCGGCTGGCGCAGCAGGATGCAGACCGCACGCTCGTTCGGCTGGCAGTGCTTTCTGGCGAACGGAAATATTCCGCGTCCCACGATTGATCGGCGCCTGCAGTTCCGCACCAATCACGCACAACGAAAAACGCCCGCAGATCGAAGATCTACGGGCGCTTTCTTGTATCTGGCGGAGCGAGAGTCCGAGTTCAGGGGGTTCCCTAGCTTTCGTGCGCCTTCGTGGAACCAGTCTCAGCCCTTGCGCCAGCTAGGTTTCACCATCCGGTCTGGTTCGTACGCCTTCGCGGGAAGCCGCGTCCTCTGGGCGGGTACATGGATGGGTAGGAAATGGGTTTGAAGATCAATCGCCTGACGGCGAGACGGGTAGCCACGGTGACAGAGCCTGGATACCACGCAGACGGCGGTGGCCTGTACCTTCAGGTTACCGCCTCCGGGGCAAAGAGCTGGGTGTTCCGGTATCGCTTTGAGGGGAGACGCCCAGAAATGGGACTTGGCCCGCTGCATGTGATCGGCCTGGCCGATGCGCGGGTGGCGGCTGATGCCGCAAGGAAACTGGTTCAGGCCGGCCAAGACCCTCTTGCGGGGCGGCGAGCGGCAGCTGTTGCCACATCGGCCATCCCGACCTTTTGGGAGGCAGCTGTTGCGTACATCGCGGAACGCCAAGCGGGCTGGACGAACCCCAAGCATGCCGGCCAGTGGACAAGCACTCTGGAGACCTACGCCAAGCCGGTGCTGGGAGACCTGCGGGTTGATCGTATCGAGACCGATCACGTCCTGGCTGTACTGAGGCCCATCTGGGCGACCAAGACAGAGACGGCGAGCCGTGTGCGGCAGCGGGTGGAAGCTGTGCTGGACTCGGCCACCGTCCAGAAGAAGCGCACCGGCGATAACCCTGCCCGATGGCGGGGGCACTTGGCCGTGATCCTTCCGAAGCCCACCGCGGTCACGAAGGTCGAGAACTTCGCTGCCCTACCGTACGCCGAGCTTCCCTCCTTCATGACCGCGCTCAGATCCCGCCATGGCGAGGCAGCGCGCGCCTTGGAGTTCACGATTTACACGGCAGCCAGGACCGGGATGACCCTTGGAGCGGCTCCCGGGGAGGTGGATCTGGCGGCCGGCACCTGGACCGTCCCATGGGACAGGATGAAGGGCAAGGTGGAGCACACCATTCCCCTTTCGGCGCCCGCATTGGCACTGGCGCGGCGCCGTATGGACCGGCGTCTGCTTTTCCCCAACGACCTTACATCCGACCCGCTTAGCGAGAACGCCATGCTGGCTCTACTGAAACGCATGGGATTTAGTCACATCACCGTCCACGGGTTCAGGTCGACATTCAAAGATTGGGCGAGCGAAACCACGGACTTTCCTGACGACCTTTCGGAGGCGGCGCTGGCGCACAAAATACGGGATAAGGCCAAGGCAGCATACAAGCGGGGATCGATGCTTGAGAAGCGAAGAATTTTAATGTCTGCCTGGGCTAAATTCTGCTTACCCAACGAAGCATGAGGGAATCCCCCAAACTCGGGGCAGCTCGCGAGCCGCCTCAGATGTCCTTCAACTCGTCATCCACTTCTCTTGCTTTGTCGCGGAGGAGAGCTGCATGGGTAAAACGATGCAGCTCAATAATTTGAGCCGGGATCAGCATACTTCTCACAATAGAAAGTAGCAGTACGCCTAAAGCAAGTGCACCGAGCAGGTCGCCAAGAATGGAAAGTCGTGAATGCACCCAGGGAACAATCAGCATGAGAACAATGCATGACAAATGATTTATCAGCGTAACCATCTGATACAAGAGCATGTAATTTATCTTAGCTGCTACTAGGCGAAGCTCGGTTAGACTCAGGCTCTTGGCTGCGTCTATTTTGCCAGTGAACACCATGGTGGCAATCATGAAGCCACTTAGCACGGCAAGAACGGTAGTCGCAGACCTCCAAAACTCAGCAGATCCGGCGCTGATTACGTGGAACGTCAGGAGGCCAGCACCGCACAGGGTGCCCACGATAGCTATGAACAAATACCCAATAACCTGCTGCCGCAGCGCACCCGAAACTGAAAGCGCATCCTTTGAGGCAGCCTTAACGGTGCGTTGGGCCGCCTCAAATTCTGGAGGTAAATTGCGCATAGAAATCACCGAATTCATGTGAACTGGCCTTTCCCATCTATCAACTGATAATTGTCATCATCAATCTTAATAAGAGACTTCAGATATTTAATGGCCGCACTCTCAATTTCATTAACGTTTGGAACACCTGGACGTGTCGCGTTAACCTTGATTGGGAGCTTCTCGCGATAACGCTCCATATCACCAAGAAAACGACCATCCTTGAAGCGAATGGTAATGCTTGAAAGTCCCGTCTCGTACTCGCTTTCGTCCAGCAACGCCTCGACCTTGTTGATATCCAGACCGTCATCAGACTGGGATTCAATAGTAGTTGCCACCTTCACCTTATCGAACCCCTGTTCAGCCACGATAGTTTCCATCGCGTGACCGAAGGTATCTTGCTCTGCAGTGAAATCACGGGCGATTCGCGCGATTACCATATCAACGCCGCCATGCCGCTTTGCCATCTGCTTAAAAGACAGCGTGGGAGCATCGTCCAGCGCCAACACGGGAACGTGCACATCTGTATGCCGCTTGATCATATCTCGCATTGCGTGAATAGCGAGCAGCCCACCACCAAGCGCTTGCCCTGCCTCCATGATGAGAACTTCTCCAAGCACGACAATCGTAAACCGGTCAGCAATGTCCCGAGACTTCCCGTCCGCCCCAACTATTTTGTCGGCGGTAATGGTTTCTGCCAAATCATCCAACGACACCTGATCCGGAGTGACGCCAGAGCGGTAATAGTAAGCATTGAAAACTACCGCAGCGCCTTTTCTCTCTACGCGCTTAAAGAAAATACAGCGCCTACCCTCTTCAACCTTTTCGCGGACCGGATAGTGCCTATCCCATACCGTCTCGGAGTTCTCAAAAACTTCGTCCATCCATTTATGAAGCTCCACCTTGGGTAGCTCGGGAAATCTAACAGAAGGTTTTTGCACAACCCTCTTAAGTAGCAACGTCCTGTTTACTGTTCCCACACCAACCCCCTGTCAACGGTATAGGCGGATTCTATCCGCTAAGCAATCCGTCGTCACTGCAATGCAGGAAGGTCTTCGCTCTTCACTCCCGTTGGCACCCTATGCGGCCAGATTCGAGAGGGTGCCCCAGTGCATTCTTGAACAACCTCACGCATTCAGACAGTAGGCCTGCTGTTGCGGACCCAGGCCTTCATCGGATCTTTTGCCCGAGCCTTGGTCTCCGCCGGCGGGCGGATCGGCTCCAGCGCAGCCTTCACCCGGGCGGACGCTGCCGCAGTCGCCTCGTCCAGCCGCTGGGCCTGCTGCAGTTGCTCGCGGGTCGGTGGCAGACCGGGCAGAGGCGGCGCCGCCTGGATCGGCGTGCTGTCGGTCAGGCGCGCAACCGCCTCGCGCAGTGGCAGGTCTGGATACAGCCTGGCCGCGCACCACCGCTCGGCGAAACGCTTCCCCTGACGCAGGCTGACCACTCTCACGCTCTTGGTCTGCCACATTTTCAGCGCATTCAGCGTCATCCGCAGACCGCCCGCACGATCAGGGGTGAGGCTGGCCACCTCCCGGCCGTTCCACCACAGTGCCCAGCGCTCGCCCATTTGCACCCACCCGGCAGGGATAGGAGCGGTTCGGAAGCCTTGGTAGCCGAGCGAAGGGAGCATGCCTAGCAGCTTACGCCTGGCCGTCGCACAGCCTGAGATGACCCTTCGCCGATTCAGGACCGCGAAGGGACCCTTACCCACCGACCGGATGTCGGCCGGCAATTGCCCCCATGGTGAACGCATATCCAGCGTCTTCGAGCATTGACCGCAAACGCATTTCTGCCCTTCGCGGCATCGGAAGACCACGTGACGCATACAGCACATAGACAACATGACCGTCAGGGCCGTGCTCTCTGCGGACACTGCAGCTGTTGGTCTCGGCAGCATCTGACCATACAGCCTTCAATTTTTCAGGACCGATCGACTGTCCGTTTCGCAGGCGAAAGCTGAGCCAGCGCACGCATACAGGGTCGTATTTTTCTAGGTCAGCCATTGGGCACCTTCTATACGACGATGAAGATCCATCAGGACGACGGGGTCTATTCTGGGATGCTCGTCAACTGAAGACATTGGTAGATCAATTCGTGTCGATCGCCTGACCAGCGCAGGGCACTCACGCGATAGATCAATCCACCAGCCCTCGGGAAGCCGCAGGCCTCTGCCGTTCCTGTCGTAAATGCTGATGTGAAAGCTCATGCTCGATCCAATACTCTCGAGATCTCAGGCGCATGGATCAGGATTGGCGCGGCTAGCGCACAGAAATACCTGAGCCTCGTCTTGCTGGACCTTTAGGAAAGAATCAAGCCAGCGGGTCGCGGCCCCGCGGTTCTTTATGATTCTTCCCAATTCTTCCGTTAGGCAGCGAGCACACTCCATTCCTCCCGGACTTGGAGAGTGGCAGGATCGGCATGGACCCATAGTCGTCGTACCAGCAGGCCGCGACTGGTACATGATTTTGGTCATTAAGCCTACCGCTTGCTCGTGCAAAGCCATTGATCCTAGCTCCTGCCGGCTAAAAAGAAAGCCGCGCAAGGCGCGGCTTCTCGTTGTGCCCTATCGACGAGCGTCCTGCTGCTCACCCAGCTTTTCCTTACCACTTCCCTGTTGGCCGCCATCCTGGCTGCTTTGCTGCTGCTTCTGCGGATCCTTCTCGCTCTTTCCACCTGGGGCGCCGCCGAGCTCTTCGCCATCGACCTGGCCCTGCTGCCCTTGCTGACCAGCGCGCTTTGCATCGTTGGTGTCGTTACTGTTTGCTACTTGGCCTTTCTCGATGTTGTTCATGCGTCACTCCACTGCAGCTGGATGCTGCCTTGCAAACACTCCTCTACTCACTGTTACCTAAGCGTGGCGCTAGCCCCGCTTTATGAACGGTGCCGCAAACGGCTGCACCATCGAGGGAGTAGAGTTCAAGCTTCTAAAGGAGAACTGCCATGGAAAGCCGCCGCAACAAAGACTATGTCGACATCGAAAGAGAGCTAGCACACTGGGAGTTGGCCTTCAACGCGGGTTCCCTACCTGCGTTGAACTTTCGCCATGAGGTTGCTCCCATAATTCGCTTGGCATGTGACATCTACGTGAGGAACCCTCATGGTGATCGGCCTGCCTGGCTACTGGAGTTGAAGGAGCACCTGCAGCGACGTTCCAGTTTGCGCGGCGACCCGGGTGCGGCAGAGATCGCCAGTGGCTGCTGGGCAATCATTTCTGCTTGAGTGCTTTTCCGAGCCAATTGCCTCCGTAGAGTCACCCATCACGCGAAGTACACTTCGATTTGGGTAAGATCTAGTTCCTTGGCTCTTCTCGGGCGCGAAATCATTTGCGTCTGTGTCCGGCCCCAGCTGGCTAGACACATGCTTACCCCTAGCTCATTTCGGATCCTGAGGATCCAAGCGTCGCTGCATCCAAACGGCATGCTTGACAACATTCAGGCGATACAATGCAGATGCGGGGCCTGTGACAAGGAGTGTCGACTTACAGCAGGGATGGGCTTTTCGAAAGTCTCTGCCGGACTGGAGCTGACATGTTCATTTTGCCAAGGTGTTGAGCATATCAATCATGAAACCCTCTACGCAGAGTGGACGCAGCAGCTTAGACGCGATCGAATGCTGAGGTCGGCTGGAATCGATCCACACGATCTATATCGCTCCTAGGTCAATTAGATTCGCTTTCAATTGGCTCAAGCTTAGACAAAGAAGTCGTCCGCCGGCTACTTGACGACCGCTGATATTGTTTAGCCATGACGCCTGAATTCGGCCAGCTTCCAGCACCGCCTCCAGCTCGAAGCTATCCGGCCTGCCTCTCAATGGCTCCCCAGGGGAGGCCAGACCACCCTCCAGCGGCTGCCGTCGCGCGGGGTCTCCACTGACGCTTTTGGCATATGCCGTGGCCACCATACGGTTCGCCTGCGGCGACCACCCGCCCAGCACGAGCTCGGTCCCTATACCAGACGGTGCAATCCCCGCCTCTAGAGCGGCCTTCTCGTACGCGGGCCACAACCGGTCAATCACCAGCCCAAGCTCCCTGCCGAGCTGCTCCATGGTGAAATCCGCGCGGAAGCTCGCCTGCAGGGCCAGTTCGTAGATCCGCAGGAAGAACTGCGCGCTCCCGCGGCTGGCCAGCACCAGGTTGTGCTGCGGGAGAAGCAGCAGCTTCGCGCCAGCGGACTTAGCACCCGTCCGCGAGTCCTCAGCCAAGGTATCTACAGCAACCAATAGTTGATTTGGCGACAGCAGAACGTTGAGGATGCTCATTGCCTGGGGCCATGTGGAATGCCCCAACTATTGCCCTCATTCAGCGAATTGTCTACGAGCGCCCCATGCCTACCACTTCCGAGCTTCTGCACCGCCTCGATAACTGCACGACCGAACTTGAGGCCCATCGGGGCTACCTAAAAGCGATGGAGTACTGCGTCCGCGCGCTCATCATCAGCCACCCAGATCCGGCGTCATTGACAAGGGTATGGGAGGGCATGGTTCCAGGGATCTTTGACAATCACCTCGAAGATTCCGCCCTAGCTGCTGCAGCAATGCGCCAAGGGCTGGCCCTGCTCACAGAGCAGATCGAAGCGGCGGCGCATCCCGAGCGATAACCGGCGCGGCTGCACGGACCTGGGCCAAGTTGACCAAACGGTCCATCGCTGTAGCATTCATCGCCTCAGCATCGCCTCGCCTGTTGAAGCGGGTCCAATCTGCATGGGCAATGCCGGACAGATCATGGCGCGCTATCGGCAGCCAGCGCATCGGCCAGAAAGGCAGGCGACGCTGTCCAACCCGACCGCGCTGAAGCTCGACAATCGCACCATGGCTCTGCGATCCCAACACCCGGGAGTAGGCGACAGCCAACCCATCCTCTGGACCTTCTAGGTACTGAAGAAACCTTGCTCCGTCGAAAAGCAGGACGCCTGTCACTCCGGCATCTCTATTAAAACGCGCGGCGTCGTCTACCAGTTCTTCAAGCTTCGCACTCGGCAGGTCGCAATCGCTAGAAGCTACCCTCGGCGCAGCCTCGCTCACGTATACCACAGCCCTGATCGGCATTGGATATTTTCCCTGTCAGTCCCCCAAGCCAGTGAGGCTAGCACCGGGCTGAACAGATGGCGTCATCGCGACGTGAAGGAGAGACCTGCACCCCGAACAGTTCATTCGACAGGTGTCAAGGTGTGGCCAGATCTAGGCCTGGATAATCGCCGGAGCGGAGGATGCAATGGCCATGCTCATGGCCAGCGAACCGCTGGCTATGGAGGCATACCGCATCAGCCGCGCGGTGAACACTCCGAGGAACAACGTTGAGCAGCTGCTGACACCTGTTGCCTGAATACCATCACTCTTCGACGTCAGATCCTCGATGCAGGCGGGATATCCTCCAGCCACCGTGCGACTTGAAGTAGCCGCTGTCACCCGTCAGCGAGTACCTGACACCGGCAACGATCGAGGCAGGAACCGACCCATGCCAGCTGCGTGCCTTTCGATACGCATAGCGGAAAGAGGGAATCATCTGGAGTCTCCTTGGCGCAGTTCCGCGTGAGGCCCCCTTGGAGAGCATCACAGCAAGAGTAAAGAAGACCAGCAGGATCAAAGCGCCTAAGAAAGTGGTTGCAAACGATATCAACAATTCCACGGCGAATTACCTACAGGCAATAGAGATAAGCGCCTCTCTACGCCAACACTTGTGCGCGTAGCAGCCCCCTGTCAGCTTGCTCTGAACGATGGCGTCCAGTCGGTGAGCCTCCCGTGAACGGGATGCCATGGCCCCCGTCCACGGAGGCCTACCGCGTAAGCCGAGGGCTTCACACCCCGCGCAACAGCACTGAGGCACTGTTGGAGGCCGTGGCCTAGACCTGTGGCTGGGCCACGATATCTTCGGCGCCCAAGTCGTACTCGGCGGCAGTCACGTACGGAGCCGCAACCTGCGGGGACACGAAGAAGTTGAAGATGGCGCCGGATCCATCCGTGGCGCGGAAGATCAACTGCACCTTCCCGGGGTTATCAGCGTTCTCGATCCTCTGGTACAGCTGTGCACGTGCAAGCATGATGTATCTCCTGTAGAAAAAGCGGGGCGAGAGCCAGCCCCGCATGGCTTATTGCTGTTCGATGGAAATGACCGAAAGGCTTTGAGTGATGGTCTGCCCCTCGAAGCTGCCCGACTGGTGACTAACGGTCTGCTCGGTGAAGCTGACAATCTCGGCGCGGTAGCTGCGGCGAGTGGTCCCATCCATGTTGTCGTTGAGCGTGAGCGATGCGGACCAGCCAGAACTGGCGGTGTCAGGCCCGTCGATCTCGTTATTGATGGTCACGCTCCCGGTGATCGAGATCTGCTGCCACAGGGTCTCGGCCTGCCCTTCAAGCTGGCGGTACAGGTTGATAACGCCCCCATTAGTGCCAGCCCCGGCCACAAAGCCCTGCGGGCCGAGCGCACTCTTGGTGCGGATGTGTCGGCGGTTGTAGCCGACAACCACCTGCTTGTTCCGTCCGTTGGTGTCAAACGGTCCGACCAGGACACCGTTGCCGACGGTGTGGATGCTTGAACTCTGGTTCGCATTACGCAAGATGCCCGCAGCGATTGCTCCGCCCCAGTACGCATTGCCGTTGCGATCCATCCACATGGTCGCGTTCGCCTTGTTTGCGTTGGCCGCGCCGACGTTGGGCCCGAAGTAGTCCACCAGGCCATCCGTGCCGAAGCCATTACCGATGATGCGCTGCGAGCTACCGGACCAGACGCGCAGATAGCCCTTGGTCATTTCAAAGCCATCAGCCCCGCCTGGCGTGAGAATGTTCACCACATTCGCCAGGAAGTTGATCTCAGATGTTTCTGCCGTGGCACCCACTTTGATGCCTGCGATCATCTTGTCCGCGCGCACGGACAGGCTCCATTCTGCAGACGTTTCAGCACCGCCTGCAGACCACGCCGGCGGCTGGGTAGCGCTGGCGTCCACCTCTGCCAGCATTGGACGGAACATCCAGAAATATGGCACAGGCTGACCGGTGCCAATGATCGTCACCCGGAAAAGCACGGTTGCGGCATTGGCCGGTGCCACACCGAACACCGACAGTCTCGGCAGGCTCGCCAAGCCCTTGGACATATCGCCTTGGTTGTCGGTAACCACGGGCGTGTTGAATGCGCCAAGGTATCCGCCTGCAGCGTTAAAGAAGATCATTTCCAAACGCACGCTACAACGCTGGCAATCAACCCAAGCCGAAATGTTGTAGCGCTTACCCGGCGTTACGTCCAGCCTGCTCTTGATGCCAAACCAGCTGGACACCCCCGCTGCAACAGTCTGCTCAGACACGGAGCCAATACCCTGCATACCAGCGATCTGATACGCAGGATTCCCGCCAGTTGGATCGCCCAGCGCACGGAATGCGCTGTTGTTCGTATCCCACGCCCAACCGTCAGGCGCCCACTGTTGGAACATCGAGTTGACCAGCTTGTTCTCGCCAGAACCCTGGTTACTGACCTTTACCGCCATCTCCTGCACAACCTGAGCGTCAGCCTTGCCACCGACAGCTGCCTGCACGCCATCAATCCGCGTGGCCTGCGCGCTGATTTGCTGGCCTTGCTGGGTCACTGTCGCATTCAGCGCACTTACGCCGCTGGCGGCACCAGCCGCGGTCTGCTGCGCGTTGTAGGCTTCGGTCACATCCTGCAGTACAAAGTCATCCCAGATCAGCTGGGTTGCACTCGTGGTTGCGTTGGCGCTATTCAACTGGAAGATCGCGCGATTCTTGCCAGCGGGAATGCGGACGTAGCCGCTCACTTTGGTCCACTCGGTTTCAGAGATTGCCGACAGGCTGATGCTCTGAAAGTTGGGATAGCTGGCCGAGTTGCCATTCTCACTGACATTGAAACGCAGCTGTACGCTGCCTGCTGCTGGCCCCACGCGCTTCGCCCAAGCCTCTGCGTAGTAGACACGGTCAGGTGCCACATCGAACGTGCCCAGCGAGATCGAGCGCGTATTGCTGGCAAAGCTGACAGTCATCGCGTTGGTGCCAGTGCGCCCACCGGTGGTGACAAGCGCCCAGGTCTGAATGACCGTACCAACCGGGCGAGCTTCAAAGCTGCCATCGAGGTACATGTTGCTGCCAGCACGGTTCCCCTGATCCACAACCGCTGTGACGGTGGTGATCGCATTGCCCTGGGAAGTCACCGTGCCCTGCAGCGCAGTGACGGTGCCGGTCAGTGTGGTAGTGGCAGCAGCGTTGATGGCCGTCTGCTCGGCTAGCTCGTCGGTCGACAGCTTGTAGCCACTGGCGGTGTTACCCAGTTGCACCTGCACGTTGTCCCACTCGACCCACTGGTCAGCGCTGCCCAAGCCATAGGCGCGGAGGTAGACCTGGCAGAAAGCCGCGGTTGCCGGCGCGTTGGCGGTGAAGGTTTTCCTATCCCACCCTGCTGCAGTGACCAACTTTGCCGGATCGGCAGGCGTGCCGCTGTAGCTGATCGTCTGGTTGTTGGCGTCCTGCCAACGGAACTGCAGAAACACACGGGCTCCAGGCGTTCCCCGCACGTATGCTGACAGCGTGACCTGCTTGCCAGGCTCCACCGACATGGTCTTGCTGGCACTGGTGGTCGTGAACTCCCAGTATCCCGTGACTGGCACGTTCGCGAAGTCCCATCGCGCCGCCAGCCTGCTGCTGGGCAACGCGGATGCAACATAGCTACGCGTGACGACGCCACCGGCCAATCCCCCGCTGCTATTGGTCCACCCCGCACCGCTCTGCTCAAATCCGCTATTACCCAGCAGATTGTCGCCCCCCACGTTACCCAGGGAGGCTGTGACGTTGGTGATCGCCGTGCCCAGACTGGTGATATCGCTGCCCTGCAACGTCACCTGGGACTGCAGCGACTGCAGAGCTAAGTTGCTGGCCTTGCCGTCCACGTCTGTGCGTAGCGCACTGATTAGATTCGCTTGGGCGCTGATCTGGCCACCTTGAATCTGGACCGTGTTCGACAGGGCTTGCAGTCCCTCAGCTGTAGCCAGAACGTCGGTCACTTCCTCGACCATTACGTCATCAACCCACAACGTGCCAGCCGTGTGGTCACTGTTGACGTACACGCGCAGCGCGCTGATCGTGGTTGCAGTACCTACCCATTCCAGCCGCGTCCAGTCAGTACGGTTGGCAGCAAACGCCAGGCCTGCGATAAGGCCGTTGTCCTGATTGGCGATGCGCACCTTGCCGTTGCCACTGGTGCCGTTGTAATCCGCGTCAGTCCTGTAATACGCGCTGATGCGGTATTTCTTTCCCACCACCACAGGAATGTTCAGATCTGCGGCGCCGTTCGCGATCATGCTGCGGTTTCCGCTTGGCGCGGTCACCTTGAGGCACTTGCCGGTGCGACCTTCGGCAACGATGGCGACGCCGGCCATATTGCTGTACGACCAGCCCACATTGTCACCCTGATCCCAGCCACCGTTCAGAACCATGTTGCTGCCCTGCGCGATCATCGCGGGCAGCGTGGAGTTGACGGCAGTAATCGACTGCGCGAGTGCCGCATCACCGCTAACCCTGACCAGGGCTTCCTCGGTCACAGCCGCCGCAGGAGCGAGAACGCCAGCTCCAGCCGGCATCCGCGCTTCCATAGCATTGATCCGCTGCACCTGGGCACTGTCCGCCGCCACACGCGCCTTCAGCTCCTCGTAGGCCAGGCCGGAGGTCAGCTGCTGCGGGTCGGTGCCGGTGTAGTTGCCGCGCATCTGGACGGCCAGCGTGTTGCGCTGGCTGGCCTCGGCGGCAATGGCATTGGTACGGGCCAGGGTCTCAGCCTGCACCAGCGCCACAGAGGCGCCCGGCGTCGGGCGGCCCACGGCCACCCAGTCGATCAGGAAGTAGTTGGCCACAGCCTGAGCCGTGCCCAGCTGCAGGCGGATCCGGTCGACCGTGCCCGGCCACCAGGTAATGTCCTGCACGTCCACGGTGGCCACGCCGCTGGCGTCCCACGCCGGCTCAGCGATGGCCACGCGCTTTTGCGTATTCCAAGCCTGGTCGGACGGCGTGATCCACTGCAGGAAGCCGGCCCACGTCGGCGAGCCGACGCGCTTCACGCGCAGCTTCACGAAGCGGTAGGCACTGCCGTCCACAGCCAGCGCCGCTGGCGACTGCACCCACGGGGCCGAGCTGGCATTGGCCGGCCGCAGCCAGCCGTCCACGAGCGTGGGCGTGCCGTTGCCGGCCCACCCCTCCACCGTCTGGTCGAAGTACCAGATGGCGCGGCTGTCGAACTGGGTGCCGCTGCCGGCGGCCACCTCGGACAGCGCGCGCGCCAGTGATTCCACCTCACTCTGGCGGGTCTGCTGCTCCAGGCTGATGGCGGCCTCCCGGGCCAGCTTCTCGTTCAGGACCGCGTCCGCCCGGGCACGGGCCTCATCGGCGATGCCCTGCATGGCGTCCGCGTACTGCTGCTGGCGCAGCGTTGCTTCGGCAAGCAGATCCTGCGCAGCCTGCGCCATGGCTGCCGCGCGGGCTGCTGCCTCCGCCGCGTCGGCCCGCATGCGAGCCAGGGTCTCGGCCGCCAGCTTCTCCTGCTGCTCCACCAGGTCCGCAGTGGTCGTGGGAGGCGTCACCTCTACCGTGCTGCCAGCGCCGGGCTTGCCGCGCACGGTCGGGGTGATCCGGAACCACCACTTCTGGCCGCTGCCGTCGCTGTAGTGGTAGCGGGATTCCGTCGTGCGGTGGATCTCGGTCCACGGACCTTGCGCGGTGGGACCGCGCTCGATCACGTAGATGACACCCACCTGGTCAACGGCCGTCCATTCGATCAGCACGCCATCGGCCACCGGGTTCGGGGTAACCCCCTCCACCGGCGGCACGGCGGCCGCCTTGTACGGCATCGGGAACCAGTTGGAGTACCGCGGCGCGGCCGGCGACGGAGACGGCAGATCGCTCCCGCCGATTTCCACCAGCGTGAGTTTCCGTTGCAGCATTGGGTTACCTCGTCAGGCGTTGAGCGATTGGCGCAGGGCCGAGCTGGACGACGTGCGGACGCCCTGCGTAGTGGTGGAAAGGAGGTCTTGCAGCAGCCCCCTCACGTCAGTCAGCAGCGCGTTGCTCTGCTGCACCGCGGTCGTGGTCGCGGCTTGGCCGTCGTTGTTCACGACTAGGTCGAACACGGCGCGGCTGAAGTTGTCCGGCAGGGCCTCGATTGCATCGGCCAGGGCGCCCATGCTGGTGCCATCCTCCATATCGAGGTCGCCCACCTTCATGCCACCGACCAGGCCGGTAACCTGCTCGTAGAGGCCGTTGTAGTCCTTGCCGCTGGCGTAGAGGTTCCGACCAAAGCCCAGAGCGGCCTGAGCGGCCGCCTGCGCCGCGCTGGTGTCGCCGCCGGACACGGCGCGCTCCAGCTCCTTCATCGCCTCGCTGAGCTTCTCCTGGTCCGTCAAGGGCGACAGGTCGCTGATCGAAAGGCCGTACTGCATGGCCCTCTTGTCCTTGTCGATCTGCGCCTGCAGCTTGCCCATGTTCGTGGCGCGCAACGCCTCGATCTTGGCCAGGTCCTCCGCGCGCGCCCCGGACAGGCCCAGCGCCTTGGCGTAGTCGTTGGCCGACTTCACCTGCTGGCGATAGGTCCGCTCGATGCTGAGCGCTTGCTGCTGGTAGCTGGACAGGTCACCGGTCAGGAGCTGCGTCGACACGTCGGCCATCAGCGTGGCGTAGTTGCCCAGCAGCCCCGTCACCTTCTGCACCTGGGTGGCCAGGTCCGTGCCGGCCACGCTGGCGAGATCCTGGAAGTAGTCAACGGCCTTGTTGACCTTCTCGATCTCCAGCCCATTCAGCGCGCGCCCGAGCTGGTCCGCATTGCCCACGGCCAGCTCGATGGATGCGCCCAGCGCCGTGAACACGTCGGAGGCTTCAAAGTGGCCGTCCAGCTGCCCACCGAAGCCCGCCGCCTTCACTGCCTCGGTGAACAGTCGATCAGTCATGTCGGCCAGATAGGCCTCCAGCTGCGCCTTCGCCTCGGCCGAGTCCGCCGACAGCTGCAGCTTGCCCAGCGACACCTTGACCCCGGCCAGCTGCCCGGACAGGTCCACGCCGAGCTGCTTGGCCAGGTCAGTGGCCGCGCCGCGAACCTGCCGCGCCGCCATGTCGAACGTCCGATCAATGCCAGGATCCAACGCAGCGTACTGCGTCCACTTCTTGTCGCTGCGGAACAAACCGCCCTTGGCCTTAATATCAGCGTAGGACTGGCCGCTGAAACCACCGAACCCGTAATCGCCCGTAATGCCCTGGCCGGTCACCTTGGGCGCGCTGCGGCCGAAAAGCTTCGCGTGGATACTCGACCCCGACAGGATCGACGCCACCTTGTCATTGAAGCCGAGGCCGCGGAATCCCTTGTCTGCCAGCCCCACGGCACCGGCGGTGGCAATCTTGCCCGCCCAGCTTTCGCCATTGGCAATGTCCCAGCCCTGATCGAACAGTTCGGCGTTCTTCATCATGCCGGCCACGATCCAGCCGATGATCGGGACCGCCGCAGCCGCAGACGATGCGGCACCGGCGCCGGCGGCAGCCGTACCACCGGCCGCCGATGCGCCACCGCCGGCGAACGCGGCGATGTTGTTGCCGAAGCCCATCAGGCTGCCAGCGCTGACACCACTACCCGCGGCGCCAGTTGCTGCACCGAACAGGCCCTGCCCCTGCGAAAGCAGCCCTGCCACACTGCTCAGGTTTTGCCCACCAGCTGCAGATCCGTTGCCGCCGAACAGGCCCATGATGCTCTGCAGGCTCAATCCACCACCCTGCCCGTTGATCCCGTTCATGATCTGCGTCTGGATCGGGATCACCAGCTTCTGGCGGAGAAGCTCGCGAGCAATGTCACGCAGGCCCTGCTTCGCTACATCCTTCAGGTCGTCCCACAGACCGTTGAAGTCCCGCAGCCCGCTGGCCACGAAGTCGGCCATTGCGTCGGCAGCGCCATCCACGCCATCGAGAACGACGTTTGCCCACGCCTCGGCATTGGCTGCAGCCTCCTCCACCTGGATCGAAAGCGCAGCGGATGCATCGGCGGCGGCCAGCATCGACCGCTCATAGGCCTCGTAGCTGTCCACACCCTTGGCCAAAGCTAGGGCTTCCTTGCTGCCTGCCGCCTCCACGGCCCGCTGCAGCTCCTGCCGCATGTCGCGCTCGTTCATCATCTGCCGACGCGACAATTCCCGAGCCCTGCCCACCTTGCCCAACATGGCAACTTCGGCGTCCATCGTCGCAAGCAGCGATTCCGGACTGGCCAACGCCTGGTTTATCTCAGCGGTCGACTGGGATAGAACTTGCTCAGATTCCTTCACCAAAACGTTGTAGGCAGCACGGGAAATCTTGCCCTCATCCAGCGATTCCTTGAGCTTCTTCTCCAGCTGAACTTGCCGTTCGGTCGCCTCGGCCAACGGCCCTCGCATGGTTGCAGCAGCTATGGCCGCTTGCTCGTTGTATCGCTTGATGGACTCGGCGTCCGCCTTCCGGTCCTTCTCTCCTGCACGATCTGCGGCAGCTGCCGCCTTTCGCGATTCGGTGAACTTATCCTGTGCAGACGCCAGTTCTGACTGCAACCGGATGTACTTGGCGCCCTGCTCTATGTACTGCTTGACCTTCGGGTCGTCGCGCTTGGAAAAGTCGACGCCATTAGCCTGGGCCTCCCTGAACCAGTCGCCCACATCCAGCTTTGCAACCTCGGCCGCACTCTTACCCACCCGGGCCAGCTGCCCAGGGAGAGACTGCATCGCTGAGGAAATCCGCTTGCCGGCCGCGCCGGCCGATTCCCCCAGCACGTCGAACGACCCCGACAGCGCGTCGGTTGCTCCCTTGGCCTGAGCGCTGCTGCCTGTAAAAGCGTCGAGAATTGCGCGCTTGCGGTCGACTTCCCTTCCTGCTGTCGCTGCCGCGGCGGTCTCCTCGGTGAGAGCCTTCGCCACCGATGCGGCGGCTGGCGAACCGTCGAGCATTGCCTGCCAGGCTGCGTCGAGGCCGCTGGCGAAGTCATCTGCGCTGATCTTGCCGGCCTTGAACGCCGCATCCAGGCGCTCCGTCTCTTGGATGAACTCTGACGCCTGGGCTGCAGTGGAGAAGTTTGTAGCCGCCGCAACCATCTCGGTAATGGAACCGGTGATGGTGCGATAGTTTGCGTCGATCTCCTTTTGCAGACGCAGAATTTCGCCAGCCTGCTGCTGGCGATTCAGTTTTTCAAATTTCTCAATAGCTGTGTCGGCAGCGCCACTGAAGTCAATCAGCGCAGCAGATGCCGCCGTGGTGTTGTCGCGGAAGATCAGCCACCCAGCTGCAGCGGTGGCCAACATCGTCACGATGCCGGCCGGCCCACCCAACAAAGCAAGGGTCGATGCGCCAGCGCGCGCCACCCAGCTGGCATTTGCAACTGTGGCTTGGCCTTGGGCCTGCGCCAGCAAGAGAACCGCCTGCCGATGCTCAAGAGTTGCGGCAGCGGCCTTTGAACTCACAGACACACTGCCGCCGATTGCCGCGGCGCGACGCACCTCTGCCTGAGCGTCCAACATGGCGGCACGGGTGCGGAGTTCGAGCTGATGTGCAGCAGCCACATTCTGTGCTGCGGCCGCCCTGTCAGCGGCAACGCCCGCGTTCGCGGCTGCCACGCGCGCCAAAAGGCTTTTGAGCAGAGGCCCGGATGCAAAGGCAGCGCTTGCCACTGCAACGGTCTGGAGGTTGTTGCCTACAAGGCCAATTCCTGCTGCAAGCGACTGCGATGCCCCGGTCGCCTCGTCGGCACGACCGATCATCTCCGAAAGATTGGTATTGAGCTGGGTCATCGACTGCCCAACTGTTGCAGTCATCTTGCCGAAATCACTATCGACTGCCGCGGCCTGCTGCTGCAGTGCTTTCACAACCTGATCGGCGCTCAGCTGACCTGCTTGCCCCAGCTCGCGGAGCTTGCCCATCGGAACGTTCAGCCCCTTGGCGATTGCCTGAGCGAGCGCCGGGGCACCCTCAAGCACCGAATTCAGCTCTTCGCCACGCAGTGTGCCCGAGGCGAACGCCTGTCCCAATTGGATCAGCGCACCTTCGGCCGAAGCGGCGCTGCTGCCACTAATGACCATGGTCTTACTAATGGTCTCGACCACTCGCGCCAAGCCAGCTCCGGAAAGCCCCAGCGCCTCTTGATTCATCGCGATGCGCTGATAGAGCTCAGCGGTGGCACTCAGGGGCTGGCGGGTCGCCTTGGCGATCTGCAGAACATCCTGCTGGGCGGCAACGAAGGCAGCTTGGTCCTTGGTTACGAGACGAAGCCGGTTGTTGAGATTCGTCCATTCGTCCGCCTTTCCGATGACCGCCTTTGCGGCAGCCAAAGCCGAGGTCATACCCACAGCCTCGGACGCAACCCTGCGGAAGCCAGACGCAACCTGATCCGCCCCCCTCTGGGCTGCGTCAGACATGGATGACTGGATTGTCGCCATGTCGCGCTTTACGATCCGCGCCGCCTTTCCACTATCTCGCTCGAAAGAGCCCGACTTCAGCAACAGGTCTACGGTAAGGGTGTAAAGGCTCATGCCGTCGTCCACAGAAAAGCCCGCACATGGCGGGCCGAGATGAATAAGAAAAGCCGCCCAATTGGGCGGCTTCTATTGACGATCGATCATTCGGAGGTGGATCTTCGAATCACTTCGTCATTGATGACTAGCTCTTCCAAGAAGTGGCCGTCCAATGACATAAGGCATCGCGCGGTGGCGTCTACGTTCGCACCGAATCCGTTCATGAGAGTGAGTCCGTCACCGTGCCCCCACTGGACCAGGATCTGGCCGTTGGCTTGGCCAACGGAGCTTGGCGCTGGAATCTTTGCCGAAGATGGATTCTTGGCCGACTCCTTGATCCATTGCTGGCAATTCCTGCTCGCCTCACGAAAGGCACGCTGCTCCGGCGGAACTCCGCCGCAGGACGCCAAGAGCGCTCCGGACGCAAGTACGACGGCGGCCGCTTTAAGGGCTATGGAGTTTGTCATTGCGATCCTCGCATCAAAGTTCCTGGCGGATTCTCGCACCCTCATCCAGCCCCAACAAATGGCTACGCTGGCACTTCTTCAAACTCCATGGTGCCGGAGAAGTAGTTGCGGCTGATGTTCTCGACGCTCGGCAGCTGGGTCGGGTAGCCATAGATGGCCGAACGCGCAGCCAACGCTGGGTTGAACGCCTTCGTAGCCATGTCCCTGTACTGGGGAACCACGCACGACCGACGACGCCCGGCCATCGCCGCAGCGACAGTCTCCCAGTCCACACCACCAGCCAGACCGC
The DNA here is from genome assembly GCF_058787375.1 of Stenotrophomonas sp. FW305-3-2-15-E-LB1. Lineage (NCBI taxonomy): Bacteria > Pseudomonadati > Pseudomonadota > Gammaproteobacteria > Lysobacterales > Lysobacteraceae > Stenotrophomonas > Stenotrophomonas sp. FW305-3-2-15-E-LB1. The sequence continues at coordinate 44,651 of NZ_JBYSZR010000001.1, forward strand.
CGCCGCGCACAATATCGGTAGCCCTTCCGGACAGGTTGCACGTCATGCGCCGATACAGCGCACCATCCACAGTGTTCAACTGCCCGCCCTTGGTCCTGGTGTGGGCGCTGCTGTCGACCAGAACCACGCCCCAGCCGTCGCTGATTCCAACATCGACCGCGCGGAAGATTGCGATCTCCCCTATGTCGACGTTGGTGTCCGTCGTGACGATCTCGAGCGACACCACCGACACCGCCGCTGTTCCTTGAGGAAATAGCCAGGCGCAGACACTGCCATCCGGCAGCTTGACGGTCGTACCGACCGCGCCGGCGGCACGCACCTGCACGCCGGCCGGCACGCTCAAGCCGAGGACAGCCACGATGCCCGGCACGATGGCCTGCGCTAGCGTGACCGTGATCGCGAGGGAGCCGGTGCGCCGGATGCGCGATGCGCGCCCCGGCTTACCGTCGAACAGCGCCGAGCCCTGATCGGACGTGAGCCAGGTTCCGCCGGTGAGGGTGGCAGTCGTAACCGCCGGCATTCCAAATCCAATGAGCACGCTGCTACCCCCACACCGTCAGCACCACATCGCCCGTGGCAGGGTTTCGCTCGACCCGGCGCACCAGCACCGGCTTGCCATCGGCCAGGCCGTACCTGCCATAGGTCAGCCGGCCAACCTGCCCTGGCAGCGGCGCCAGCTGCTGATCACCGCGCACGGTGAACTGGTAGAAGAATCGCTGCTGCCGGTAGATGCCCACCACCCGGTCGATCTCGGCCTGGGCATCGACAGAACGCCAGAACAGCGATACGACCGGATCAGCCGCATCGGCCCGGCGGTAGTGCGCGTCCAGCGGGCCGGCTGCGTACACCTGGCCGCGATACAGGGCTGTCAGCTCGTCGCGTCGCGCCTGAGGCACGTCCACCACGTCGGTAACCAGATCCGATGCCCCTAGGGCCTGCGCGTTGGGGCGATAGGCCATCCGTCGCGTCAGGTTCGGAGCGTCATCGGGGACGCCAACCAGGTCCGTTGCCATGTGCGCCTCAGACAGCTCAAACGCCATCGGGCCGGTGAACGCCTCGGGCGCCGCCACGCGAACAAACCGCAGCACGCCGGTTGCGTCCTGATAGCAGCCAGTGCCGAAGCTTGGGAGCATCGCGTTCAACGCGTCGCGGCCGGTGACTGCCGACCCTGCGTAGTATCCGATCCCGGCATAGCCGGTTGCAGCATCCACCGCCTGGCAATCAGCCAGCGACCATGCCCCGCTCCCCAGCCGGCCCATCACATCCGCGACAGCGGCGGCGAGCGTGGCCGGCGCCATCGCGGGCCCGACGCTGGACATGTCCGCAACCACCGGCATCACCGGCGGCGACTTCATCAGCAGCTGCTGGCCGTCCGGAGAAGCGCTGAACGTGCCCGCTTCCATCAGGTCGCCACGGTCCATCACCGCGTCGACGTAGACACGCCCATCCGCGACGAACATCGCCGTGGCGTCCGAGTTGCCGCCTGCCGCCGGAACACTGGCCACGGCACCGATCACCACCGGTTGGGGCTTCCAGGCCAGCGACTCGACGTTGGGGAGGAAAACCCCGCGGTTCAGGGTCAGCCCCAGGTAGTCGTGCGCATCCCGCAGGTGCAGGGTCTTGCTGCCGTCGTCGTTGATCTCGATCTGATCGATCGCGCAGCGGAACACCGGGGCGGCGTCGGCCAACATGGCAGATTCATCCACCATCAGGATCCGCACCGGCTCGCCCGAGGCGCCCGACAGCGCCATGGCGTCCAAAAGCCCCTCTGCGTCGGCAACGACACACTGTGCTGCGGCCGTCTGCGAAACAGGATCGCCACCCCATGGCCAGAAGCTCAGCTCCTGCACCAGGTTGACGCCCTCGGCAATCAGCCCCTCAAAACGTGCGTTAGCCGGGCTGTCCCCCGGGGAACTGAGCCAGTCAGCGTCGGCTAGGCGGATTGGGGCGACAGCGACGGCATCCAATCGCCAGCCGGCAGCAGCTGCCTCGCTTCGCGGCGCCCACTGGCCAGCGTTCACCGCCACGCACAGTCCGCCGGCCTTTGTGGCGCCCAACCCAGCCGCGAAGTGCAGAGGGCCGCTGAGCAGCAGATCGCGCTGGTGGACCACTGCGCCATTCACGTACAGCTGCAGGCGCGACGGGCTACCGAACGCGATACGCAACCCAACGATATCGCCATGAGCTACGACCGGCAGGCCGGTGGCGATGGCACCGACGCCCTGCAGCAGGCGCCCGGTGGCCAGCTCCCAGCCAATGCCGTTGGCGTTGGCACCCGGCGACTGGCTGAGCGATGCGGCCGGGGTTACAAACCCCACGACCGCGGCGAGCGCGTCATCGCCCCACACGGCGAACTCCACCCCTACCGTGCCGCTACCCAGCGCGAAGTCGGACCGCGCGCACCTGGCGCCGTTGGCGGCGGCTGTCGTGGCGAGTGTCAGGCCCCCGTCGCGCGCAGCGAGCAGAGGGCCAATGGGGAGCGCCGAGAAGCGCCCGAAGGTGTCGGCCATGGATCATCCAAGTGATTCAAACCAGTCATGCGCCTCGTCATCGTCGGAACGCGGCACCAGCGCATCCAGGTAATGCTGGAAATCTCGCTTGGCGCCGGCCTGGCTATGCGATGCAGTGATGTACGCGGCGAAGGCAGCGGGCTTGAGATGGAGGCTGACGGGGTCGATGGGGTTCCGCTTGTGGAACTCCCACCACTCCAGAAACTCGCGCCGGGACATGGTCGCCCGCAGGTCTGACACCGTGCGACGCAGGTGCCAGGCGAGGACTCTCCAGAACCAGTCCTCGCCACGCTGCCTTATCCGTTTCCCGCATCAGCCTGGGCCTGGGCGGCCTCGTCGCCGAACCCGGAGTGCTTCATCGCCACGCGCTGCAGCTCTGCAGCCACCAGCGGCTTGAGCTGGGCGGCCTGTGCCTCGTCCATGACAGGCTTGCCGTCCTCGTCGCAGATGGTTGCTGCGATCAGCTTGGCGCGATCTGCCTCACCCCACAGCTTTCGGAACTCGGCATCCGGCAGTTCGCGCACGTGGAACTGGGCCTTGTTGCCGTTGGGCAAGGTGATCGTGTCTGCATGCACGTCCTTGGAGGCGAACATTCCCAAGCTGGAGAACGATTGCAGAATGCTGGTGCGCTGCTCCGGCTGGGCTTCGGTGGTTTCGTTGGTCTTGCTCATTGGCCGTTTCCTTGAATGGCGACAGAGCGCGCGGGCCGCGCACGGCTAACACGCGGAGGGTCCGCGCGCTCTGCCAAAGAGAGGTTGCCCGCCGAAGCGGACCGGGAGCGCGCCGTAGCGCGAATCAGGGGGCGCCGGTAGCCTTGTTGGTCTTGACCGGCCCGGTGCCGCGGATCGTGATCGTGGCCTTCCAGATGTCGTTGTCTGCCACCTGAACGGCGAAGTTCTGGACGAAGCCCTGGAACTGCTTGGACACCACCGTGGTCGGCGGCGTGATCTTGCCAGCAACAGCGACCGGCTTCGGAACGCCAGCGGTTTCGCTCAGCGGTGCGGTGACCAGGAAGTCCACGATGGCACCGGACTCATGCAGAGCCTCGATCTTCTCGTGGTCCACCGGATCGTAGTTGATCTCGATGCTGGTGCTTCCCGTGGCCTTGCGACCGGCGACGAACTGGTCCCAGTCGTCGTCGAAATCCGAGATATCGATCTCGGAGGCCTGGCCATCGGGGAAGCCCACCGAACGCAGTCGCGTAACCTTGATGACCTCGGCCGCCGCGATGGCGATGAACAGCTGGGAGTGCTTGGACTTCAAAACGCCCATTGCGGTTTACCTCTTTGGTTGAGCCCGATAGCCGGGCATAAAAAAGCCGGCTCGCGCCGGCGGATAGAAAATTCCTTGCGCCGCTAGCGGATCTGCAGCAGACGCGCGTCGAAGGAAATGCCCATCGCGGCGGTGTCGTCGCTGTCGGGCGTCGGGTTGTACGATTCGATGCTGCCAACGCTCTCGACCTCGGCGCGGATGGCCACGGCGACGGCGTTGGCCTGGCTGAGACTGTCACCCCATACGGTGATGCGGACCCGCCAACCATCGGCCGGGGGCGGCTCGGACATACTCGCGGCAGGTGAGCCGCCGACCACGTCCCACGTCGCGTAAGGGAGCGGTGTGTCTTGGGGCGCATTACGAGGCCACAGCCTGACGGGATCGCCAAGCAGCTGCCGGACCGGCTCAGCGCCCTGCATCAGCGATTGAACCAGAGGAACCATCATCGCCAGCCCTCCTTCTTCAATTGATTATCGAGTGCCGCCCAAGTCTCGTCGATAACCACCTGTGCAGCCTCCGGGCCCTTGGCTTCGCCAGCGGGCGTCAGGAACGGCGAGGCCCGCATCTTCTTTGTTCCGAATTCAACGAAGCGCCAGTAATAAGCCCACCCCGTTTCCTCGTAGGCCTTCCCTGCGCGGCCGTTACGCCGGTTTCGTTTGGTATTGGCGAACTTACGACGCCGGCCAGTCTTCACCCCAACGGTGAAATACTCTCCGCCCTGCCCGACGCCGGCTCGCTGCCGCGTCTTGGCATTGGCCCGGCGGGTGACGATCTGCGAGGCCATGACCCCCGATGCTCGCGGCGCCCTGCGCCTTGCATCATCCCTGATGATGTTGCCGCCCCTGCGCATGCCGGATTGCACGGCCCGGCCTTGGATTGCCTTGGGTGCCTCCCGCAGCGAACGCAGCAGGCCCTCCAGCCCATTGATCGATATCTGGTCAACCATTGCTTAGCCCTGCCATGGCGATGATCGCCATCTCGCTGCGGTCATTACTGGGGGCGATGCTCTTGATGTCGAAGTTCCGGCCCCGGAACACGATTCGCCACTGCGGATCAACGTTTCTCGGCCGGATATCGAACCGCACCTGCTCCCGATAGCGCTCCGCACCTGCAGCCACGGCCTCGGTTGTCGCTGCAAGGTTGTTGATCGCCTTCGCCCAGACGGACACGACCTCAACCCATGTCGCTTTGTCCGGACCGCCCAGCGGGTCGCGCGTCACGGTCTTGCGCTCAAACCGGATGCGGTGCTGCAGGTCCCCATCTTGAAGCGTCATGGCATCATCACCCTCCGATAAGGGCGCAGGAGACTCTTGGCGCCCAGGGGAAGCTCCACCGCCGTAGCTCCAACGACCACGTCTGACCGGTTCGCGTACAGATGGCCGATGGTGAGCAACACCGCCGAGACAATACTGGGGTTAACGACCGCCCCGTGGACGCTTGCCTCGGCGGACCGCACGGCCTCCTGATAGGCAACTTTCGCAATCCGAATGGTCGCTGCGCGCTCCTCGTCGCTCTCGATGAAGACAGCATCGGCCAAGGACTGGTCTCTGGCAGCCGCTGCCGCCCTCACTGATGCCGGGTACAGCGCCCTCGCAGCGGCCAGGTCATCGGCACTCTCGTAGACCCTGCAATTGAGGTACGCCTGCGCAGCGTCGATTGCGCCGGCAATAGCATCCTGCAACTGCTCCACCGGATAGTCCGCCTCCACCCGCACATGCGAGCGGGCCTGTGCGATAGAGACGATGGCCATATCAGTCCTTCTTGCCCTCGGCCAGAGCAGCGGCCAACTTCTCCGCACCCCAGCGCTTGTCGAAGGGGATACCCGATGCTTCCAGCTTCACGATCAGAGCGGCCTTGTCGTCAGACGGCGTTTCACCTGCAGCCGCCGCGGGAGCAACGGCCGCGGCAGCGGCCTTCTTCTCGTCTGCCTCCGCCGAAAGGCGCTGCACCACTTCGGCGATTGCCGATTCGCGCGTAGCCGCACTCAGCGCGTTCCAGTCCTCGGCAGAAAGGCCCGAGGCGCCATGCGCGAGCGCAACCACGTCGCCAAGCAGGACCTCGACACCCTCTTCGAAATGGAACTTTGCAGGCTGCAGATCCGATCCCAGGAGGATCGTCGCAGGCGCCGGGCTCAGCGTAATCGCGCCGACGGAAAGCGCACCGGCTTCCAGCTCGGGCGGGCACGATTCACCGGCAACGAACTGAACAGGGTAGATCTCGCCTTCCGGCACTCCACGGAAGGGCTTGATGAATTTGGCCATTGCGGCTCCCAGATCAGAAAATGGAAACCGGGCGGCGCTATGCCGCCCGGTCGCTGTAGGGCCGATTACTCGGCGATCTTAAGGGCGCGCATCGGCTCGGGGTTGTGCACACCGCCGCCCACGCGCTTGGTGGTGTAGAACATCACGTACGGCTTGTTGGTGTACGGATCGCGCAGCACCCGCACGCCCTTGCGGTCGTACACGGTGTAGGTCTGCTTGAAGTCGCCGAACAGCACCGCGGTCGCGTTCGCGGCCACATCCGGGATGGCAGCCACGTCCTGCAGCGCGAAACCAGCCAGGGTCGACGGCTGACCCGCCACCAGCGACGGCTGCCACAGGTAGTTGCCCTGCGCATCCTTCAGCTTGCGGACCATCCCCTGGGACTTTCGGTTCATCGCGAACCTGGCGCCGGCGGTGAAGGCGGACGGCAGGTCGTAGACCAGATCCAGGATGCTGTCACCGTTGATGCCCGCAGCGACGCCGCTGTTCACAGCCTTGATGGCGCCGAACGGATGCTTGGCCGCGTTGGCGCCGCCTTCCACGTAGGTCAGGATGCCGAACGGCTTGTTGACACCGTTGCCCGAGAAGAAGGCATCACCCTCCTGGCGGGCAAATTCCAGCTCCACTTCGCCGGCGAGCCAAGCTTCCAGGTCGATCTCGGCATCGTCCAGCAGCTGCTGGGTCGCGGCCGGATTGGCGTAGATCTCGCCCCAGCCGAAGCCCAGAGGGCGCAGCTTGGACGTGGCGGTTTCCGGTCGCGCATCTTCCTCACCGACCCAGCCCGAGGACGTGCCGCCGGTGTTGTAGAGCTTGGTCAGGCCAGCGCCAGAGCAGGGCTGGACGTTCGCCAGCTGACGCATGTCCGAGACGACCACCAGGCGGTCGGTGATCGATCGGTCCCATTCAACCGGCGCCAGGTAGCCTCCTTCGTCGGCCGCCCCCTTGTTGAGGGCGGACTGCACTTCACCCTTACGGAAATGGGCGCGGAACGAATCGGTGTATTCGGCATCCGCGACACCACTGCCGGCGCTGCCGCCACCCATCTGGAATGCGGCCATCTGGGTGTTGGCCTGGTCGACAGCGGCCTGCAGGCGGGTGATATCGGCGTTGATGTTGTCGACCTTCAGGGCCTGCAGCGCATCGGCGTTGCCCTTCTTGATCTCGTCCAGCTGCTTGTTGTGCTCGGCCTTGAAGTCGGCGAACGCCTTGTTCAGGCTCTCCACCAGCGCTTTGACGTCCGGCTGGTTGCCGCCGTCGGCGTGCACGGAAACGAGGCCGCGCGGGATGCGGCCGTGGGTCATCTTGGTCATGTGTAGGCCCTTTAGGCTCTGAGGTTGTCGAGAAGGCCCTGCAACAGGGCCGAGGTTTCGTTGTCGCTAGCGCTCGGCGTAGCGGATCCGGCAGCGCTCGGCTTGCCGTTGAACAGTGACTTCAGGGTGTCGCGTCGCATGGAACGGGAGTGCCCGGCCTTCGCCATTGCCGCCTCGACCAAGGCCAAGGCCTTGCGCCCACCAGATGCCTGCTTGGCATCCTTGGTCGCGGCCGCCCCGTCCAGAAGGCCATCGGCAAAGCCATCGTCTACCGCCTGGGCGGCGCCGATCCAGGTCTCTTCGTCCATCATCCGGGCAGCTTCGGCTTCGGAGATGCCCGTGCGGGCGGCGTACACCTTGGCCATGGCTGCGTCGAACGGCTCCAGCAGCTTTGCTGCGTCAGCCATATCGTGGCGATTGCCGATGGCCACTGCCCAAGCGTTGTGGATCATCAGGAACGACCCGTCGCCCATCAGGATCTCGTCGCCAGCCATCGCGATCACCGACGCGGCCGATGCAGCCAGCCCCATGACCTGCACGGTCACGCGGCCGGGGTGCTCACGCAGCAGATTGTAGATCGCAACGCCCTCGAAGAAATCGCCACCGGGCGAGTTGACGTTCACCACCACGTCCTTATCGCCAATGGCTCGCAGGGCAGCACTGATCCGCTTGGCGGTGACGCCAGTACCCTCCCAGTTCTCGCCGATGGAGTCATAGATCGAGATGCTATTCGCGTCGTTGCCGGCGGCCCGTACTTCGGGCTCCCAGCGCTCCAGGGCATCGGGACGCATGTCGAACTGGGCGGCGCCGAGTCGTCGCTCGGCTCGGATTTCAGGCAGCTGCCGAAGGCTCATTGCTCTTTCCCTTCTGTGTCATGGGGTTGACCAGGTCGTTGGCCCCGGGCTGATCCGATTCCGGGTAGTCGAGAAGGTCGCGGACCTCGTTCTGCGTGTGGAACGGCGCCGTGCCACCCGAGCCGAGAGCGGCCTTGAAGAAATCGGCCTGATCCTTGAGCGTGCCGCGCATCAGCGCCCGCACATTGAACTTCGGCTGGAAGCGCTCCAGGTCCCGCTCGGCGATCAGGGAACGCGCGACGGCCTGCTCCCAGTTGGTGAAGTGCTCCAACATCGTGTACTGAAGGAAGAAGATCCCCAGCTGCTCGATGCCTGTGCCCCAACTGGTATCACTCAGGAACAGGAGCGGGCGTGGAACGCCGTATAGCCTGGCCACTTCCTCCACCTGCGCGCTGCGGTTCTCGACGTGTTGGGCCTCTTGGGCGGTGCTGCCGAACTTGTTGGCCTTGGCGTTCTCTTCCAGCAGCATCCAGCGCTGCGCGGCGGCGGCCCCGGAATACTCGGTGTCCAGGGAATTGCGCATCCGGTCATACGCCACGTCACTGAGCGCATTCGGCACCTCGATGGCGCCGCCAGCCATGTTGCCAGTCTCAAAGATCCGGCTCGCTGCATGTTCCGCATCCAGTGCCAGGCGGATGGCCCGGTCTGCCAGTTTCATTCTGGACAGGCTAGTCACGCCATCCACGGACAGATCCCGGATGTGAAGAACCTCCTCTTGCTTGAGGATTACCTCGCCGCGCTTCTTGCTGTTGTACCGGTAGATCATCCGCCAGTCGTCGCCGAGCTCAGCGCGAACCGCGAGGGAGTCCAGCGGTATCAGGTGGATGGGCCGGCCGGCGGACCAGATGATTCTCGCGTAACCATCGCCGTGCCGTTGGCGGGCCAGCTCCATCTGCCGCTTGAACTCCAACGGCGTCTGCCACGGATTCGGCTTGATCTTGAGCAGGCGATGCGCGGGGTGCTCAGTCGCGATCCGCTTCTTCCCGCCCGACTCAACCAGGTTCAGGGGCAGCATGCCGATGGTCCCGCAGATCAGGGATAGGCACCTCAGCACCGCCATGTTGCGTAGCTGGAAGCTGCCACCGCCATGACCACCACGGGACCGCATGAACTCCAGCAAGGCGGGATCATTCATCCCGGAGAAGTGACCGGCCTCAGCGCGCGCGCCAGGCGTCGAAGGTGACTCAGTGGCCGCTGGCGGGTTCCAGTACCGGTCCAGAGACGCCAGGGCTTCGGCATTGAAACGAGACATGTGGTTCCTTATAGGAATCTGATGCCGCGGCTCTCGTACACGGAGGGGCCACGAGCAGATGGATTGAGTGCCATCAACGAAACCGCGTTGAACAGCGCCATCAGCGGGTCGATCTTTGCCGTGCCGCTGACCTGCTTGGTGATCGTGATGGCGTTCCCGGCAGGAACCACCTTTGCATTGCTAACGCACCACGCCATAAGCGGCTGGCCGGCGTGGATCAGGTCGCCACCGGCCAAGGCGCGCTCGGTCGTTTTGATGGCGCCATTGAGCTTCCAGCCCTGAGACACCGCTACGATCTGCTTTAGATCGACCCCGCGTGACTCCGTGGTCAGTTCGTCGACAATCGCACCGATGCCGGCTGGATCAACGCCGATGGCGTTCTCCTCCGGCATCAGTCCTGCTGCTTTAATCTTGCAGATCGCATCAGCGACCTGGTCAACATCCTGTCCCGGCAGCTTCACAATTGTCAGGTCGCCTGCCGCCTCAAACTCTTGAAGCTTGGTGACAATGTCCTTGCGGCGCTGCAGAACGATCTCATGCGCCCATGCGTGGGCCCAGGCCAACCACTTTCGCGTTCCGCGCTCACGTCCGACAGCAACCAAACCCAGAAGATCATCGAGGCCGCCGCCGTCGATCCCGCTGGTGACAACCTCGCATCGCTGTAGCAGGTCATCCAGTGTTGCCACGCGTTCCGGCTTGGCCTGCTGCAGCCAGAAGTCAGCTCCGGCCCAGCGGTCCGAGCGCAGGTTCAGCCCTACCTCGACGTTGGCATGCTTGGCCAAGAAGCCCCGCAGGGAATGCTCTCCAGCTTGATCGGCCTTCTCGTACTCACGTCGCAGGAACTCCGAGTCCACAGAGACCCCGAAATTGGGATTCACCAGCGGCATGTTCTCCAGCTTCAGGTGATCACCTGCGCTGACCATTTCCGGCGGATGCTCGTACAGCACGGGCAGCGACTGGGGATCCAGGATCCTTCCGTCGCGCACGTCCCGCATGCGCTGCAGGTCCTGTCTGAACACGCCGGCCGGTGGCTCGTCGGACTGAGTCGTCAGTTTGATGACGATCCCTTCAGGCCTTGAGGCCAACCCACCGACTGCCTCGCGAAACATCGCCTCAGCATTTGGCCGCTTGCCGAAAAGCCATTCCTCGTCGATCAGAACCCAGCTCGCCTTCTTGCCACCGACAGTTTCACTGTCTGCGGCAACCACCTTCAGGGTGGCTCCCATCGTTCTATGGGTGATGGTGCGCACATGGTCCTGCACATGGAATAGCTCGGACAGGTCGTCATCGACCTTGATCATGTCCCGCGCTGGAGCAAAAGCGTTGTTCGCGATCTCCACCGTCGGCGCCAGGATGATCATCTCAGCCGACACGCGCCAGTTCAGGATCAGCGCGGTCACCATGATCCCCGCCGCCAGCGTGGACTTGCTGTTCTTCTTGGGGATAAGCATCAGCACTTCGCGAATCAGCCGGCGCCCGGTCTCAGCGTCGTATGCGCCGAAGATGGCCGCGACGAAGTCGAAAACCCATGACTCGCATGCCTCACCAAAGGTCGGGCTGCCGGGCGCATCGACGATACGCAGCTGCTTGAACACCGCCAGCGCCTCCTGGGCCTGAACGGGATAGATCGGTGGCGGGATGATCGACTGCCCGGCCACCAGCCTCTCGGCCCAGTCGGGGCATGCGGTCGTATAGAGCGGCACGCCCATATCAGTTCATCCTCGGCCGGGGTGGCGCAGAGGGGGCGAATCGGCCCGCCACCGCCTCGGCCTTCTTTTGCCGCTCCTCCTTCTTGCCGCCCTCACCCTTCTTCGCGTGGGTATAGGGCAATGCAGCAGAGGCAGCCTTTACCTGAATAGCCGTAGCCGCGACCTGGCCAAGGGCGATCCGCTGGAGCAGGGTGAGCATGTCCGTCTCTTCCTGCTCGACAGCGACAGCATTGGTGCGCTTCAAGGCACCGCCTTTCGGCTGGGGCTCCAGCTGGACCTCTACCGCAGCGGCCTTCTTGGCCGGCTCCGCGGCGGCCTTCGTATTTGCTGATTTCTTAGGCGGCGCGGGCGTTGAAAGCTTTGGCTTTCGACCGGCGCCAGGCCTTGCGCCGCCTGCGTTCTTACGCGCGCCGCCGCTCTTGCCTTTGACACCTGCCATTTGCTGATTTCCATTCCTGCGGGATTTTTTTCCACGCGTGCGGGGGGACGCGTGTCGGATGGCGGGAGGTCGGATACTTTTGCCTCCCCCTCCCACTTATCCACAGGCGACTATCGACGCTGGGCGTTCCCGAACCCTCCGTCCTCACGCGCCGTCTTCACGCTGTGGCACTTCACACAAAGGGTCTGCCAGTTGCTGCCGTCGGCGGGGTTGTTCCCGCTGTCGCCATCGATGTGGTCCACGTGGGCCTCACCCTTGCCACCAACGACACGGCCACAGCTGCGGCAGGTGTAGTGATCCCGCAGCAGCACCGAATCCCGAATACGGCGCCACGCGGCACTGTTGGTGGGTAGGGCGCGGGTCGCCTGTCTATTGATAGGTGACGGCGCGAACCTCGATCCGACCCTTGCCAGACGCGACGGGACCGTGCGGAGACGTGGCATCAGTAGGGCTTCCCATCCAAGTCGGCGCGCGCAGGGTCGGCGCCTTCTTCCGGCAGTGGCATGCCGGCCTCCTCGCCCAGAAGCTGCGCCACGGCCTGGACCAAAAGGCCCACGTGTGCGCCAAGCTCAGCGATCTGCTTGTACTGCTCCACGATGGTGGCGTGCTGCTGCTCAGCCAGCCGCAGCAGCCTGTCCAGTCGGTCATCCACCACGGTCCACCTCGATCACTGCTTGACTGGCGCGGACGTGGTCGTCGGCGTCACGTCCGATTTGAACAGCAGCTCCCGCAACCTCTGCTCGTAGTTCGGCGTGCGCATCACGTTCGACGGCGCCGGCGACGGCTTGGGACAGGAGGCTGGTGCTGCAGGTGGCGAGGTCGTCGCGCAGCTGGAGACGACCAGCGCGCAGGTCAGCCACAACAGCAGCAGGGACGGCCTGGGCCGCACTACGGTCTTCTTCATGCTTGGCTCCGATGTTGGCCAGGTCTTCGGCTTGCTGGTGTTCGACAGCTCGGGACTGCTGCTCAACCTGTAAGGCTTGCTTACCGGTTGCCACCTGGCTCAGTGCCTCGCTGCCCTCGGCGCGGTCACCGCGCCACGCCCAGCCTGCACCGAACATGGCTGCGGACCAGAGGACGAACGCGGCGAGCACTGCTGCAGGGTGCGTCATGACCGGCCCTCGCACATGGCGCGCTCAGCAGCACGGCGGTTGGCCAGCCCCTGCACGCGATTACCGCCCGCGTAGACCCAGCGCTCCAACTCGGGGCACCAGGCCGCTGCAGGCTGGCCTTCGTTGATCTTGCGCACCAGCGTCGAGTTGCAGGCTGCCGCCACGCCGACGTTGTAGGTCCAGCTCAGCACCGCCGCCCACTGACGTTCGCCGAGCGGCACCTTGATGCACCGGCTCACACTGCTCAGGTAGCTGCCTAGCCGGCTATTGAGCTTTTCAGCGCACTCCTGCTGGGTATAGACCGCCTTGTCCGGGCGGCTGGTGTCGCCGTAGCAGTAGGTGGCCACACCTACCATGTCGATGTAAGGGGTGGGCGAGTAGCCTTCCCACGGCTGCACCAGCGCGGTGGCAGCCAAGGCGATCACCGCAGCGGCGCTTGCGCCAAGGATCTTGGCCTTCATGCCTGAGCCCTCTGCCGCCACTCGCGGATCCAGCGCCACCCGAGATAGCTGATCTGGCCGACCAGGTAGATGATCGTCAGCACCACCACCACGCGGTCGAGGTTCGCACCTGCGGCAACCGCGCTGGCCACCGCTGCCGGCGGCGCAGCCTTCACTGCAGCACCTGCGGCAGTGCCAATGATTTCGTCCTTCATGGTGGCCCCGTTGCTTGTCCGGTTCGGCATATGCCCCTCCCGGTTGATAGGTGCCCGCCCCTAGCGCCGGCTGGGCACGAGAGTTAGTCCGGCTGGGACGCGGGCAAAGAAAAAGCCCCGGCTTGGCCGGGGCTTGCGATTGGATGGTGGCAAGAATGCCCCCTTTTCCGATGACCTAGGAAGTCATCGCTATGCGGCCTGCGTAAGGGCCTTGTTGAACTGGACGACAGCGCGCGCCTCAGCCGCGCTAAAGCTGGCCAGCATCCACTCGTACACCGGCCGCCAAAACCGGCTGTATGCCGAACAGTCAGCACCGATTGCCGCTGCACGCCTGCGCCCGCTGAACGGGTCGTAGCCACTTCCGGCGCAGCGGGGGCACTTCACGACGCCAGCAACATTCGGATCCGTAACGACCTTCTTCCCACCGCAGCCCGGGCACTCGCAGCGGCCGGCCATTTCGTCCATCACCGCCGTGGCCAGCACGCCCAGCTGCTCCATGGTGTTGTTCGGCCACGCTGCAGCGCGCGCGTCATCCAGGGCCTGCTCCGTACGCCGCAGCTCCCGGCGCTGCTTATCGGTGGTCTGGCCGCCGGTCCAGCCAATGCAGGCTTTGGCAATGCCGAAGCTCGTCCTGGCATCTGCAAGGGCATGCATCTGGCGGGTGAACTCAGGCGCCACCAGCCCGATCACCTCCTGTCGCAGCTGCTCACGGCGGCGTGCCCCACTCTCGGGCCACCACAGCGCCTCCATCAGCTCACGGCCCAGCCCGTGGTGGACGTATGCCAGGGCGGCCAAGATCGTCTCCGTAGACGGCCCACCAGGGCTGCCGTCAAAACTCATTGCCTTCGGGCCCGTCCCGCTGGACAGCAGCTCGCGCGCGTCTTTCATCCCTTTCCCCTTAATCGATCTCGTCGGTTGATTTCGCGGCGCAGCGCGCGTGATCGGCGCAGCGCCTGCTCGGCCTCCCCGCGCTGGTCCGGTGCCGTCCACGCCCGGTTCCATCGCATTTCGGCTATCTCCTGCTGCAGGCTGCTCAGCAGCCCCAGCGCCTTGTCGTCATAGCGGGTCAGGTCCATTCACCCAGCATTGCGCGCGCCCGTCGCAACGGCCGCGACCACCCTTACTGCGCGGTGCCAAACCGAGCGATCAGCGCCGCATCAGCCAGCGCCTACCCTTCTGCCTTCTTTCCCAGCGCATCCCATGCCGGCCACAGCTGCACAGCGCGCGACCTGGCCGCATCCTTGTCTGCACCGATCAGGCCGGCCCGCTTCTTCCATGCCTGCGGCGTCACCAGCGTGGTCGGGATCATCAGCGCCGCCACCACGCCCTCAGCCACCCCCGCGGCATGGCCGAACCCGAAGGAAGACGCCACACCCTGGCGCGGCATGCTGTGGACCTGCTCGATGTAGGCGTGCTGCACGTCGTGGTGCCCGAGGAACCGGGCCAGCGCGGCAGAGTCGAGTCGGCTCGACTTCCCCAGCCGCACCAACGGGGCACGGATCCACTCCACCGGGACCAAGTCGCGGTCGCCGGCCAGCAGCACGACGGCACCGCTGCAACCTGGGTCGATTCCAACCACTCGCCTCATGCTGCCTGCTCCCAGCTGGCCGTCAGGATCTGCACCTTGCCGCCGCGCGCCTTGAACTGCTCCACCGTCTCGGATGGGCCAGCGGCGTTCTTCCCCGGCTTCGCGCGCTTGGGCCGGGATACCGTGTTGTGGTCCATCCGCCGTTCGCGAGGCGCACGCTGGGGGTTGACCCGGGGTGCCTGGGCCTTCGTTTTCTTCATGCTGCTGCCCTCAGTTCGTTGATGTAGGTCTGCTGTTCAATCAGCTCGTCGTCCGAGCCGTACTTTTCGTGGAACGTCCTGGAGCCATCCTTCAAACTCCAGCCGTAAACGCTTGCCATCCACGCGAACGACCGTCCTTCCTGCGGGATGCGTTCGTGGTGCCACTGGCACATGGCGAACCCGAACGCGTGGCCGCGCCGGATGTTTCCCGACTTGCAGTGGTGGTAGTCGCATCCGTAGACGACGAGGTGCTTTGGCAGGACGTTGCGCATGTGCAGGAGGATGCAAACCATGCACGGCCCCAGCTTTGCCTTCCGAATACGGCGGGCCTCTTCCTTCGTCGGCGGCGGTGCCTTCGACCACATCAGCGCAGCTCCGGCACGGGGCCGGCATAGCGGGTGATCGGGATCTGGCGCATGCCGTCACGCCACACGGTCATGCCACGCGTCGCGTACAGCACCAGCGGCTTGATCCCGTAGCCATAGGCCAGATACCAGCCGGCCTCTGCCACCGGCTCCGACGCCGGCCGCACTTCCAGTTCGACGTGGTCCTGCCTCATGCCGCGGCGTCCTGAGTGGAACCGAACAGCTCGGCGATCTCCGCCAGCCGCCTCCGGGTGCGCTCGTTCGCTTCCGGGCTGGCCTCCACTCGACCGGCCAGCAGGGCCAACGGGTTGAACGCGGGCGTGGGCGCCAGCAAGGCCAGGTGCTCCGCCACCTGCTGGTGCGCCAACCGGCCGCCGTCGACCGCCAGCTGCAGCGCTGCGGCCCGGGCGCTGGCGTCGTGGCCCAGCGACGGCTGGTAGACGGCGCAGCCACCCACAGCGCGCGCGCTCTTCACCAACCGGGCGTACACCTCCAGGAACGCCTGCCGGGCTGCGATCTTGTCGCCCTCCTCGACCAGTGGCAGCGCCGCCGTCCATGCGTCCCGGGTCTGCTCGGTCCACACCAGAGTTACCGCCTCGTCAGTGGCACGGATGGCCACGGCCCATGCTTCGTTCGGGGCCGGATGGCCGTCGTCGATGCGCTCCATGATCGCGGCCAGGCTCAGCCGGCCCTTTACCTCGCGGCGGCACGCGGTCAGCGCCTCGGCCAGGACGCGCAGCGGGTAGGTCACCAGATCGGTGACCATGTAGGCCGCAGCGGTCGGACGGATCTGCTCGCCCATCACCTCGGCCGTGGCCACCAGCATTTCGACCAGCGTGTCCTGTTCGGCATCACTGAGCATTTGCGTTCCCCTTCATGCGGCGCAGCAGCGCCTTGGCGTCGTCGGCGGCGGAGGCGTTGGCTTGGGTCTGGTCCTGCTGGTTGGCGCTGGTGGCGGTCATCTGGCGCCCGGTAGCCCACTGCGTGCGGTACGCCTCGGCCCCGGCCAACAGCACGCCCAGGTCGTGCATCCGCTTCACGGCGTAGTTCTCGTTGACGCTCAGGAACCAGCCGGCCACCAGCGGCGCCTCTTCACGGCCCAAGCGTTTCACCAGATCCCGAACGTTGGTGTTGACCTTGGCGTTGCGGACGGGGTCCACACCGTGACGGATGCGGTATGCAGCCCGGTAGGCAGCCCACGTCGCCTTGCAGGCCAGCTGCATCTGCTCTTCCTGCTCCGCCTTCGTCAGCGGCGCGGCCGACAGGCCCGCCGGAGATGACGGTTCTTCTGACGGTTCATTGGTGGTTATATGACGGTTAGGCGGCACGGGGCGCACCTCCAGACCTGCGCCCGGTGCATCCCCTCCTGCAGCGGGCGCATCCCCACCTGCAGCGGGCGCACCCCCTGCATGGGGCGCAGCACCTGCGCCCGGTGCAGCACCCGATTTGCCAGCCTTGCGAGTGCCCTTCGAAGGCGCTGCGGCCTTGTCGAAGTTGGCCGGGGTGACGTTGTAGACCGTGCTGCTGTTGAACCGACGATCACGGGTCAGCAGGCCAACGACCTCCAGATGATCCATCGCGGTGCGCACAGCGCGCGGGGACATGCAGCAGCGCGCTGCGATGGTCCCAACTGCCGGCCAGCACACGCCGTCGTCGTTCGCCTGGTCGGCCAGCGAGATCAGCACCGCCTTCTGCGTGACGCTCAGGCCCTGCAGCGGCCAGCACTGCGACATGATGATGGTCGACATGTCAGAGCCCCAGCGACAGGTTTTCGCCCGGGGCTACCGGGAACCACGTGCAGGCGCTCTTGCCCGTCGTGGCACACGGCGCTGCAGGGCCGCGCCAGATCTTCCCTTGGCGGGCCAGCTCCGGCAGGCGACGGCCGAGCATGTGGCGGTCAAGGCCAGTCAGCGCGGCCAGATGCAGGCTGCTCTGCCCAGGGTGGCGATGCACGGCTGCTGCAGCGCGCGTCTGCTGGTCCAGCAGCTTGCCGGTGGCGACGAGGTCCGCCGCAGCCGCATGGCTGCTGTTGGGATCGTTGGAGCGAGCCAGACCGGTCATCGGGCCGCCCTCCCTTTCGCTGCAGCACGCGCGACGTTGCGCTCCAGGCGATTGGCCATCGTCCGCAGCGCGCGGATCTCGGCAATCATCTGCTCGGCCTCGGCGTTCGTGATGGTCGAGTCGGCGATGGCCTCCACGGCCGTGCCGGACAGCTTCCCCACCCGGCTGGTGATCTCCAGCAGCTTCATCTGGATGGCGCCGATCTCGTCGGACCAGCCGCCTTCCGGCGCCGGCGGCACCACGTCGGCAGCCATGCCGAAGCGCGCCACCAAAGACTGCAGCCAGCCCAGCGCGCGCTCACCGCCGCCAGCCTGCTCCTGCATCCACTCGGTCAGCAGTTCGGCGATCTGGAGCGTCACCGACTCACCCTCAAGCCCGCGCAGCTTTGCTCGCAGTGTTTCGGGATGCATCGACTTGCCCCGGCGCTGGGCCAGGTAAGCGGCAGCAGCTTCCACACCACCCGGCGTCTCGCGCACGGAGTTGTAGAGGTTGTCGAGCCAGTTGAGCGAGGAGGTACGGCAGGTCATCGGGTCACCTTGGGAGGGACGGTGTTTCAGGGTTTCGGGCTGGACCCGGGCGGCGCACGATGGGCGCCATGGACAGAGACAACTCAGGGACGACGGCCAGGGATGGCCTTTCAGGCGGTGTCGACAGGGCCAATGCGGTCGGCATCGGGGTCGAGGCTGACCGGGGCGACCGGGGCCTGGTCGCCAATGCCGAGCAGACGCAGAACTTGCGGCAGCGCGGGCACGGCGCCAGCGCTCGGCCAGAGCGCGACCTGCTCGACCGGCAGGGACAGCACGATGGCCAAGTGGGCGTCGGTGCTGAGGCCGAGCTTTTCCAGCAGCTGCTGCTTGGTGACCGGAGCAAGGTCGGCGGCGGCGCCGAAGATCTCTGGGCAGAGCTCATGCCGGGAAACTCCCGTGGCCCGCTCGATTCCCAGGACCTGGGCTGCGGGAATGCTGGACCGGGATTTCCAGTTGCTGACGGCGCTCTGGCGAACACCAAGGGCAGCGGCGAGAGAAGTCACGCCACCAGCGGCTTTTACGGCTTTGTCGAGAGCGTCCATGCGAGGAGCATCACATATCGTGATCCTTCAAGCAACACAATTCGTGTTAGCGCCGCATCACATACCGTGAAGAATCCCGGTATGGCCTTCTCTGACAATCTCCGCGCCGCCCGGATCAATGCCGGCATGACCCAGGAAGCACTGGCGCTCGCCTGCGGCTGGTCTGGTCAAAGCCGTATCGCGAACTACGAATCATCAGCGGCCAGCGCGCGCGAGCCCAAGGTGTCAGAAGTGCCGCTACTGGCCAACGCCCTAGGCGTCAGCATCGCGTCCCTGTTCGGCGAAGCGCCGGCGTCTCAGTCCCCGCGACCCGCTCCTGCAATCCTTGCCGAAACCCACCGGTTCCTGGCCAAGGCGTTCGGAACACTCGGCAAGGCCTTCGATATCGAGACGGATGCTGATCTGTTCGCGGATGTGTACGAATGGATCTTGAACGACGAACGCCCCGCAGATCAGCGGAACCTGGTGGATTTCGCAGCATGGCGCGAGAAGCGCGATCTACACAGGGGAACTGCAACACATGAGCAAAACGGACGAGCTGCTGCACAAGCTGATGGAGCGGATAAGCGCCGCGCCTGACAAACAGCCTGCGCCCCGCCCGGCTACAGGGAAGCGCTCCGCGCACTTCGATGCTGTCGCACGCGAGAGCCATCTGCGCATGATCCGAACGTTGGCCAAGGTCTATAGCCCGTTCGGCGTTCAACTCATCATCGACCAAGCAACGCTGGGGCACGCATCGATAGATGACCTCGGCGATGACGACCTAATCGAGCTGCACCGCAATCTGGACCGCGCCCGCGAGTGCATCCGCGACGACGTGTCCTTCGAAGACGCTGGGCTGATCCGGAACCAGTTCGACTAGCCCAACCCTCTTTTTCTGAACAGAACTACCGCCGTTCAGAAAATGTACACCCAAACATCACGTTTCGTGTTGCATCAATAATCACACTGTGTGATCTTAGCCCCGTCGCCCAACGCAGCCCCATCCCGGGGCCGGGCGCAGGAGATCACACATGGCCAGCCTGTCCCTCGGCGCCGCCAGCATCGCGCCCACCGTCCTCTCCATGGACGCCCTTGGCAAAGTTGCCGTAAAGCTCGGCTTTGCCTCGCTCTACCTCGATCCGGCCGAAGCCGACCAGCTCGCACTGGAGCTGCAGCGCGCGGCACAGGCGCTGCGCATGAGCGGCACCACCGCCAAGCAGTACACCGACGCCCTGAGCGGCAAGGACGCGGCATGAGCGCCGTCGCCATCCTGGTAGGCCCGCAGCAGCGCGGCCGCGCCGTCGCGGACGCCGTCCGCATCGCAGCCCTGCGCGTCGGTCACCGCCCCGACTTCGCCAACACCGTCGCCGACCTGGCACGGCTCGACTTCCTGCGCGGCGGCAGCGCCGCGGCTGCCATCAGCCGCATGAAGCACTCGCTGCGCCGTGGCCCGCAGCGCGCGCAAGGCGGTGCTGCGTGAGCGCCCTCGCCCCCGCCGCAATGCAGACGCTGACCCTGCCGCGCGGCGAAGACCTGCAGCGCGCCGACGCCTCGCCGCCCAGCAAGTTCACCGGCTTCGTCGTCGGCCCGTTCTTCTGCCATCACGTCTACAGCGACGACGAGTCGACCATGATGGGTGATCGCACCAACACCGAGCTGGGCGAATGGCAGGTGACCCACGTCACCACTGGTGCCTGCGTACTGCGCGGCCTGCCGACGCCGTTCCGCGCCCTCTGGCTGGCCGAGAAGCTGTTCGCCTTCCCCGAGTTCAACCAGGGCTCATTCAAGGCCATCAAAGAAGCCCTGGCGCCGCACGAGGAAGAAATCGCCTCCCTGCGGTGGGAAGCCAAGGTGGGCAACTGCCAGCACGCCTGCAATTTCAGCTTCACGGGCCTGCAGGCATGACCGACCAGGACTTCTTCGCGCAGATGCAGATCGGCATCCCGCACATCCCCTCGCCCGCGGCACCCGCAGCCGCCCGCTGCGAGTGCGACCACACCAACCACCACGTGTGCGACGACTGCGATGCGGTTGACCGTGCATTGAAGCAGCACGGAGCGAACCAGTGATGCACCACCTGGCCCTGCCCTTCTACTGCGCCGTGATCGTCGGCGTGCTGCTCGCCATCCTCGCCCGCGCCCTCTACACCGGCGCCGATACCTTCGTCCTCCTCTCCTTGGGCGGCATCGCGTACTTCGGCTGGCACGGCTGGAAGGACGCACGCCGCTGCTGGCCTGCCTTCCGCGCCGGAATGCGGCGCCGCACCGACGAGCGCCGCCGCCGGGCCATGCCCGCAGACGACACGCACTGAGCAACCGCCCGCCCGGGCAACCGGGCTCCGCCGCCGGCCGGACTTCCACTCGCCGGCAACCCATCCCAGGGAACCGCATGCGCAACCAGCTCGACATCTTCAAGGACGACCCGGTCCGCATGGCCAAGGCCAACCGCGAAGCCGCCGACCACGCGCTGACCGACAAGCAGTTCACCGAAAGCGAGCGCCAGGAGCGCGCCGCCTACTACACCCGCGAGGCAGAGCGCTGGGAATTCAGCGCCGGCCTCGGCGGCCAGCAGATCCACGGCGCAAAGGAGCCGCGAGCATGAGCAGTTACAGCATCATCCCGGGCCAGCGCGGCTCAGGCCTCTCGAGCCTGGTCTGCAATGTGCTTCTCGATGGCAGCCATGGCGAGCTGCATGGCGTCGCCTTTGTTGCGGATCACGCCGGCGCGCGGCGCGGCCACGGCGACACCTTCCACCGTGGCCGTGAACTCAAATTCGTCCTCCACCTGGCTGGTGATCTCGACGCGGAACCTGCGCCCATCGATCACGCCCTGCAGAGTCCGGCGAAAGCCCTCTGTCTTCATTTCGGTTCCCCAACCGTCAGCGATGGCAAATCTACTTCACGGCAAAGCCTGATGAAAAGGGCCAGATCTGGCGGCTCAGTACCAGTCGGCCCCCATCAGCTCCGACAGAAGCGCCTCGGTCTTGGCAGCCGCGTCCTCCCGCGACTCCACGGCTATGTCCAAGCCCGATCGGCTCGGGCCGTAGACCACATGGAAACCAATCATCGTCCCGCGGCCAAACCGGCCAATCCCATCCAGCACCACCCGGACCGTCACGTCGCGGCCCCGAATTTTCAGATTCCAGTCTTCTTGCCTGTGCATCCCATCACCTTCGCACCTGCGCCGTTCCGGTGCGCTTACCCGAAAAGCATACACAGCGCGCGCCCGGCGCAGGATTCGACCAATGGCTGACGAGACCGCAACCCTGTGCCCGTACTACCACGGCCCGGTGTGGGACGCCTTCGGGCTCACCCGCTCCGCCTACGTGGTCGTGCCGCGCCGGACCCTGCAGTCCATGCCGCTGGAGTGGCAGCAGCGCTTCGTCGCGCTGATGGAAGAAGCGCACGCCCACCTGCCCACCGAAGCCTTCCCCGACTACACCGTGCAGCGCCAGGAGCGCGGCCGGTTCCTCACCGACCCGCTGCGTGACTACCGCCACACCGGCCCGATCGCTCCCAAGGAACACGCCTGATGCGCTACTTCTCTCTCTTCTCCGGCATGGAAGCGGCCCACCTCGCGTGGGCGCCACTGGGGTGGACCTGCGTTGGCGTATCCGAGATCGAGCCAGCCGCTTGCGCACTGCTGCGCTACCGCCTGCCTCACGTTCCAAATCTCGGAAGCGTCACTGAGATCACCGACGAGCAGATCAAGGCTCTGGGCGCTTTCGACGTTCTGATCGGAGGCAGCCCGTGCCAGGACCTGTCCGTCGCGGGACGCCGCGCGGGCCTCGCTGGCGCGCGCTCCAGCCTGTTCCACCACCAGATGAGGATCTTCAATGCAGCTCGACATTTTTGCGGCACCCGCTGGCTCGTCTGGGAAAACGTCCCAGGTGCTTTCAGCAGCAACCAGGGCAGAGACTTTGCTGTCGTGGTTGGTTCGATGGCAGGAACCGACCTGCCTGTGCCCCCAGGTGGCTGGGGATCCGAAGGCGTTGCGCTGGGTGACAACGGCCTGGTCGAATGGTCCGTGCTTGACGCGCAGTGGTTCGGAGTGGCGCAGCGGCGCCGTCGCGTGTTCGCTGTCCTCGATACTGGAAACTGGTCCGATAGACCCCCGGTACTTCTTGAGCCCGATCGCCTGCGCGGGGATTCTGCGCCGCGCCGCGACACGGGGGAAAGCGTTACCGGCACCCTTAGCGCGCGCACTCAAGGTGGCGGCGGGCTCGGAACGGACTTTGAGTGCCAAGGCGGCTTAGTTGCCGGGACACTTAGCGCTAACAACAAAGCGGCCGGCAGCGCCACAAATCAGGACGCCCATGCGGGCCTCCTAATTCCGGCTGTCGCCCATACGCTACGCGCCGAAGGTTTTGATGCAAGCGAGGATGGGACAGGGCGTGGCACACCTCTTGTGCCGGTTGCATTCGCGCAGAACCAACGCGACGAAGTTCGCTGCATGGAAATTGCTGGCACGCTAGCCGCGCAGCCAGGTACGAAGCAGCAAACCTATATCGCATTTGGTTGCAAGGACAGTGACCCCACCAGAAGCGTGAGCGATCAAGTCGCCCCGACCTTGCGGGCGATGGGGCATCAAGAGGGCCATGCAAATGCGGGCGGCCAAGTGGCCGTCGCCTACTCGACCAAGCTCCACAATACCTCCAGCAACAACGCGGGAAAGCTGTTCAGGGAGCGGACTACCTGCCTGGACGCCAACAGTCCGGCACCTGCGCTGCTGACACCTAACCAGGTGCGTCGCCTCACCCCGCGCGAGTGCGAGCGCCTCCAGGGCGCGCCTGATGACTGGACCTTGGTGCCGAAGCTTGGCAAGGCTAGAAAGCAACGGAAGAACGAGCCGGATGCCCACTACGCCGACTACATGCAGCGGCATTCCGGCAGCGCTGACAACGGCCCCCGCCTGGCCGACGGCCCGCGCTATCGATTGCTGGGCAACAGCTTCGCAGTACCGAACATTCGATGGATTGGAAAGCAGATTCAGGCAGCACAGGAGGCATCCGCTTGAGCACCACGTTTCCCACAAGCCCGGAGGCCGCCGCTGACGTCTGCCAAGCATCCTCGCCCGTCGCCGCGGTCGTCGCCACCATGCGCCGCCTGGGCGCCGCCGGCGCGCCGATCTCCGTCGACCAGGTCCGCGAGTGGAGCGACACCCTGCTCCAAGAGCTGTATTCCCAGCCGCCTGTGCGCTGGGAGTACCGGAACAAGAACGACACGGGGTCAGGGTGCTGGGTGACAGCCACACCGGAGCACGTCTATCACGCTCGCATTCGCGGTTGGGTCGTGCGTGCCCTGTGGGAAGCCCCACGTGTGGCCCAGCCCGAGCGAGACCACGCATTCAAGGCGGGCGTCTGCACCAGGTGCGGCGATCCCGAGGACTGGGCCGGGCCGGATTGCATGCCGCCGGCCAAACCCGTGGAGCCGCGCGCAACGCTGCCATTCGATCCCCGGTGGCTGCTCCAACCCCTGCGATGGCTACGCGATGCCGGACCCGGCGCCCTCAACCGCTACGACCGCGAACACCGCGCCAAGCAAGCCTCCTTCCTGATCGAACAGCTTGAAGCTCAATACCCGGAGTGCCAGAAGCCATGACGCAGAAACACATCAGCCATCCCGAAGGCCTGCCGAACTGCGCCGTCGGCCACCGCGCGCGCCACATCCACGACCTGCGCGGCCCCGCCGCCGGCGGTGGCCACCTGGTCGAGTGCGCCTGCAGGGCGACCAGCAAGAGCCAGGATCCGAAGAAGGCTCTGGCCGAGTGGCGCCGCATCAACCGCCCGGCACGCAGCGCGCGACCTGCGCCCGCGCCGGAAGTCGCCGACAACGTGGTGCAGTTCAACCTCGGCTTGGTCGATCAGTCGACAAAGCTGCAGCGCGCGGGAGGCAACCATGGGCGCCGCTGAGCGAATGGAAGAACTCCTGTCGCTGGATCGCGTTCGGCAGATGACCGGTATGGGCACGACCTTCATCTACGGCGAGATCAAAGCCGGCCGCTTCCCCCGTTCAATCCGCATCGGCCGCCGCGCACTGTGGATACAATCCGAGGTGCAGGGTTGGGTTCGGCAGCAGATCGCGCAGAATCGACCGCTGTAGGTGGATGGGTAGCTGGGCGGGTAGGAAATGTTGGGGCAACAAAAAAGCCCCTATTTCTAGGGGCTTTTTTGAACATCTGGCGGAGCGAGAGGGATTCGAACCCTCGATAGAGCTTTTGACCCTATACTCCCTTAGCAGGGGAGCCCCTTCAGCCACTCGGGCATCGCTCCGGGGTTTTCTCCGCGTCTGGTGCGGTGCACCTCAGCGGGGCGTGAATCATAACGTTAATCAGACGCGAAGGTAAAGCTTTTATTCGCCGGAATTTTCGCTTCCGGTGCTGCCGGCTTCGTCACCACGCTGGATGCGCTGGTAGATCTCTTCGCGATGCACAGCAACGTCCTTCGGCGCGGTGATACCGATACGCACCTGGTTGCCCTTGACGCCGAGCACGGTGACGCTCACCGAGTCTCCGATCATCAGGGTTTCGCCGACGCGGCGAGTCAAGATCAACATTTTTGCAAGTCTCCATGGAACCGTGTGGAAGGGTATCCCCCACCGGCTTGACGCTCCGTCAAGAAGCGTCCCCACGACAAAGGGAAAAGATTTCGCAATGGTACCGTCAGCCGTCCCGCTCCTACAAGGAGGGGGACGGCAGGGGTTCACATCACAGGCGGGGGCTGACCCATTCGACGACCGCGGCCAGAGCGGTAGCAAGGGCGGGCCCGTCCTCGCCACCACCCTGGGCGAGGTCCGGGCGTCCGCCGCCCTTGCCCCCGATCTGACTGGCGATGTGGGACAACAGTTCCCCGGCCTTGACCTTGCCCATTGCACTGCCGTTCACACCCGCGACCAGGGCAGCCTTGCCGTCCTGGGTGCCGGCCAGCACGATCACGGCATTGCCCAGCTGTTGCTTCAGGCGGTCCATGGCGTCACGCAGGGCCTTGGCATCAAAGCCTTCCAGGCGTGCGGCCAGCACCTTCACACCGGCAACCTCGACGGCCTGGCTGGAAAGGTCCGCAGTGGCGCCGGCGGCGACCTTGGCCTTCACGGCTTCCAGTTCGCGTTCCAGCTGCTTCTGGCGCAGGCCGAGGGCACGGATCTTCTCGACCACGTCGGCGGCGCTGCCACCGAGCAGTTCGGCCGCTTCGGCCAGGCGGGCTTCCTCGGCGTCCACGTAATCCAGGGCACCCTGGCCGGTGACGGCCTCGATGCGGCGCACGCCCGCCGAGACACCGCCTTCGGAGGTGATCTTGAACAGGCCGATGTCACCGGTACGGCTGACGTGGGTACCGCCACACAGTTCGGTGGAGTAATCGCCCATCTTCAGCACACGGACGTTCTCGCCGTACTTCTCGCCAAACAGGGCCATCGCGCCGAAGTCCAGCGCTTCCTGCATGCCCATGTTGTGCACTTCGGCGGCGTTGTTGGCGCGCACCTGCTGGTTGACCTTGCGCTCGATCACGGCCAGTTCTTCGGCACTGATCGGCTGGAAGTGCGAGAAGTCGAAACGCAGGCGGTCCGGTGCGACCAGCGAACCCTTCTGCTGCACGTGGGTGCCCAGCACTTCGCGCAGGGCGGCATGCAGCAGGTGGGTGGCCGAATGGTTGAGGATGGTGGCGCCACGGCGCTCGCCATCGACCTGGCCGGATAGTACGTCGCCGACCTTCAGGCCGCCCTCGGACAGGGTGCCGACGTGGCCATGGAACTGGCCCGCGAACTTCTGGGTGTCGCTCACGACCAGGCGCACACCGTTGCCGGTCAGCACGCCGGTGTCACCCACCTGGCCGCCGGATTCGGCGTAGAACGGCGTCTGGTTGGTGATGACGATCACCGCGTCGCCGGCGTCTGCCGACTGCGCCGGACGGCCGTCCTTGAGCAGGGCCAGCACGGTCAGGCCGTCGGCCTGCAGGCGGTCGTAGCCCAGGAACAGGGTCGGGGTCAGGGTCGCCACCAGCTCGGCCGGCAGGGTCACGCCGCCACCGAACTTGCCGGCGGCACGCGCGGTCTCGCGCTGCTGCTCCATCGCCGCGTCGAAGCCGTCGGTATCGACCGTCAGCTCGCGCTCGCGGGCGATGTCCTGGGTCAGGTCCAGCGGGAAGCCGTAGGTGTCGTACAGGCGGAAGGCGTCAACGCCGGGGATCACGCCATTGCTGGCCTTGGCCGCCACGTCCTCGAAGATCTTCATGCCGGCATCGAGGGTTTCGGCGAAACGCTCTTCCTCGGCCTGCAGCGCACGGACGACGGTGTCGGCCTGGGCCGGCAGTTCTGGGTAAGCCTCACCCATCAGCTCGACCAGGGTCGGCACCAGCTTGCTGAAGAACGGCTGGCGCACGCCCAGCATCCAGCCGTGGCGCAGGGCGCGGCGGATGATGCGGCGCAAGACATAGCCGCGGCCTTCGTTGGACGGCAGCACGCCGTCGACGATCAGGAACGAGCAGGCGCGGATGTGATCGGCGATCACGCGCAGCGACTTGTTCTCCAGGTCGGCCATGCCGGTCAGCTCGGACGCCTTGCGGATCAGCGCCTGGAACAGGTCGATCTCGTAATTGGTGTGCACGTGCTGGAGGATCGCCGCCAGGCGCTCCAGGCCCATGCCGGTATCCACGCAGGGTGCCGGCAGCGGCACCAGGGTGCCGTCGCTCTGGCGGTCGAACTGCATGAACACCAGGTTCCAGATCTCGATGAAGCGGTCACCGTCTTCATCCGGCGAGCCCGGGGGACCGCCCGCGATGTGGTCGCCGTGGTCGTAGAAGATCTCGGTGCACGGGCCGCAGGGGCCGGTGTCGGCCATCTGCCAGAAGTTGTCCGACGCGTACGGGGCACCCTTGTTGTCGCCGATGCGCACGATGCGCTCTTCCGGGATGCCCACCATGTCGCGCCAGAGCGCGTAGGCCTCATCGTCGGTCTGGTAGACGGTGACCAGCAGGCGCTCGGCCGGCAGCTTCCAGACCTGGGTCAGCAGTTCCCATGCCCAGGCGATGGCGTCCTTCTTGAAGTAATCACCGAAGGACCAGTTGCCCAGCATTTCGAAGAAGGTGTGGTGACGCGCGGTGTAGCCGACCTGGTCGAGATCGTTGTGCTTGCCACCGGCGCGCAGGCAGCGCTGGACGTCGGCCGCGCGCACGTAGCTGCGCTTTTCCGCGCCCAGGAACACGTCCTTGAACTGGACCATGCCGGAGTTGGTGAACAGCAGGGTCGGATCATTGCCCGGCACCAGCGGCGCCGACGGCACGATGGTGTGGCCTTTGCCCTTGAAGAACTCAAGGAAGTCGCTGCGGATCTGGGAGGTCGTGAATTTGGCGGGTGCGTTCATTGAGGGGGCTGGCAGTGTGCGGGCCGGCAGCCCCGAACCGCCGGCCTCACTGGCCAGGGTCGTAACGGACCGCCGAAAACCTAAAGGGTATCAGGCCCGGCGCCGCCAGTCTCAGTCATCCGGGTCGAAGCGGGTCGCACGGCGGATACTGTCCCCGTCGAAGCCCCGCCGGGCCAGCAGATCGGCGGCCTTGCGCCGCTGCGCCAGATCCTGCGGGCCATCCTCGCCAAAGCGGCGGCGCACCAGATCGCGGGCATTTTCCTGCCAGTCGCCCTCGTAGGTCTCCATCGCGGCGGCAATCGCCGCGCTGTCCAGGCCATGGGTCCCCAGCTCGGCACGGACGTGGATCGGCCCATAGCCGGTATTGGCGCGCATCCGGACGAGATTTTCCGCAAAGCGGGTGTCGTCCTGCCAGCCGGCCTCGGTCACCTTGGCGACGGCAGCCTCGGCGGCCTCGCCTTCAATACCGCGTGCGGTCAGCTTGCGGGTCAGCTCCTTGCGCGAATGCTCACGCCGTACCAGCAGGCCCAGGGCACGCTGTACGGGGGTCTGTTCGCGCGGCCGGCGCTTGCGGCCGGTGGGGGCGTCGGCATCGGACATCTGCTACTCCAAGGGTGGCGCCGTCCCTGGCACCCTGCCCGTCCGTGGGCGGTTCGAACCTGCGGGACAGGGCGACGTCACTGACGGCGCCGCCCTGCCCCACAGCAAGTCTTACTCGTCGTCGCCGTCGTCGTCGCCTTCCTCGCGGGCGGCTTCGGACGGCTGGAACTTCTCGCGCAGCTCGGCCTCGAGCTTGGCGGCGACGGTCGGGTTGTCACGCAGGTAGCCGCGGGCGTTGTCCTTGCCCTGGCCGATGCGCTCTTCACCGTAGCTGTACCAGGCACCGGCCTTCTCGACCAGCTTGGCATCCACGCCCATGTCGATCAGCTCGCCCTCGCGGCTGATGCCTTCGCCGTACAGGATCTCGGTGATGACCTGCTTGAACGGCGGCGCCAGCTTGTTCTTGACGACCTTGATCTTGGTCTGGTTGCCGATGATCTCGTCGCCCTTCTTGATCGCGCCGATACGGCGGATGTCCAGGCGCACCGAGGCATAGAACTTCAGCGCGTTGCCGCCGGTGGTCACTTCCGGGCTCTGGCCCGGCATCATCACGCCGATCTTCATGCGCAGCTGGTTGATGAAGACCACCAGGGTGTTGGAGCGCTTGATGTTGCCGGTCAGCTTGCGCAGCGCCTGGCTCATCAGGCGGGCCTGCAGGCCCGGCAGCTGATCACCCATTTCGCCTTCGATTTCGGCCTTGGGGGTCAGCGCGGCGACCGAGTCGACCACCAGGATGTCCACCGAGCCCGAACGGACCAGCATGTCGGCGATTTCCAGCGCCTGCTCACCGGTATCCGGCTGCGACAGCAGCAGGTCGTCCACGTTCACGCCCAGCTTGGCGGCGTAGATCGGGTCCAGTGCGTGCTCGGCGTCGATGAACGCAGCAGTGCCGCCCATCTTCTGGCATTCGGCGATGGCCTGCAGGGTCAGGGTGGTCTTGCCCGACGACTCCGGACCGTAGATTTCAACGACACGACCCTTCGGCAGGCCACCGATGCCCAGTGCGATGTCGAGCATCAGCGAGCCGGTCGGGATCGCTTCAACGGGTTCGACCACGCGGTCGCCCATGCGCATCACCGAGCCCTTGCCGAACTGCTTCTCGATCTGGCCCAGAGCAGCAGCCAATGCGCGCTTTTTGTTCTCGTCCATCGTGTTGCTCCTAGCAGAGGTCATGTCGTTGGGGGTGCTGTCTTTCGGGGTCTTCTTTGCCATGGGTTCACTTTAAGTCGGATGTATCGCACAGGCTGAGATTCTGCCCGGCGCTCAGAAAAGAATTATCGGACATCCGTACCAACCTCAGTGGAACCAGAGAATCGCCACAAAAGACCGCGGGGTAATGCTGGTGGAACGGTGCTGCCGCAGCAGGCTCAGCGGTTGGGACGCAGCAGGCCGCAGTACAGCCCCTCGATCGCGAAATCCTGGTCGGGCAGGACTTCGATCGGCTTGTAGTCGGGGTTGCGCGGCAGCAGGCGGATGCGATCCTTGGCGATCTTCAGCAGCTTCACGGTGATCTCGTCGTCGATGCGGGCCACCACGATCTGCCCGGAATGCGCGTCGCGGGTGCGATGCACGCCGATCAGGTCGCCGTCGAAGATGCCCTCGTCGATCATCGAATCGCCCTGCACCTTCAGCAGGTAATCCGGGGCCGGCGAGAAGAACACCCGGTCCAGCACCACGAAATCGTCCGAACCGATGTCGGCGCCGATCGGCAGGCCGGCGGCGACCCGGCCCAGCACCGGCAGGCGCAGGACGCTGTCGGGCAGCCCGGGTTCGGCCAGCTTCTCGATCGGCGGCGCCTGTACCAGGCGGATGCCGCGGGCCTGGCCGGGGATGCGACGGATCGCACCGGCCTGCTCCAGGGCCTCCAGGTGGTACTGGGCCGCGCGTACGCCCTTGAAGCCGAATGCACGTGCGATTTCAGTCTGCGACGGCGGTGCGCCTTCGCTCTCGATACGCTCGGCGATCAACTGCAGGATCGCCTGCTGGGTGTCGGTCAGGTCCATGGTTAGTAGTATTACTACTAATGGACGGGTGTACAAGTGCCCCGGGCGGGTTCCGTAGTGCCGAGCCCATGCTCGGCAGATGGGGGATGCGCGAGCGCAGAGGAAAGAGCAGCCGACCAGCGGTCGGCTCTACAGGAATCGCGCCGCGATTCCGCGGTTCCCGGGGGGAACCGCTGCGGTAAGCACGCTACGCGTGCTTGCCGCTTCTCCATATCGAAAACAGGATCCAGACCCCGCAGAAACCGGCACCGACGAAGCCGCAGACGCCCAGGGCCAGCAGCCAGCGGCTGGAGATGCCGCCCACGCTGTGCATCACGATGGACGAACCGATGATCAGCGCGGCGGTGACGATGCCCATCACCAGGCGGTTGGCGGCGCGGTTCACCTGGTCGCCGAAGCCCTGCAGCGCGCTGGTTTCCACCTTCAGCTGCAGGCGCCCGCGGCGCGCAGCCTGGACCAGCTTGCGCAGGTCGCGCGGCAGTTCGCCGGCGAAATCGATCATTCCCAGCAGGCTGCGCCGTCCGCGCTTGAGCAGGGCCCGCGGCGCGTAGCGCTGCAGTACCACCCGCTCCAGGAACGGGCGCGCGGCGCTGGCCATGTCGAAATCCGGGTCAAGCTGGCGGCCCATGCCCTCCAGCGTCAGGAAGGCCTTGATCATCAGCGCCAGGTCGGCTGGCAGGGTCAGGCTGTAGCTGCGCAGCAACTGGGTGATGTCGCCCAGCATCAGGCCGATGCGCAGGTCCTTCAGCGGCACGCCGCGGTACTGGTCGACGAACTGGCTGATGTCGTGCTGCAGCCGGTTCTCGTCCACCTCCACCCCACCGGCCCAGTCCAGCAGCACGTCGGCCACGCCCTGCGGGTCCTGCTCGACCAGTCCGTGCAGCAACTGCGCGACCTGGAACCGGCGCACCTCGGAGAGCGCGCCGACCATGCCGAAATCGATCACCCCGATGCGGCCGTCGCGCAGGTAGATGATGTTGCCGGGGTGCGGGTCGGCGTGGAAGCTGCCGTCCTCCAGCACCATCTTCAGCACGATGTCGGCACCGCGCCGGGCCAGCTCACGGCGGTCCAGCCCCGCCGCATCCACGCCGGCCAGGTCACGGCCGGGAATGCCGTCGACGAAATCCTGGACATTCAGGCTCTCGCAGGTCCACTGCCAGTGCACCTCGGGAATCAGGATGTCGTCGCGACCGTGGAAGTTGCGGGCGATGCGCTCGGCATTGCGGCACTCGGCGGCGAAATCCAGCTCGCGGCGCAGCGATACGGTGAACTGCTGGACCACTTCGGCCGGGCGATAGCGACGCAGGTCGGGCAGGCGCGCCTCGACGATCTCGGCCAGGCGCGCCAGCAGGCGCAGGTCGGCTTCCACCACATCGCGGATGCCGGGCCGGCGCACCTTCAACACGACTTCCCGGCCATCGTGCAGACGCGCGCGATGGGCCTGGGCCAGCGACGCCGCAGCCATCGGCGTTTCATCGAGGAAGGCAAACACCTGCGAAGGTGCCGCGCCGAGGTCGGCTTCCAGCTGTTCGCGGATGGCGGCATACGGCAGCGCCGGCACCGCGTTCTGCAGTTCGGAAAGCTCGGCGATCCATTCCGGCGGCAGCAGGTCGACACGGGTGGCCAGCACCTGGCCCAGCTTGACGAAGGTCGGGCCAAGATCCTGCAGGGCGCTGCGCACCCGCACCGGCGCGGTCATGCGCAGCATCTGCTGGCTTTCCTCGTTCCAGTGCAGCAGCCGGCCGGCGCGCTCGAGCACGGTGGCCAGGCCGATGCGCCGGACCACGTCGCCGAAGCCGTAACGGATCAGGACGGCCGCGATTTCCTGCAGCCGGCCAAGGTCACGGACGGTACCCAGCGTCTCCCACATCGATGCCTACTCCGGTTTGGTACCGGGCCAGCATGTCACAGCTGGGCGTCGATACCGTGCAGGGCGGCTGCGACGGTCTGCCGCCGTATGGCTTCGCGGTCGCCGTCGAACTGGAACAGCTCGGCGCGTGCGTAGCCGCCGCGGCGCTTCCAGCCGATCCAGACGCTGCCGACCGGCTTGTCCGGGCTGCCGCCGCCCGGGCCGGCGATGCCGGTCACGGCCACGGCGATACCGGCACCGGAATTGATCAGCGCGCCGGACACCATTTCCAGCACGGCCTCGCGGCTGACCGCACCGAACTGCTCCAGGGTCTGCGCGCGCACGCCCAGCAGGCGCTGCTTGGCTTCATAGCTGTAGACCACCATGCCGCAGTCGAAGAACGCCGAGGAACCGGCGATATCGGTCATGCACTTGGCGATCCAGCCACCGCTGCAGCTTTCAGCGGTGACCAGTTGCAGCGAGGCCTGCTGCAGGCGCTGCCCAAGCGCGGCGGCCTGGGCATGGAGATCGGCGTCGGAGGGGAAGGACATCGGCATGGATCGAGGTAGCAACGGTCATCTTGTACCGCAGAACGGCGGCGCTGTCCTCCCCTGCCCCTCAGTGGTCGTGGTGCAGGTAGCGGGCCTGGCGCGGCAGGCGCAGGCTGACCAGGAACGCCACCACCATCATCACCGTGACGTACCAGAAGAACAGCTGCTCATGGCCCAGGCTCTTCAGGCCCAGCGCGGCGTACTCGGCGCTGCCGCCGAAGATCGCGTTGCCGATGGCGTAGGCCAGGCCGACGCCGAGCGCGCGCACCTGCGGCGGGAACATCTCGGCCTTCACGATGCCGGAGATCGACGTGTAGAAGCTGACGATGGCCAGCGCCAGCACGATCAGCCCGAAGGCCGCCCACGGGCTGGTGACGTGCTGCAGGGTGATCAGGATCGGCACGGTGGTGAGCGCGCCCAGCGCACCGAACAGCATCATGCTGGTGCGGCGGCCGATGCGGTCGGACAGCATGCCGAACAGCGGCTGCATGCACATGTACAGGAACAGCGCGCCGGTCATCACGTAACTGGCGGTCTTGATGGGCAGGTGCACCGTGTTGACCAGGAACTTCTGCATGTAGGTGGTGAAGGTGTAGAAGATCAGCGAGCCGCCAGCGGTGTAGCCGAGCACGGTGAAGAAGGCGGCCTTGTGGTCACGGAACAGCGCCGACAGGCTGCCGGCATCCTTGTCACCACGGTCGGCCTCGCTCTGCGTTTCATGCAGGGTACGGCGCAGCAGCAGCGCGACCACGGCGGCGACGGCGCCAAGCACGAACGGGATGCGCCAGCCCCAGGCGCGGATCTCCGCTTCGCTCAGCAGGGCTTCCATGATGACGATGACCAGCACCGCCAGCAGCTGGCCACCAATGAGGGTGACGTACTGGAACGAGGAGAAGAAGCCGCGCTGGCCGCGCAGAGCAACCTCGCTCATGTAGGTGGCCGTGGTGCCGTACTCGCCACCGACCGACAGGCCCTGGATCAGGCGCGCGACCAGCAGCAGGACCGGTGCCATCGCACCGATGCTGGCGTAGGTCGGCAGGCAGGCGACCATCAGCGAGCCGCCGCACATCATGCTGACCGAGATCAGCAGCGACTTCTTGCGGCCAAGACGATCGGCGATGCGGCCGAACAGCCAGCCACCGATGGGCCGCATCAGGAAGCCGGCCGCGAACACGCCGGCGGTGTTGAGCAGCTGCACTGTCGGGTTGGACGCCGGGAAGAAGGCGCCGGCGAAGTAGATGGCGCAGAACGCGTAGACGTAGAAGTCGAACCACTCCACCAGGTTGCCGGACGAGGCCGACATGATGGCGAACACGCGGTGGCGTTTCTCCGCCGCGGTGTACTGGGGGAGTGCGTCGGTGCTGACGTGGGACATGGAAGGGACTCCGGGGGTGCCGTGGGGGCAGACCCTCGGATCATCCGCCCGACGGGCGTGAGCGGATGTGCACTATCGGGCGGCTGGAGTGCGGTAATCGGCCGGTAGTGCGGGATGGACTGTTCCAGCAGGGCTTGCAGCCCTGCACCCGCAGAAGCCGAAGCCAGAGCAACAGCAGAAGCCGGCTTTCTGAGGGGAGTCGGAACGGAGATCTGCTTTGGTGGGTGCCGACCGTTGGTCGGCACGGGGTCGGCACGGGGTCCGATCCCTTTGCGCAGCAAAGGGCTCTGACCCCACCCGCCGTGGTTCACCACTCCGGCAGTTTTTCCGGCAGCAGGGCGCGGATGGGGCCGCCGTCGGCGCTGGCAGCCAGCTTTTCAGCTTCGGCGATCGGGATGTCCACCTGCAGCAGCCAGCCGTCTTCGTCAGCCTGTTCGCTGCGGATCACTTCCAGCTGGTGCAGGCGCGCGCGCAGGCGGCCGGCGCTGGGCGGCAGGCGCAGCTCGCCGGTGACGTGCTGCAGGCCCAGGCGCTTGCCCAGCACGCTCTGCAGCAGCTCCAGGCCCTGCCCGTCGCGGGCGGAAATCCAGACCCGCTCGCGGCGCGAGGGATCGGGAATGCCGTCCTGGCCGTCGTGGCGGACCTCGCCGCCCTCGATGCGGTCGATCTTGTTGAACACCAGCAGCTGCGGCAGGTCGCCCGCGCCAACCGCAGTCAGCACTTCGTCGACCTGGGCGATGCGCTCCTCGCGGTGCGGATCGGCGGCGTCGACCAGGTGCAGCAGGAAGTCGGCCTCGCGCGCCTCGGACAGGGTCGAGCGGAACGCGGCGACCAGGTCATGCGGCAGGTCGCGCACGAAGCCCACCGTATCGGCCAGCACGACGCTGCCACCGGGCACGGCGATGCGACGCACCGTCGGGTCAAGGGTGGCGAACAGCTGGTCGGCCGCGTACGCCTCGGCGCCGGTCAGGGCATTGAACAGCGTCGACTTGCCGGCGTTGGTGTAGCCGACCAGGGCAACGCGCGGCAGCTCACTGCGCAGGCGCGCGCGGCGCATCTGGGTACGCTGCACCTCGACCTTCTCCAGCCGCTTCTGCAGCTGCTCCACCCGCTTCTGCAGCAGGCGGCGGTCGGTTTCCAGCTGGGTTTCACCCGGGCCTCGCAGGCCGATGGAACCGCCGCGCTGGCGCTCCAGGTGGGTCCAGCCGCGCACCAGCCGCGTGGCAAGGTGGCGCAGCTGCGCCAGCTCCACCTGCAGCTTGCCTTCGTGGCTGTGCGCACGCTGGGCGAAGATGTCCAGGATCAGGCCGGTACGGTCGATCACCCGGCGCTCCAGGAAACGTTCCAGGTTGCGTTCCTGGCCCGGACTCAGCGAGTGGTTGACCAGGATCAGGTCAGCGCCAGTTGCATCGGCCGCCGCCTTGATCTCGTCCAGCTTGCCGCTGCCGATCAGGGTCGACGGGTTGGGACGGTCAAGGCGCGCGGTGATGGTGGCAGCAATGCTGGCCCCTGCCGAGCGGGCCAGATCACCGAACTCTTCCAGCACGTCGTCTTCCAGCTTGCCGAAGTGGGGCTGGATCAACAGGGCGTTTTCGCCCTTTTTCGAGCGGTCAAACATTCACCGCTCCAGAATTACTCGTCTGCTTCATCACCCGCCTGACCGTTTTCACCCGACTGCACATAGCCACCACCCGGCCCGACCTTCACGTTACGCGCCGGCACGACGGTGGAAATGGCGTGCTTGTAGACCATCTGGCTGACGGTGTTGCGCAGCAGGACCACGAACTGATCGAACGATTCGATCGTGCCCTGCAGCTTGATGCCGTTGACCAGGTACACCGAAACCGGCACGCGTTCGCGCCGCAGTGCATTCAAGAAAGGATCCTGCAGCGATTGCCCCTTGGACATTGCTAACTCCTGATTATTGTTCTTATTGGGTTGCCGGCGGTTGCCACGGCCCCCGAGCCGCCCGCCGGCCCATGATGTTACACGGCCAGCGGCGGTTCAGCGTGCGACGAAGGTCGACACCGCGCTTGCCAGGCGCTCCTGGTCGATATGGGGATCGAACCAGCGCGCATCAAGCTCGCCACGCAGCCAGGTCAGTTGGCGCTTGGCCAGCTGCCGGGTGGCGAAGATGGCCTTGTCGCGGAAGCGGGCGGCGTCGCCCTGCCCGTCCAGGAATTCCCAGGCCTGGCGATAGCCGACCGCACGCACCGCCGGCAGATCCAGCGGCGCGGCCACGGCCGCCATCTGCGGCAAAGCCCGCAGGGCGCGCACCTCGTCAAGGAAGCCCTGGCCCAGCATCGCGTCGAAGCGGGCCTCGATGCGCTGGTGCAGCACGGCGCGGTCGCGCGGGGCCAGGATCAGCTTCAGGGTGCGCACCGGCAGGGGCGCCACGCCGGGGCGGCGCTGCCATTCACTGATCGGCGTGCCGGTCAGGCGGTAGACCTCCAGCGCACGCTGGATGCGCTGGGGATCGGTGGCGTGGATGCGCGCGGCGGCGGCCGGATCGACCTGCGCCAGTTCAGCATGCAGGGCGGCCCAGCCGCGCTCAGCAGCCTCGGCGCTCAGCACCTCGCGCATCGCCGGGTCGGCCTCGGGCATGGGCGACAGCCCCTGCAGCAGGGCACGGAAATACAGGCCTGTGCCACCGGCCAGGATCGGGGTCTTGCCGCGGGCGACGATGTCGGCCACCACACGGCCGGCGTCAGCGGCGAACTCGGCCGCCGAATAGGTCTGCCACGGGTCGCGCAGGTCCAGCAGGTGGTGCGGTGCCTGCGCCCGCTCGGCGGCATCGGGCTTGGCCGAACCGATGTCCAGGCCGCGGTAGACCAGCGCCGAATCGACACTGACGATCTCGCCGTCCAGCTGACGGGCCAGGGCGATCGCGGTGGCGGTCTTGCCACTGGCGGTCGGGCCCATCACCGCGATCGCCAGCGGACGCTGGTCGACGGCCATCACTCGTCGTCCGGCCAGCGGATCGACGGAGCGGCATCGGCGCGGGGCGCGGGGACCGCATCCACGGCCTCCCAGACCTTCAATGCATCGACCGTAGCGGCCACGTCGTGCACGCGCACGATGCGGGCGCCGCGCTGGACCGCGATCAGGTGCGCAGCCACCGACGACGCCACGCGCTCGGTCGCCACCGCACGGCCGGTCAGCTCGCCCAGGCTGCGCTTGCGCGACAGGCCGGCCAGCATCGGCACGCCCAGTTCCAGGAAACGCTCGGACCGGGCCAGCAGGGTCATGTTGTGGGCCGTGGTCTTGCCGAAACCGAAGCCCAGGTCGATCAGCAGATTCTTCCTGGCGATGCCGGCCATTTCGGCGGCGAACAGGCGCTGTACGAGGAAGCCATGGACCTCGGCCACCACGTCGTCGTAATGCGGTTCGGCCTGCATGTGGCCGGGTTCGCCCTGCATGTGCATCAGCACCACCGGCACGCCGGTGTCGGCAGCCGCGTCGAGTGCGCCGTCCTGGCGCAGGCCGAAGATGTCGTTGATCATGCCGGCGCCGGCCGCCACGGCCGCGCGCATCACCTCCGGCTTGAAGGTGTCGATGCTGATCGGCACGGTGGTGCGGGCAGCGAGCTGTTCGATCACCGGCAGCACGCGCTGCAGCTCTTCTTCCACCGACACCGGCGCGGCGCCCGGGCGGGTGGACTCGCCGCCGATGTCGAGCAGGTCGGCGCCCTCCTCCACCAGCATCAGGCCATGGGCCACGGCCGCGTCGGTGCTGTCATGGGCGCCACCATCGGAGAACGAATCCGGGGTGACATTGACGATGCCCATGACCCGGGCACGGTCCAGGCGCAGGATGCGGCCGGCGCAGTCGAGCTGGGGAGAGATATCGAACATGGGTGATCCTGCGGGCAACGGTGGTTAGTTTAAGTCCGCAGGGCCGCACGCTGCATCCAGGGGTGGTGCCGGCTGGGCGCCGGCACCGAAACCGGATACGGCAGTTCCGCCCCGATCAGAAGTCGCCCAGGCGCGCGTTGTCCGTCGGTGCAGCCAGCCACGCTGCCAGATCTTCGCCGATCGCATTGACGGTGCGGTCGAGCACCGTGCAGGAGCCCTTGAAGCCAGCAAAGGCACCCCCGCGGGAGATCCGCCTTGCGGTGACCGTCGCAACCTGGTGGCCATCCTCGAACAGGACACCACGCACCGCGGCAGACTTGAAGTGCCCGACAAAGGCGTTGCCTGCGCTCTGCGCTTCGACCAGCTCCAGCCTCAACGAGCGCCCATTGCCGCTGTCGGCACCCACCGGCCCGGACACCAGGGTGTTGCCGTGGCGGGCGGCATTGCTGGCGAGCGACTGCGCCAATGTGGCACCGATGGTGCACTCGCTCCTGATGGCGTCGGCAATGATCGCTGAATCAGCGAAAGGCACCGGCTGCACGACGCGGATCTCAGCGGCGGCGGCGGGCAGGACAACGGTCGCCAGCCCTGCGAGGGCAAGCGGAAGCAGCAGTTTCATGGTGATCCCCTGTAAACCCGGCCTCCCCCTATGGCGGCCGTGGTGGCGCATCCTGACGCGCAGCAGAGGTACCGCGCAAGGCCTTATCCACGCACGGCGTGGATCTGCCGTGTCGACCAAGGTCGACACCTACCAAGAGCCGTGCCGACCAACGGTCGGCACCCACCAAAAGTTGCAGGAATCTGTCAGAGGCAGGGCGCCGCCCTGCCGGGAAAACCCTCAACGCTGCCGGCGGCGCTTCCGGTCCACGTACAGGGTCTTGATGATGCTCAGCAGGATGCCGACGGCGATGCCGACGCCGCAGCCCAGCAGCAGGTTGTCCACGGTCAGGCCCACGGCAACGCCGACGATGGTGGCGATGACCATTTCGACGGTATGGGAAATCGGTTGCGGCGGGGGAACGGACATGCGGGCTCCAGCGTAAGGCGGTGAATTCAGTCGGGCAGCGGGCCCGGAAACAACGAGGCCGGGTTTCCCCGGCCTCGTCTGCAATCAGCAATGGCGGGCCGTCAGTGCGACTCGGCCGGGCCGGCGATCGGCGGCAGCGGACGGGCGTCGCCGCCCTTGTCGTTGCCACCACCGTCCTTGTTGGACTTGTTCCAGCCCGCCGGCGGCGGCGGATCGCGGCCTTCCATGATGGCGTCGATCTGCGGCGCGTCGATGGTCTCGTACTGCAGCAGCAGCTGCGACATCGCATGCAGCTTGTCGATGTTGGCCGTCATCAGCTCGGTGGTGCGTGCATAGGCTTCGTCGAGGATGTTGCGCACTTCCTCGTCGATGCGGCGCGCGGTGTCGTTGGACACGCTCTTGTGCTGGGTGACCGAACGGCCCAGGAACACCTCGTCGTCCTCTTCGCCATAGGCGATCGGGCCGAGCTGGTCGGACAGGCCCCACTTGGTGACCATGTTGCGGGCCATCTTGGTGGCACGCTCGATGTCGTTGGAGGCACCGGTGGTGACCTTGTCGGCACCGAAGATCAGTTCCTCGGCCACGCGGCCACCGTACAGCGAGCACAGCTGCGACTTGATCGCCACGCGGTTCATCGAGTACTTGTCGCCTTCCGGCAGGTACATGGTCACGCCCAGCGCACGGCCGCGCGGGATGATGGTGACCTTGTAGACCGGATCATGCTCGGGCACGAGGCGGCCAACGATGGCGTGGCCGGCTTCGTGGTAAGCGGTAAGGGTCTTCTCGTCCTCGCTCATGGCCATCGAGCGGCGCTCGGCACCCATCAGGATCTTGTCGCGGGCACGGTCGAAGTGGTCCATGCGGACCTCCTTCTCGTTGCCACGCGCGGCGAACAGGGCCGCCTCGTTGCAGAGGTTGGCCAGGTCGGCACCGGAGAAGCCCGGCGTACCACGCGCGATCACCATCGGCTCGACATCGTCGGCCAGCGGCAGCTTGCGCATGTGCACCTTCAGGATGTGCTCGCGGCCCTTCACGTCCGGCAGGCCGACCACGACCTGGCGGTCGAAGCGGCCCGGGCGCAGCAGCGCCGGGTCCAGCACGTCCGGACGATTGGTCGCGGCGATGACGATCACGCCTTCACCACCCTCGAAGCCGTCCATCTCGACCAGCAGCTGGTTCAGGGTCTGCTCGCGCTCGTCGTGACCGCCGCCCAGGCCGGCACCACGATGGCGGCCGACGGCGTCGATTTCGTCGATGAAGATGATGCACGGCGCGTGCTTCTTGGCCTGCTCGAACATGTCGCGCACGCGGCTGGCGCCGACACCGACGAACATTTCGACGAAGTCAGAACCGGAGATCGAGAAGAACGGCACCTTGGCTTCGCCGGCGATGGCCTTGGCCAGCAGCGTCTTGCCGGTACCCGGCGGGCCCACCATCAGCACGCCGCGCGGAATCTTGCCGCCCAGCTTGGTGAACTTGGACGGGTCGCGCAGGAAGTCGACCAGTTCGCCCACTTCTTCCTTGGCCTCGTCGCAGCCGGCGACGTCGGCGAAGGTGACCTTGATCTGGTCTTCGCCCTGCAGCTTGGCGCGCGACTTGCCGAAGGACATCGCGCCCTTGGCACCGCCGCCACCGCCCTGCATCTGGCGCATGATGAACAGCCAGAAGCCGATGATCAGGATGACCGGCAGGAAGTTCATCAGGATGGCCGCGAAGGAAATGCCGCTGGACGGCTCTTCCTGCACGATGTCCACGTTCTTGGTGCGCAGCACGTTGATCAGGTCGCGATCAGCCGGCGCGGCGATGGTGGCCGTCTGGCCGCCACGGGTGGTGTAGGTGATCTGGTTGGTCAGGCCGCGCGAATCGCCACCGAAGGTGACCTTCTGCACGTTGCCGCTGTCCACCTGGTCCAGGAACTGCGAATACGTCGCGCCCTGCGCCCCGGCCCCGGAGGACTTGGGCGAGAAGCTCTGGAAGACCACCATCAGCACGACGGCGACGACCACCCATAGCAGGAGGTTCTTGGTCAAGTCGTTCATCCTCATTGGCTCCGGCGTTCCTCTTAGTGCGGGTCTTGCGTTGGGGTCGAGCGTACTCGGCGAGCTTACTTCATGTGGGCGCGTTTTCCCTGTCCCAAGGCATACACCTCGGGCGAGCGCTTGCGCGAGGCTTCCGGCTTGCGGATGGAGACCTTGTCGTACCGGCGGCGCATCTCGCGCACATAGTCGTCAAAGCCCTCGCCCTGGAACAGCTTGATCAGGAACGCCCCACCGGTCTTGAGGTGGTTGTCGGCGAAGTCCAGCG
Source organism: Stenotrophomonas sp. FW305-3-2-15-E-LB1 (assembly GCF_058787375.1). Classification (NCBI taxonomy): domain Bacteria; kingdom Pseudomonadati; phylum Pseudomonadota; class Gammaproteobacteria; order Lysobacterales; family Lysobacteraceae; genus Stenotrophomonas; species Stenotrophomonas sp. FW305-3-2-15-E-LB1. The sequence continues at coordinate 86,206 of NZ_JBYSZR010000001.1, forward strand.
CAAGCTCGGCCAGGTGCATCATCCGCGGCTGGTCGACCGCGCCCACACCACTCTTATTGGGGGCCATGTCCGACAGCACAAGGTCTACCGGCTGATCCCCGAGCATGGCTTCAAACTGCGATAGGACGGTTTCTTCCCTGAAGTCACCGTGAAGGAACTCCACACCGGCCAGCGGCGGCATGTCCAGGATGTCCAGCGCCAGCACGCGGCCGGTATCGCCAATCTGTCTCCGGACCTGCTGAGACCAGCCGCCCGGGGCCGCACCGAGGTCGACCACCACCATGTGCGGCTTCAGCAACCGGTCACGTTCGAGCAGCTCCTCGAGCTTGTAGGCCGCGCGCGAGCGCATGCCTTCGGCCTGCGCCTTCTTCACGAAGGGGTCGGAGAAGTGTTCCTTGAGCCAGCGCTGGCTGCTTTTGCTACGGGTGGCCATTGGAAATAGGGGCTGATGGGGTCGTCATGATACCCTGATCGTCCCATTCAACCCCCTTTTCCTGCATGTCCATCGCACTGACCGCCTCCCAGACCCGTTTCCTGCGCGGCCACGCCCACGACCTCAAGGCCCTGCTGCAGACCGGCGGCAAGGGCATCACCCCGGCCTTCATCGCCGAGCTGAACGAAGTCCTGGAACGCCACGAACTGGTCAAGGTGAAGGTTGCCGCCGAGGACCGTGACGCCCGTGACGCGATGATCGCCGAGATCGTCGAAGCCACCGAGGCGGCGCTGGTGCAGCGCATCGGCCACGTCGCCGTGCTGTACCGCCCGAGCAAGGAACAGCGCCAGATCGTGCTGCCGCGCGGCTGATCGCCCTGCCCCCATGCAGCTGAACCACGAACCGCCCGATTACGCCTACAGCCTGCGCGCCGCCGACGGCCGCTCGGCCAGGGTCAACGACCTGGTGCTGGGGCAAAGCTTCTTCCTGACCCCCGACCAGCTGGTCGCGGAGTGGCCGGTGCGCCAGGCGTCCGACCTGCAGCTGGCCGATATCGAAGCGATTCTTGCGCTGAACCCTGCGCTGATCGTGCTGGGCACCGGCGACCGCCAGGTATTTCCGCCGGCGGCCGTGATGGCGGCCTGCCTGTCGCGCGGCATCGGTCTGGAAGTGATGAACAATCCGGCCGCCGCGCGCACGTTCAACATCCTTGCCGGCGAAGGCCGCAAGGTGGCCGCCGCCTTCATTCTGGAAGGTTGAGTCCGGAGCCGCCGGGCGTGGCCCGGCGCTACCCTGGATTACAGGTTGCCTGTAGCGCCCGAGCCGATGCTCGGGCGTTTTCGTTTGGTCGCGAAGAGCCGCCGGGCGTGGCCCGGCGCTACCCGTATCTGCCTGCGCTAGCGCGCCGGCAGATACTGCTGTGGGTCGACCGGCTTGCCGTTGTAGCGGGTGAGCCGCCGGCGCTTGCGGCCCATGGGCCGCGCCGTCGGCGAACGCCCGGCGTGCTACGCCGGGCCGGGGATCAAAAAGCGAATCGACGATCAACGCGCCGGCAGATACTGCTGCGGGTCGACCGGCTTGCCGTTGTAGCGGATCTCGAAGTGCAGCATGTCGCGGTTGGCCCCGGTGCGGCCCATCTCGGCGATCTGTTCACCCGCCTTGACGCTCTGCCCTTCGTTGACCAGGCGCTTGCGGTTGTGGCCATAGGCCGACAGCCACTGGTCGCTGTGCTTGATGATGATCAGCTCGCCGTAGCCGACCAGGCCGGCACCGGAATACACCACCACGCCATTGGCGGTGGCGCGCACGGCAGCGCCGCTGGAGCCGGCGATGTCCACGCCCTGCTTGGTCGCATCACCCGCCACGTAACGACCGACGATCGCGCCGTCGGCCGGCCAGCGCCAGTCGATGTTGCTCTTCACCGGCCCGACCGGGGCCGTCGCGACCGGCGTCGGCGTCGTCGTGCCTGCGGTGCCGCGCGGCGGGGTCACCACCGTGGTCGGCGCGCGGCCGCCGGTGGCGCCGGCCGGATACAGGCGGATGACCTGCCCCGGGTAGATCTGCGAGGGATTGTCCAGCCGGTTCCAGGCGATCAGGTCGGCCGGCGTGATGTCATGGATGCGGGCCAGCGCGTAGATCGTGTCGCCCTTGCGCACGACCACGGTCTGCCCGGGCTTGGCGACCGAGGTCTTCGGCGTGCTGACAGTGGTGCCACCGCTGCTGCCGCCGGGGCGGACGACGGTGGCGGTGCCACAGGCGGCCAGGGTGGATACCAGCAACGCCAGCGCGCCGATGCGCACTCCCTTGCTCAGACAATCTGCACTCATGCGAACTTCGACCTCCATACAAGCCAGGCAACCAGCCCCACCACCAGCGCGGTGGCGATCCAGCCCAGCGGTTCAATCCAGCGGCGCAGCGCCGCTTCGGCACGCGCACCACCGATGCGGATGACCGCGGCCAGCACGTACACGCGCTTGCCGCGGCCGATCAACATGCTCAGCAGGTACTGTGGCATGGGCACGCCGACGATACCCGAAGCCCATGTGAAGACCTTCATCGGGATGGGCATGAAGCCCCCCAGCACCAGGAAGGTGAACACCGCCCACGGCGACTCGGCCATCTTGGCCTGCACGGTGGCGATGCCCTGCTCGATGGCCGGCAGCATGCCCAGCGCCTCGAACACCGGCTTGATCGCCTCGAAGGCGAAATGCCCCAGCGCATAGCCGACCACCGCGCCGACCATGGAGCCGGCCAGGCTGAGCGTGGCGAACCACCAGCCGCGCTTGGGCTGGGCCACGCACATCGGCGCCAGCATCACTTCCGGCATGACCGGGAAAATGATGGCTTCAAAGAAACTCAACACCGTCAGGTAGGTCGGCGCTCGTTCGTGCGCCGCCCACTTCATCGCCCGCTCGTACAGCGGCCCGAAAATCTTCATGCAACCCTGCTCCGTGGATTCAATCGAGCATGCCAGACAGCAGCGGCACGAACGTGACCGGTGCCAGCACGCGTTGTTCAATGCTGCCGTCTTCCCTGCGGTCCAGCTGCACCAGTGACTGGCCGCCCGGGCCACCCACCGGCGCCACCAGGCGCCCACCCACAGCCAGCTGCTCGACCAGGGCATCGACCAGAGCCGGCGCGGCCGCGGTGACCACCACCGCATCGTAGGGGCCGTGCTCGGCCCAGCCGACGCGGCCGTCATCATGCTTGGTACGGATGTTCATGCCCAGTGCGCGGAAGCGCTTGCGGGCCTGCCGCAGCAGATCGCCGATGCGCTCGACGGTGTAGACCTCCAGGCCTACGGCGCCGAGCACGGCGGCCTGGTAGCCCGAGCCGGTGCCTACTTCCAGCACCGTCTTCGGCGCGACCTGCAGCACTGCCTCGGTCATGCGGGCCACGACCCACGGCTGCGAGATGGTCTGCCCATGGCCGATCGGCAGCGCGGTGTCTTCGTAGGCACGCGAGGCCAGGGCCTCGTCGATGAACAGATGGCGCGGCACCACCCGGATCGCGTTCAGCGTGGGCTCGTCGACGATGCCGGCTTCGCGCAGGCGATCGACCAGGCGGTCGCGCACGCGCTGCGAGGTCATGCCGATGCCAACCGCTTCCGGCTGCAGGCGCAGGCGCGGGCTCATGCCGGCTGGTCCAGCGCGGCGCTGAGGCCGCCGACCCAGCTGGCCACTTTCTCAAGTGCCTGGTAGCGGGTCAGGTCGACCTGGATGGGCGTGATCGAGATGTGGCCGGTGCGCACGGCATTGAAATCGGTGCCGGGGCCGGAATCCTGTTCACGACCGGCCGGGCCGATCCAGTACACGTCGTTGCCGCGCGGGTCCTTCTGCGCGATGCAGCCCTCGGCGCGATGACGGTTGCCCAGGCGGGTCACTTCGAAACCCTTGACCTTGCTCCACGGCAGGTCGGGCACGTTGACGTTGAGGATGGTGTCGGCCGGCAGCGGATCGGCCTTCAGGCGGGCGACGATCTCTACTGCGGCACGCGCGGCGGTCTCGAAGTGCTTCGGATCGTGGTTGCGGGTGACCAGGGAAACAGCCACCGCCGGCAGGCCGAGGAAGCGACCTTCCATCGCCGCCGAGACGGTGCCCGAATAGATGACGTCGTCGCCGAGGTTGGCGGCGTTGTTGATGCCGGAAACGACAATGTCGGGTTCGAATTCGAGCAGGCCGGTCAGCGCCAGGTGCACGCAGTCGGTCGGGGTCCCTGCCACCGAGACGGTGTAGTGGTCGATGCGCTTGAGCCGGATCGGCAGGTCCAGCGTCAGCGAATTGCTGGCACCGGAACGATCACGGTCGGGGGCGACCACCGTCACTTCATGGCCGGCCTCGCGCAGCACGGCGGCAAGCATCCGGATGCCTGCGGCGTCGACGCCATCATCGTTACTGACCAGGATGCGCATCTTCGATTTAACCGCTTGATTTTCCAAGAATTCGATTCCGTCACCTTGTCGCGTGGGCGGGACCGCCCGCGCCCCTGTCGGGGACCGGCGATCGCGCAAGTGCGTCGGGTATTGTGCCGCAAGCGGGCCGCCGGTCCTACCCTGCCGGTGGTGATGCGCGTCATCGAATCGACATAGGCAGACCCGCGCGGGCGGTTTACCCTGTGCGCATGTCGCACCCTGAAGATGAAGATCCGGCCGCCCTGTTCCGTGCGGCCATCGGCGAAGTGAAGCCGCTGCGCAAGGAGGTCGAGCCGGCGCCCGCAGCGCCGCGACCGAAGCCGCGCGCGCGCATGGCCGAACGCGACGAAGCCGAGGCGGCGGGTGAGTTCGCCCGCCTGCTGCGCGACAGCAGCCCGCTGGAAGCCGGCGACACCGCCAGCTACCGCCGCGACAACCTGCCGCCGCGCATGTTCCAGCGCCTGAAGCGTGGCCAGTATTCGGTGCAGGACGAACTGGACCTGCACGGCGCGACCGCCGCGCAGGCCGAGATGCTGCTGCGCCAGTTCCTGCTGGAGGCGCACGCGCACGAGTACGGCTGCGTGCGCATCATCCATGGCAAGGGCCTGCAGTCCGATGGTGGCGCACCGGTGTTGAAGAACCTGGTGGACCGACTGCTGCGGCTGCGCAACGACGTGCTTGCGTTCCACTCGGCGCCGACCGGCCAGGGCGGCACCGGTGCGGTGCTGGTGTTGCTGGCGCGCCGTTGATCCCCGCATCCACGCTTGGCGTGGATCTACGACCTGTCACGGCGTCTCATGCGATGCCGGTAGATCCACGCCATGCGTGGATATCCCGACCCCGCCCCGCGATCAGCCCTGCGAGGCGTCTTCCACCGGGCCCAGTTCGTGCAGCACCGCGGTGGCATAGCAGCCCGGCGGCAGCGCGAACGACAGCTCCAGCACGTCATCGGCCAGCCACTGGTGCTGCAGCAGGGCAGGACGCAGGCGCAGCGCGCGACGCTCCTGCTTCAGGCGGGCGCCTTCCAGGCCGGCACGCAGGGCCTGCGACTCCTCATCGTCCAGCGCCGCCAGTTCCAGCGTGCGGGCAGCCTCGGTGCTGCGCAGCTCACCCTCGCCCCACAGCGGCGCGCTGGGGTGGATGTCGAAGCGCGCCAGGCGCTCGGCCAGCACGTCGGTGTACGGCTCCGGGCCGAACACGCTGCGGCTGCCATCGAGCATCCACACCTCGCCGTCCAGCGGCTGGTCCCAGCTGCCCTGCTCCACGCGCGCGGCCAGCACGCGGTTGAACAGGGCCGAGCGGGCCGCCGACAGCAGCAGTGAACGCTGGTCCTGGCGCATGCGCCGGCCACCGAACATCGCCAGCGCGGCCGGAACATTGCCGCCGTCGCGACCAAAGCGCTGCTCGCCGAACCAGTTCGGCAGGCCACGCGCGGCAATCTGCTGCAGGCGCTCATCGATGGCCGCGGCGTCGCCCTGCACGTCGCGCAGCACCAGCTTGAAGCGGTTGCCGGCCAGCGCACCGCGCTGCAGCTTGCGGTTGTGCCAGGTGGCCTCGAGCACTTCGATCTCGTCGCTGGCCAGGCTGGCCAGGTCCGGGGCGATGCGCTTGGGCAGGTGCACGCTGAAGCGCTGGGTGGTGACCGCGTTGCGGTCCTTCATGCCCGCGTAGCTGACCGCCATCTCCGGCAGGCCCGCCCACTTCGCCAGCACCTTGGCCACGTGCACCGTGTTGGCGCCGCGCTTGCGGATGTGCAGCAGCAGGTGCTCACCTTCGCCGGTGGCCTCGAAGGCCGGCAGTTCGTCGACCTGGAAGTCGTCCGGCGTGGTGCGGATGCGCGCGCTCAGCAGCGGCGCACCAAAGGCCAGCGGCAACGGAATCATGCCGCCACCAGCAGGACAACGGCCTGCGCGGCAATGCCTTCGCCACGGCCGGTGAAGCCGAGCTTCTCCGAGGTGGTGGCCTTGACGCTGACCGCGTCCAGCGGCAACTGCAGCAGGCCGCCGATGCGCTCGCGCATCGCCAGTGCATGCGGGCCGACCTTGGGCCGCTCGCAGATGACCGTGATGTCGGTATTGCCGACGCGCCAGCCACGCTCGCGCAGCAGGCTGTCGCAATGGCGGACGAAATCACTGCTGTCCGCGCCCTTCCAGCGATCGTCGCTGGGCGGGAAATGCTGGCCGATGTCGCCCAGCGCGATCGCGCCAAGCATGGCGTCGCACAGCGCGTGCAGGATGACGTCGCCATCGCTGTGGGCAAGCACGCCGCAGCTGTGCGCCACGCGGATGCCGCCCAGCATGATGTGGTCGCCTTCGCCGAAGGCATGGACGTCGTAGCCCTGGCCGATACGGACGGGCGGGAACGGAGCTGTGCTCATGGATGCAACCCTTGCAGCAGGGCCGCGCGGGCGATCAGCCGGCGCGGCGGGAAAGTACGAATTCGAAACGGTCGAGGTCGGCCGGGGTGGTGACCTTGAAATTGTCCTCGCTGCCTTCCACCAGCAGCGGTCGCTGGCCCTGGCGCTCCATGGCCATGGCTTCGTCGGTCACCTCGACACCGCTGGCGGCAGCACCGGCCAGCGCGCGGACCAGCTGGTGGCGGCGGAACAGCTGCGGGGTCAACGCACGCCAGAGGCGCTCGCGCGGCTCGGTGCCATCAATGCCACCATCGCCACCGGCTCGCTTGAGGGTGTCGCGCACGGGCGCGGCGAGAATCGCGCCGACCGGGTCGGCACGCCCCACTTCCAGCAGGCGGCCCAGATCGGCCAGCGACAGGTTGGGCCGCGCGGCATCGTGCACCAGCACGAACTCGTCGGCGCGCACACTGTCGGGCAGGGCCTGCAGGCCCGCCAGCACCGAAGCGGCCCGGGTGTCGCCGCCGATGCAGGTCAGCACCGGCTTGCCGGACCACTCGGTCCAGCCCGGCCAATCGGCATCGTCCTGGCCGATCACCACCATCGCCCCAGCCACGGCCGGGTGCGCCAGCAGTGCATCCAGGGTATGGGCGAGCAGGATCTGCCCGCCCGCCTGCAGGTACTGCTTGGGCAACGGCGCGCCGAAACGGGTGCCCCGCCCGGCGGCCGGAACGACCGCCCAGATGGCCGCGCTCACGGCACGTCCGCCGGGTGGTCGCCGACCTGCGCCGCGACCGGTGCAGCCTGCGCCGGGCGAACCGGCGCATCCTCCACCACGCGGTAGAACTTCTCGCCGGGCTTGATCATGCCCAGCTCGCTGCGCGCGCGTTCTTCGATGGCGGCCTGGCCTTCCTTGAGGTCCTTCACTTCGGCAGCCAGCGCATCGTTGCGCTGCTGCAGACCTTCATTGTCCCGCTCCTGGTTGGCGACCTGGGCTTCGAGCATCATCACTTCACCCGAATTGCCCGGGCCGAACCAGAAACGGTACTGCAGCCATGCCAGCAGCAGGGCCAGCAGCAACAGCAGCCAGCGCCAGTCGCGCATGGGCTCAGCGCTTCAGCGAAACGAACGCGTCACGACCGGCGTAACGCGCGCTGGCGCCGAGGGCTTCCTCGATGCGCAGCAGCTGGTTGTACTTGGCCACGCGATCGCTGCGGCACAGCGAGCCGGTCTTGATCTGGGTGGCGGTGGTGGCCACCGAGATGTCGGCGATGGTGGTGTCTTCGGTTTCGCCCGAACGGTGCGAGACCACGGCGGCGTAGCCGGCACGGTCGGCCATGGCGATCGCTTCCAGGGTTTCGCTGAGGGTACCGATCTGGTTGACCTTGATCAGGATCGCATTGGCGGTGCCCGAATCGATGCCTTCCTGGAAGATCTTCGGGTTGGTGACGAACAGGTCGTCGCCCACCAGCTGCACCTTCTTGCCGATGCGGTCGGTCAGCAGCTTCCAGCCAGCCCAGTCGTTCTCGGCCAGGCCGTCCTCGATCGTGATGATCGGGTACTGCGCGGCCCAGTCGGCCAGGAAGTCGACGAACTGCTCGGAGGTCAGGCGCTTGTTCTCGCCCACCAGGTTGTACTTGCCGTTCTCGAAGAACTCGCTGGAGGCCACGTCCAGGCCCAGCAGCACGTCTTCACCGGCGGTGTAGCCGGCCTTGCCGATGGCTTCCAGGATGGTGTCCAGCGCTTCGACGTTGCTGCGGAAGTCCGGCGCGAAGCCGCCTTCGTCGCCCACGGCGGTGCTCAGGCCGTGGCTCTTCAGCACGGACTTCAGCGAATGGAAGATTTCGGTACCGGCGCGCAGCGCTTCGGAGAACGAGGTGAAGCCCACCGGCAGCACCATGAATTCCTGGAAGTCGACGTTGTTGTCGGCGTGTGCGCCGCCGTTGATGATGTTCATCATCGGCACCGGCAGCGACGGGGTCGCACCGGTCTTGGTGGCCAGGTACTGCCACAGGGCCTGCTTGCTGGACGCAGCGGCCGCATGCGCGGCTGCCATCGACACGGCCAGCAGCGCGTTGGCGCCCAGGCGGCCCTTGTTCTCGGTGCCGTCCAGGTCGATCAGGCGACGGTCCAGGCCAGCCTGGTCGACGGCTTCGAAGCCCTTCAGTGCATTGGCGATGGCGCCGTTGACGTTCTCGACGGCCTTGCGCACGCCCTTGCCCAGGTAACGGGTCTTGTCGCCGTCACGCAGCTCGACCGCTTCCTTGGTACCGGTCGAGGCGCCGGAGGGAACCGCGGCGCGACCGAACGAACCGTCCTCCAGGATGACTTCGGCTTCCAGCGTGGGGTTGCCACGGCTGTCGAGGATTTCACGGGCGTGGATGCTGCGGATCGTACTCATGAGCGGACCGGTTACCTGTCTGGAGGAGGGAATGCGACAAATGTGAAATGCCGCGTGATTATCCCCGGCTGCCCGTCGCTTGCCAAATGGTGTCGTCGGCCACGACCGGATCCGCGCCCTGCACCAGCAGCGGCACCGCAATCAGCAGGCCCAGCAGCGCCAGCAGCAGTGCCGCCACCGCAGCCGTGCCACGGCCACGCCGGGTGCGCCAGGCCAGCACCGAGGCCACCCCGCTGCCGAGCGCGGACAGCGCCAGCACGGCCACCGCCAGCATCAGGATCCACTGCTTGGAGGCCAGCGCATGGCTGCCATCGCCCGGCATGCCGATCGCAGACAGGAACACCACCACCCCGGCAGCGAGGGCCGCCCAGGCAAGCACGGCAAGGCCAAGCGCGCACGCGCCCCAGGGCCACGGTCGGCGCGGCACGCGCGCGGAAGAGGTCGGGTTCATCGTATGAATGGGTACCGCATGAAGGGGGCCAATGCCCGCAGGTGAACCATCACAGCTGGGCAAGGATGGCCCAGGCCAACAGCGCCGACGGCACGGCCAGCAGCAGCGCGGCCAGCCCAGCGGCACCGCGTGCGCGCTGCAGGCGCCAGCCCAGCACCGTGCTTGCAAGGCTCGCCGCATACAGCACGGCGACCGCGGCAAGGGAAACCTTGAACATCGTGGCCTGCCAGTGCGGGGCCGCACCATCGCCCGGCATGCGCGTACCGGCAGCTCCCAGCAGCACCATGTAACCGAGCGCGACCCACGCCAGCACGCACAGCGCCAGCGCCATCCAGCCCCACGGCCAGCTGCGCCAATGCCGCCGGCGACGCTGGGCTTCCAGCGCCGCCCACGGGTCAAGACTCACGCGAAGCGCGAGAAGCCGTGCTTCTTGGTCACCGCGTCGAGCTCCATCAGGGTCTCGAGCAGGGCTTCCATCTGGTCCAGCGGCCACGCATTGGGGCCATCGGACAGGGCCTTGGACGGATCCGGGTGGGTCTCGGCGAACAGACCGGAGATGCCCACCGCCACCGCGGCACGCGCCAGCACCGGCACGTGCTCGCGCTGGCCGCCCGAACTGGTGCCCTGGCCGCCCGGCAGCTGCACCGAATGGGTGGCATCGAACACCACCGGGCAACCGGTATCGCGCATCACTGCCAGCGAACGCATGTCGCTGACCAGGTTGTTGTAGCCGAAGCTGGCACCGCGCTCGCAGACCATGATCTGCTCGTTGCCGGTAGCCTTGGCCTTCTCCACGACCGGCTTCATGTCCCACGGCGCCAGGAACTGGCCCTTCTTGATGTTGACCGGCTTGCCGGCCGCACACACCTTGCGGATGAAGTCGGTCTGGCGGACCAGGAACGCCGGGGTCTGCAGCACGTCCACCACCGAGGCCACTTCGTCCATCGGGGTGTATTCATGCACGTCGGTCAGCACCGGCACGCCGATCTGCTTCTTCACTTCGGCCAGCACCTTCAGGCCTTCTTCCATGCCCGGGCCGCGGAAGGCGGTGCCCGAGGTACGGTTGGCCTTGTCGAAGCTCGACTTGAAGATGAAGTTGACGCCGAGGCGGTCGGTGATCTCCTTCAGCTTGCCGGCGGTATCGAGCTGCAGCTGCATCGACTCGATCACGCAGGGGCCGGCGATCAGGAACAGGGGCTGGTCCAGCCCGACCTCGAATCCACACAGTTTCATGGCGTTTCCTTGTTGTCCGCTACGCCGGCAGGGCCGGCGCGCTGGGGTTGAAGCATGCAGGATGGGGGCCGAAGCCCCCCTTCACAAGTCAGGCGCGGGCTTCGGCCAGCAGCGCGCCACCGGCCTTGCGCTCGCGCGCGGCACGGATGAAGCCGATGAACAGCGGATGGCCATCGCGCGGGGTGGACAGGAATTCCGGGTGCGCCTGGCAGGCCAGGAACCATGGGTGCGCGTCACGCGGCAGCTCGACCACTTCCACCAGGGTGTCGTCCATCGACTTGCCCGAGATCACCAGGCCGGCATCTTCCAGCTGGGTGCGGTAGCGGTTGTTGAACTCGTAGCGGTGGCGGTGACGCTCGGAGACCACGTCCTTGCCGTACAGCTCGCGGGCCAGCGTGCCCGGCTTCAGGCGCTGTTCCTGCAGGCCCAGGCGCATGGTGCCGCCGAGGTCGCTCTTGTCATCGCGCTTCTCGACATCGCCGGTGGCGGTACGCCATTCGGTGATCAGGCCGATCACCGGATCCGGCGACTGGCGGTCGTTCTCGGTGCTGTTGGCGTTTTCCAGGCCCAGCACGTGGCGCGCGTAGTCCACCACCGCCGCCTGCATGCCGTAGCAGATGCCGAAGTACGGCACGCTGTTCTGGCGGGCGAACTGCGAGGTCAGCACCTTGCCTTCGAAACCGCGGTCACCGAAGCCGCCCGGCACCAGGATGCCGTCGACGTCGGCCAGCGCGGCCATGTCGGTGCCTTCCAGGTCCTGCGCTTCCAGCCACTTCAGGTTGACCTTGGTGCGCTGGCGCAGGCCGCCGTGCTTGAGGGCTTCGCCGACCGACTTGTACGCGTCCTGGTGGTCGACGTACTTGCCGACCACGGCGATGGTCACTTCGTCCAGCGGGTGCAGGGTCGCGTCGACCGCGTCCTCCCACATCGACAGGTCGACCGGGCCGACCTTGTCGGCCAGCTTCAGCTGGTTGACCACGATCTCGTCCAGGCCCTGCGCATGCAGGCCCGACGGAATACGGTACAGCACATCCACGTCCGGCACGCTGATGACGGCGCGTTCGGAGACGTTGGTGAACTGGGCGATCTTGCGGCGCTCCGAATCCGGCACAGCCTGCTCGGAACGGCACAGCAGCACGTCCGGCTGGATGCCGATCGAGCGCAGTTCCTTCACCGAGTGCTGGGTCGGCTTGGTCTTCAGCTCACCAGCGGCGCCGATGTACGGCACCAGGGTGAGGTGCATGAACAGCGCCTTCTCCGGGCCGCGCTCGGTGCGCACCTGGCGGATCGCTTCCAGGAACGGCAGCGACTCGATATCGCCCACGGTGCCGCCGATCTCGACCAGGGCCACGTCGTAGCCTTCGGTGGCTTCGTCGATGCAGCGGCGGATCTCGTCGGTGATGTGCGGGATGACCTGCACGGTCGCGCCCAGGTAGTCGCCGCGGCGCTCCTTGCGGATCACGTTCTCGTAGATGCGGCCGGTGGTGACCGAGTTCTTGCGGCTCAGGCGGGTACGCACGAAGCGCTCGTAGTGGCCCAGGTCGAGATCGGTCTCGGCGCCGTCGTCGGTGACGTAGACCTCACCGTGCTGGAACGGGCTCATGGTGCCCGGGTCGACGTTGATGTACGGGTCGAGCTTCATCATCGTGACCTTCAGGCCACGCGCTTCGAGGATGGCGGCCAGTGACGCAGCGGCAATACCTTTGCCGAGCGAGGACACCACGCCGCCGGTTACGAAAATCAAGGGAGTCATGGCTGCAAGCATCCTGTCTGGAAATGGAAAACGGCAGCGCCACGCCTGCCCGAGGGGCGGGCGTGGAGCAGAAAGGGGGTTTTCCGGTTCGCTGGGGCAGCGAGGGAGGTGCGGGACCGGTCGGCGGCAGGCGCCGGACGGGGACCATCGTGCGAGGTCGGGGCGGCCGTGCCGGCCAATTCGACCGTCACCTGCGACCCGCATTGCTGGAGGCCACGCATGGCCGGTCCAGCCCATTCGCAAATGGTGGACACGCACTACTCCCGGAAAGCCATAGTTTACAGATAGATGGCCGCCAACCCAAGGGGCAGATGGCGTCACCACTAAAAGAAAACGCCCCGCAGTGCGGGGCGTTCAGGGGCCAGAGCCTTGCGGCAGAAGCCTCGGCGGCGGACGCCTTACTTCTTCTTCCGCGCTTCCTCTTCTTCTTCCTGCTGCGGGACCGGCTGGCCTTTGGCCTTCATTTCGGCATTGGCCTGGGCGCGGCGCTTGGCCTTGGCATCCGCCTCGGACTGCGCGGCCTTGTCCGCCTGGTCACCCTGCTGCGGGGCCGACGGGCCTGCGTTCTGCGCCATCACCAGCGGCACTGCAACGGCGGCAGCGGCCAGGATCGCAATGGTCAGCAACTTCTTCATGGAGTCCTCCTCGCGGTATGGCTTGGACATGGGGGCGCCGGCGTTCAGATTCCAGCGGCTGTCATTTTACCCCCTCCCCGGCGCCGAGGCTGAACCGCAGGCGTGCAAAATTCCCGTCCACGCCGCACACTTGCGCGTCGCTCCGCGCTTTGAAGATAGATGAACGCACGCTATAACGCCGCCGATATTGAAGTCCTGTCCGGCCTTGACCCGGTCAAGCGCCGTCCTGGCATGTACACCGACACCGCGCGCCCGAACCACCTGGCGCAGGAAGTGATCGACAACTCGGTGGACGAGGCCCTTGCCGGCCACGCCCGCTCGATCGAGATCACCCTGTACAAGGACGGCAGCGTGGAGGTCAGCGATGACGGCCGCGGCATGCCGGTGGACATCCATCCGGAAGAAAAGATCCCGGGCGTCGAGCTGATCCTGACCCGCCTGCACGCGGGCGGCAAGTTCAACAACAACAACTACACCTTCTCCGGCGGCCTGCACGGCGTGGGCGTCAGCGTGGTCAACGCGCTGTCCACCCTGGTCGAAATCCACATCAAGCGCGACGGTGCCGAGCATCGCATCACCTTCCGCGATGGCGACCGCGCCTCGCCGCTGGAAGTGGTCGGCACGGTCGGCAAGAAGAACACCGGTACCCGCCTGCGCTTCTGGCCGGACCCGAAGTACTTCGATACGCCCAAGTTCGCCGTGCGTGCGCTCAAGCACCTGCTGCGCGCCAAGGCCGTGCTGTGCCCGGGCCTGACCGTGAAGCTGACCGACGAAGCCACCGGCGAAGTCGACACCTGGTACTACGAAGACGGCCTGCGCGACTACCTGAAAATGGAGCTGGGCGACCGCGAGTCGCTGCCGGCCGATCTGTTCGTCGGCAACCTGAAGAAGGATACGGAGATCGTTGACTGGGCCGTGGCCTGGCTGCCGGAAGGCGAGCTGGTGCAGGAAAGCTACGTCAACCTGATTCCCACCGCCCAGCACGGCACCCACGCCAACGGCCTGCGTACCGGCCTGACCGAAGCGCTGCGCGAGTTCTGCGACTTCCGCAACCTGCTGCCGCGCGGCGTCAAGCTGGCCCCGGAAGACGTGTGGGACCGCGTGTCGTTCGTGCTGTCGCTGAAGATGACCGACCCGCAGTTCAGCGGCCAGACCAAGGAACGCCTGTCCTCGCGCCAGGCCGCCGGTTTCGTCGAAGGCGCCGCGCACGACGCCTTCAGCCTGCTGCTGAACCAGAACGTGGAGCTGGGCGAGAAGATCGCGCAGATCGCCATCGAGCGCGCCAGCGCGCGCCTGAAGACCGAGAAGCTGGTCGTCCGCAAGAAGGTCACCCAGGGCCCGGCCCTGCCCGGCAAGCTGGCCGACTGCATCAGCCAGGACCTGTCGCGCACCGAACTGTTCCTGGTGGAAGGTGACTCGGCAGGCGGCAGCGCCAAGCAGGCGCGCGACAAGGACTTCCAGGCGATCCTGCCGCTGCGCGGCAAGATCCTCAACACCTGGGAAGTGTCGTCCAACAGCGTGCTGGCCTCCGAAGAAGTGCACAACCTGGCCGTGGCCATCGGCTGCGACCCGGGCAAGGAAGACATCGCCGGCCTGCGTTACGGCAAGGTGGTCATCCTCGCCGACGCGGACTCGGACGGCCTGCACATCGCCACCCTGCTGACCGCGCTGTTCCTCAAGCACTTCCCGGCGCTGGTCGATGCCGGCCATGTGTTCGTGGCGATGCCGCCGCTGTTCCGCATCGACGTGGGCAAGCAGGTGTTCTACGCCCTGGACGAGGAAGAGAAGCGCTCGATCCTGGACAGGATCGAACGCGAGAAGATCAAGGGCGCCGTCAATGTCACCCGCTTCAAGGGCCTGGGCGAAATGAATCCGCCGCAGCTGCGCGAGTCGACCATCCACCCCGATACGCGCCGCCTGGTGCAGCTGACGGTGGATGACGGCGAGCAGACCCGTTCGCTGATGGACATGCTGCTGGCCAAGAAGCGTGCGTCTGATCGCAAGGGCTGGCTGGAGAGCAAGGGCGACCTGGCTTCCCTGGAAGCCTGACGCCATCCTCTGGTAGTGCCGGCCGCTGGCCGGCAGTCGAGGTTGCCGGCCAGCGGCCGGCACTACCGGTTGATGCCCCCCGGACATCACGCCCCCATCGGCAAACCCAGCGGCGCCATAATGCGCGTCTCTCTGCGTGGACCCTCGTATTGGCCAGCCATTCCCTGCTGTTCCCGGGACTGCCGTTGCACAGCGCGCGGCTGGTCCTGAGCCCGATCCGCCGTGACGATGCGGCCGCCCTGTTCGCCCTGCAGTCCGACCCGGACGTGATGCGCTTCTGGAACCATCCGGCGTGGACGCGACCGACCGAAGCCCGCGCGCAGATCGACGACGACCTCGCCGCGCACACCACCGGCACCCAGCTCAAGCTGGCCGTTCGCGAATCGCTGGAAGGCCCGTTGCTGGGCATCTGCGTGGTGTTCGCGCTGGACCGTGACGCCGCACGCGCCGAGATCGGCTACCTGCTGGCCCCCGGCAAGCAGGGCCAGGGCTACATGCACGAAGCGCTGCAGCACCTGCTTGCCTATCTGTTCGACACCCTGGGCCTGCATCGGGTGGAAGCGGAGATCGACCCGCGCAACCAGCCCTCCGCACACGTGCTCGATCGCCTGGGCTTCCACCTGGAAGGCGTGCTGCGCCAGCGCTGGCGCATCCAGGGCGAGTTGTCCGATTCGGCCGTGTACGGCCTGCTGGCCGACGACGAGGCGCGGAGCGCCCTGCCCGCTTGACCGAATCTGGCCGCAACGGGCCAGCACCGGCGGCCATGCCTTTGGACACATACGGTGCGCCGGGCGGCGGCCTAGCATCGGGATCCTCTTCCGCTACCGTCCTGGTGCCATGAAGTCCCTGCTGCACATCGCCGCGCTCTGCGCCGGCCTGCTCGTTGCCCCTGCCTGCGCCTTCACCGCATCGGCCGCCGAATCCAAGCCCGACACCCAGGAGGAAAAGACCGAAGCGCCCGCGCTGCCGGCCGATGCCTCCGCCCGCCAGAGCATGCGCCTGGCCGGCCGCACCCTCGACTACACCGCCACCGTCGGCACCCTGCCGGTGCGCGACGAGAAGGGCAAGGTGATCGCCGATGTGGTGTTCACCGCCTACACGATGCCCGGCAAGGACCGCCCGGTGACCTTCGCTCTCAATGGCGGCCCCGGCGCATCGTCGGTGTACCTCAACATGGGCGCGATCGGGCCCAAGGTGGTCACCTTCGGCTCGGAAGGCGACAGCGCCTCGGCACCGGCCACCCTGCACGACAACCCCGGCACCTGGCTGGACTTCACCGACCTGGTGTTCATCGATCCGGTCGGCACGGGTTTCAGCCGCGCGCGCATCAGCGATGATGAAGCGAAGAAGCAGCTGTACAACCCCAGCGCCGACATCGAGTACCTGTCACGCTCGATCTACGACTGGCTGCTGCGCAACCAGCGCATGGGCGCGCGCAAGTACCTGACCGGCGAAAGCTACGGCGGCTACCGTGGCCCGCGCATCACCCATTACCTGCAGACGCGCCTGGGCGTGGCGATGAACGGCCTGGTGCTGGTGTCGCCGTACCTGAGCCCGACCCTGGAAGACAACGCCGATGTTTCGCCGATGGCATGGATGCAGACGTTGCCGTCCATTGCCGCGGCGCACCTGGAGCGCCAGGGCAAGCTGACCGATGCGGCCATGCGCGAGGTGGTGGAATACACGCGTGGTGACTACGCCACGGCGCTGATGAAGGGCCGCAGCGATCCGCAGGCGACCGAGGCGATGCTGCGCCGGGTGACCGAGCTGACCGGGCTGGACCCGCAGTTCGTGCGCCGCGCCGGTGGCCGCCTGGAAACCCAGGCTTACCTGCGCGAGGTGTTCCGCGACAAGGGCACGCTGGGCAGCCGCTACGACTCCAATGTGACCGCGTTCGACCCGTTCCCGAACGATCCGGAACAGCGCGCCAATGATCCCCTGCTGGACAGCATCATCGCGCCGACCACCACGGCGATGGTCGACTTCGTGACGCGCGTGGTCGGGTGGAAGGTCGATGCGCGCTACCAGGCGCTGAACTACGACGTGAACCGGCTGTGGGACCGCGGTGGCGAGCTGCGCCAGGGGGCGGTGACCCAGCTGCGCCAGGCCGTGGCGATCGATCCGCACCTGCAGGTGCTGATCGTGCATGGCTGGAACGACCTGTCGTGCCCGTTCATGGGGTCGATCCTGACGGTGGACCAGATGCCGGCGATGGGCAGCAAC
This sequence comes from Stenotrophomonas sp. FW305-3-2-15-E-LB1, assembly GCF_058787375.1. Lineage (NCBI taxonomy): Bacteria > Pseudomonadati > Pseudomonadota > Gammaproteobacteria > Lysobacterales > Lysobacteraceae > Stenotrophomonas > Stenotrophomonas sp. FW305-3-2-15-E-LB1. Next base: position 103,647 of record NZ_JBYSZR010000001.1, read on the forward strand.
CCGGACCGGGTGCAGGTGCGCAGCTATCCGGGCGGGCACATGTTCTACAGTCGCGCGGACAGCCAGGCGGCGTTCCGCAGGGATGTGCAGGCGCTGTTCCAGCGCAACTGATTGGTAGTGGTGGTGGCCGGGCCTGCGGCCCGGCACCCGCTGGGGATCAACTGCCACTACAACAGCAAGAGCTGGCATTCCGTGGGTTGGCGAGGTGGGGTGGGCAGGCGGGGGACGGCAAAATCCGCTCCTGCGTGCCTCGTAGAGCGCCATCCATGGCGCTCTGCGCCCCCGCCTGCCCACCCCACCCCGCCACTGACAGTTTCCGGGCGCTGTCTGTTGGTGGGTGCCGACCGTTGGTCGGCACGATGGGTACGGGAGAATTCTCTGCCCATGAAAAAAGCCCGCCGGAATCCGGCGGGCTTTTTCGTTCATCGGGCTGCTGGCCTCAGGTCCAGCCGAACAGCTCGAACAGCTTCAGGATCAGGTACGCACAGCCGCCGGCGGCGGGGATCGTGAGGATCCAGGCCCAGACGATGCGCTCGATCACGCCGAACTTCAGCGAACGCGGGTTCTTGGCGAAGCCGACGCCCATGATGGCCGTGGAGATGCTGTGGGTGGTCGAGACCGGCATGCCGAAGTGGGCGGCCATGGTCAGGATGGTGGCCGAGCTGGTCTCCGCGGCGAAGCCGTGGATCGGGTGCAGCTTGACCATCTTGTGGCCCAGCGTCTTGATGATCTTCCAGCCGCCCGAGGCGGTACCGGCAGCCATCACCACCGCGCAGGTCAGCACGATCCACATCGCGATGCCGTCACCGGCGTGCGCGTCCGGGTGCATGAAGGCCAGCCACGACGGCAGGTCGTTCAACGCACCGGTGGCTTCGGCACCGATCAGCGTCATGGCGATGATGCCCATGGTCTTCTGCGCATCGTTGTGGCCGTGGGCAAAGCCCATGTAGGCCGCCGAGGCGATCTGGGCCTTGCCGAAGAACGCGTTGACGATGCGCGGGCGGGCCAGGCGGCCGATGGCACCACCGATCCTGGCCAGGCCGGCGATCAGGCCCCACAGCAGCACCATCACCACGATGCCGAGCAGGAAACCGGCGATCGGCGAGGTGATCATCGGCACGAACACCTTCCACAGCAGGCCCTTGTTCTGCGCCCAGCTGCCCAGGCGCTCGGACCAGATCAGCGCGTCCCAGTTGTTGTGGGCCGCGGCCAGGCCGGCGCCGCACAGGCCGCCGATCAGGGCGTGCGAGGAGGAGGACGGCAGGCCCTTCCACCACGTGATCAGGTTCCAGATGATGCCGCCCAGCAGCGCGCACAGGATCACCTGCGGGGTGACCTCCACGACGTTGGTGTTGAGCAGGCCGGAGGCGATGGTCAACGCGACCGCGGTGCCGGTCAGCGCGCCGATCAGGTTCATGACCGCGGCCAGCATCACCGCCCAGCCGGGCGAGAGCACCTTGGTCGCCACCACGGTGGCAATGGAATTGGCGGTGTCGTGGAAGCCGTTGATGAACTCGAAGACGAGCGCGGCCAGGATCACCACCAGGACAAGGGTCAACATGCGGCGGCGTCCGTCAGCTGTTCTTCAACACGATCTGGTACGCCACCACGCCGGCCTCGCGGCAGCGGTCGATGGCCTTTTCCAGGATCTCGAAGAATTCCTTCAGCAGGAACATCTGCAGGTTGTCCAGGCGGCCCGAATAGATGTCGCGGTACAGCTCGAGCATCAGGCGGTCGGCCTCGTTTTCCAGCGAACGCAGCTTCTCGTTGAGCCCGGTCATCCGGTCCAGGTTCATGTGGCGCAGGTCGGCCACCATCTCCACCACCACGCCGGCAGCCTGTTCCAGCATCGCCGCGCGCGGCGCGAAGTCGATGTGCTCCAGATGGGTCGTGGCCAGCGAATAGCGATCGGCGAACTTCTCGATCTGCTTCGGGATCTTGTACAGCGCCGAACCCAGCGCTTCGATGTCCTCGCGCTCGATCGGGGTCATGAAGCTGTCCACCAGCGCCTGGCTGATCTTGTCCGAGGCCGCGCGCTCGCGCAGGCGGGCCAGCTTGAAGGCGTCCAGCGCGGGCTGGCGGTCGGCCTCGCGCAGCATCGAATGCAGTGCCTTGGCAGCGTCGTTGGCCGCGACGGCAGCCTCATCAAGCAGGGTGTAGAACTGTTTGCCGGAACCGAAAATGGTCTGCAGAGAGAACATTGAGAAACCTGTCAGCCGTCGCGGGAAGGACGGCACCAGGACGAATTATGACGGCTAGATGACCATTCCGGGTATCCCCGCCCCCGACAAGGGGGTGGAAACCCCCAACCTGAACAGGCAGTTGCCACCCAACCATGGCCGTTTGCTAAGATGCCAGCGCGCCCCCGGGCGCACCTTATGGACGACGACCCTTACCCCCCTGCGCCGCGCCGGACCCTGTTCCTGAGCGCCTGCCGCCACTGCAAGCACCCGCCCTCCCTGCCACCAACCGGGGACGACGCCCGTGTTTGAAATGATCCTGATTGTTTTCGCGCTTGTTCTGCTGAACGGCTTCTTCGCCATGTCCGAGATGTCGGTCATGACCTCGCGCAAGAGCCGCCTGAAGCAGATGGCCGCCACCTCCAAGCGGGCCGCCAAGGCGCTGGAGCTCTCCGAGAAGCCGGAAAGCTTCCTGTCCACCGTGCAGATCGGCATCACCGTCATCGGCGTCCTGACCGGCTATCTGGGCGGTGAAGCGCTGGGCGAAGCCTTCGGCGGATGGATCGAGGGGCTGATGCCCGGCTTCGCCTATGCCGGCAAGATCGGCACCGTGCTGGCCGTCAGCCTGATCACCTTCATCACCCTGATCTTCGGCGAGCTGGTTCCCAAGCGCCTGGCGCTGACCCGGTCGGAAGCCATCGCCGGCCTGGTGGCCATGCCGATGAGCTGGCTGGCCAAGCTGGCCCTGCCCTTCGTCTGGCTGCTGTCCAAGACCACCCAGCTGATGCTGAAGGTGATGGGCCTGGGCCAGGACGAAGCCGCCCAGGTGACCGAAGAAGAGATCCGCATGCTGGTGGCCGAGAGCCACGAGGCCGGCGTGATCGATACCCACGAGCGCGACATGATGAACCGCGTCATGCGCCTGGGCGACCGTACCGCCGACAGCCTGATGACCCCGCGCAACCGGATCGCCTGGCTCGACACCCAGGCCGGCCTGGAGCGCAACCTGGAAATCATGGCCGAGCACGAGTTCTCGCGGTACCCGGTACTGCGCGACAACGACATGGACGTGGTCGGCATCCTGGAACTGAAATCACTGGCCACGCGCATGGCGCGCGGTGACAACGCGCTGTTCCAGACCCTGCGCGAGCCGCTGTACGTTTCCGAATCCACTCACGCGATGAAGCTGCTGGAGATCTTCCGCGAGGAACAGCAGTCGATGGCGCTGGTGGTGGACGAGTACGGCGAGATCCAGGGCCTGGTGACCATCAGCGACCTGATGGGCGCGGTGGTCGGCCGCCTGCAGGCGGTGGAAAACGCCGACGAGGACGCCCTGGTGGTGACCCGCGAGGACGGCTCGCTGCTGGTGGACGGCTCGCTGCCGATCGAGGACCTGCGCGAGCTGATCGGCAGCAACGAACTGCCTGATGCCGAGGACGGCGACTACTACACGCTGGCCGGCATGTGCATCCACTACTTCGGCCGCATCCCGCATGCGGGCGAGTATTTCGACTGGGCCGGCTGGCGCTTCGAGGTGGTCGATCTGGACGGTGCGCGCGTGGACAAGCTGCTGCTGCGCACCCTGTCCGACGAGCAGGCCGATGAGCTCACCGCCTGATCCGAACCACGTGCCGGACGACGGATCGGGCGAGCAGCGCCCGATCTACCGCAACGAGGGCATCCGTACCCTGCTGGCGATGTTCGCTTCCGGTGACCCGGCCGAGCACATGCCCCTCGGGCAGATTCTCAAGGACCTGCAGCAGAGCGCCTTCGGCGTGTTCCTGTTCGTGGCCATCCTGCCCTCCTTCATCCCGATCCCGGGCATGGGCGGCGCGGTCAGCGGGCCGCTGGTGGTTCTGATCGGCCTGCAGATGCTGTTCTGCCGGCGCAAGCCCTGGCTGCCGGGCTTCATCGCCCGGCGCGGGCCGAAGCGCGGCACCATGCACACCTTCCTGGACCGCATCGACCGGCCGCTGCGGCGGCTGGACCGCATGCTCTCGCCGCGCATGCCGCAACTGCTGGTTCCGCTGCCGCCGCATGCATTCACCGGCCTGCTGCTGGTCCTGCTGGGCGTACTGCTGTCGCTGCCGATCCCGTTCACCAACTTCCTGTTCGGCTTCCAGCTGCTGCTGTTCGCACTGGCGCTGCTGGAACGCGATGGCGCGCTGATGCTGTTCAACTGGATTGCCGGCGTGGTGGCCATCGCCTTCTTCGGCTTCAGTTCGGGACAGCTGGTGGGCTATACGGTGGAGCTGTTCCAGCGCTGGTTCTGAGTGCCGACCGCTGCGCTCGCCGGGCATGGCCCGGCGCTACCCCACACACCCCGCCCGGTAGAGCCGGCCGCTGGGCCGCTGCCAGGAATGCCGCAATGCCGGCCAGCGGCCGGCACTACCGTCCACGCACGGCGTGGATGAGACCCTCACCGCAGGTCGATGAACCCGTTGTCGCCCAGCTGCGCCGGCTCGTCCTGCACCGCCGACAGCACGAAACTCAGCGCCTTGCCCAGCAGCGTGCCGGGGCCATCCCAGTATTCGGCCGAATCGGCGCGCACGTGGATCAACCGCAGGTTCGGGTCATCCTTGCCGCCCGGGAAGAACAACTTCATCGGCGGCGACCACAGCTCCTCGATCTTCGCCCGGTCATCGACGATGCGCGCGCGCCCGGCCACCGACACGTAGGTGTTCTTCGACGCCGAGGCATAGGCCACGTTGACCCGGGGATTGAGCGCGATCTCGGCCACCTTCGGGCTGTCGGCGGCGGTGGCGAACCAGAGGTCGCCATCGAAGGCGACCTGCTGGGTGCCCAGCGGGCGGCTGTACAGCCGGCCATCGACGCCGACGGTGGTGAACATCGCCACCTCCACGTCCTTGATCAGTTCGGCCAGCTGGGCAATGTGTTCGGCGCGGGTATCGGCCATGGTGGGGGCTCCGGAATGAGGAGCCCCCATCAGACCCGGCGCGGGTGCAATGCGCCGTGATGCAGATGTTCAGCCTGCGTGGCGGGCATGCCAGGCCTGCATGGCCAGCTCGAACGAGCGCAGGCGCGCGCGGTGGTCGTACAGGTTGGCGGTCAGCATCAGTTCGTCGGGCGTGTGGCGATCAACGAACGCGGCGATGCCCTCGGCCACCTGCTGCGGATCGCCCAGCACGGTGCAGGCCAGCGCGCGTTCCACGCCCAGCTTCTCGTGCGGCTCCCAGAAGGTTTCGATGTCGTCGATCGGCGCCGGGATCCTGCCCGGGCGGCCGCGGCGCAGGTTGACGAAGCTCTGCTGCTGGCTGGTGAACAACCGGCGCGATTCGGCTTCACTGTCACTGGCCACGACATTCAGCGCCAGCATCGCGTGCGGCTGCTTGAGCGTGGCCGAGGGGCGGAATTCGCGACGATAGACCGCCAGCGCTTCGTCCATCGAGTCGGGCGCGAAATGCGAGGCAAAGGCATACGGCAGGCCCATCGACGCGGCCATGCGCGCACCGAACAGACTGGAACCAAGGATCCAGGTCGGCACCCGCAGGCCGCCACCGGGCACGGCCTGCACGGCCTGGCCGGGCTGCACCGGTTCGAAGTAATGCAGCAGCTCGCGCACGTCCTGCGGGAACTGGTCGGCGCTGTCGAAGTAGCGGCGCAGGGCGCGCGCGGTGGGCTGGTCGGTGCCAGGTGCACGGCCCAGGCCCAGGTCGATGCGGTCGGGGTATAGCGAGGCCAGCGTGCCGAACTGCTCGGCCACCTGCAGCGGCGCGTGGTTGGGCAGCATGATGCCGCCGGAGCCGACGCGGATGCGCTTCGTGCCGCCGGCTACGTGGCCGATCAGCACGGCGGTGGCCGCGCTGGCGATGCCGGGCATGTTGTGGTGTTCGGCCAGCCAGTAGCGGCGGTAGCCCAGCGCATCGGCGTGCTGGGCCAGTTCCAGCATGTTGGCGAAGGCGGCGGTGGTATCGCTGCCCTCGCAGACCGGGGCCAGGTCGAGGATCGACAACGGGATCATCAGGCGTATTTCCGTCACAGGATGTCCCCATGCATGGGGTCGGGACGGGGCCACGGCCAGTGACGGTGGCAGGATGCTGATTCCTGCGGGATGGGTGTAGAGCCGAACCCATGCTCGGCTGCCGTTGGGCGGTGAAAAGCAGCCGGCCAGCGGCCGGCTCTACCGAAGCGCGGTCAGCCGAAGCGCGGTCAGAACGCGCTCGGGCGCGGTTCGGCCAGCGGCTCGTCCACCATCGGCTGCAGCGCGGCATCCAGCGCCACGCGCTCATCGAACACGAAACAGCGGCCCTCGTAGCCCTCGCCGCCGACCTCCTCGAAGTAACCAAGGATGCCGCCGTCAAGCTGCAGCACGTTGTCCATGCCGTCGTTGAGCATCCACAGGGCGGCCTTCTCGCAGCGGATGCCACCGGTGCAGAAGCTGACCACGGTGCTGTCCTTCAGCGCCTCGCGGTGTGGCGCCAGGGCCTCCGGCAGATCGGTGAACTTGTGGATGGGCAGCACCAGTGCGTCCTTGAACGTGCCGTACTCCACTTCCTGCAGGTTGCGCGTGTCGAGCATCACCACCGGCTTGCCTGCATCGTCATGGCCCTGGCGCAGCCAGCGCTGCACGGTGGCCGGGTCCACGGCCGGCGCCCGCGGGTACTCCAGCGGCTGGCCGTCATCGCGGCGGAAGCTGATGATCTCGTCCTTCACCTTCGCCTTCAGGCGCGCGAACGGCTGGTGCTCGCTGAAGCTGGTCTTGACCCGCATGCCGGCAAAGCGCGCATCGTCATGCAGGGCGGCGTAGAAACCCTCGATCGCCTCCGGCGCCCCGGCCAGGAACAGGTTCAGGCCCTCGCCCGCCACCAGGATGGTTCCGCGCAGCTCCGCCGCCTCGGCGCGCGCCAGCAGTTGGTCGCACAGGGCCTGGGGGGCGTCGATGACGGCGAAGTGGTAGGCAGCGGTATTGGCGATCATCCTGCCATTTTAGCGCCTGTCGGCCGCATGGACAGATTCAGGGGTCAGAGCCCTCCGCGCGGCGGAGGGATCCGAGCCCTTGCCGGCCAGCGGCCGGCACTACCTCGGGGGCTTAGCCCCGCAACAGCACGAACGGCAGCAGCACCAGCGCCGCCGCCACGATCATGCCCAGCAGCACCAGCACCACGAACACCGGCCGCCGCCGCAACAGGCTGCCGAACGTCTCGGCCGTGCCCTCGCGCAGTGCCTGCTCGCGCTCGGCGCGCACGCGCACCCCGCGCGCCGCCTGGTACTCGGCCATCAGCGCCTTCGCCCGCGGCTGGTCGCCATCCTCGCTCAGCCACAGGCCGCCGTTGGAAATGCCCCACGGGCTGGGTTCGGTGCGGTACCAGGCGATGCCATGCTGGTCCAGCAGCGTGCATACATCGGCGTATTCGTCGTCACCGACGTTGCGGAGATTGAGCAGGAGTTTGGCCATGCCACCATGATACCCGGCGCTGATGCGCTACCCTTGCCGCCCCCGACACCGCCCATCCCGGAGACGCCGATGCGCCGCCTGCTGCTTCCCCTGCTGCTGTCCCTTGTCGCCGCCGGCTGTGCCCGCGAACCGTCCGGTCCGCCGCCGGGTGGCACCCTGGCCACCTTCGAGCGCATCGACACCCAGGTCGGTACCGGCGCCGAAGCCGTGCCCGGGCAGAAGGTGAGCGTGCACTACACCGGCTGGATCTACGACCAGCGCACCGAAAGCAAGCACGGCAAGACCTTCGACAGCTCGGTCGGCCGCGGCGAACCGTTCACCTTCACGCTCGGCGCCGGCCAGGTCATCCGTGGCTGGGATGAAGGCGTGGCCGGCATGAAGGTGGGCGGCAAGCGCACCCTGATGATCCCGCCGGCCTATGGCTATGGCGACCGCGGCGTCGGCCCGATCCCGGCCGGTTCCTCGCTGGTGTTCGATGTCGAGCTGCTCGATGTCAAACCGTAATGCCGCACCGCCGCGCCGGGTCGCCGTCATCGGTGGCGGCCCGGCCGGACTGTTCGCCGCCGAGCGCCTGCGCGCGGCAGGGCTGGACGTGGACCTGTACGAAGCCAAGGGTTCGCCCGGCCGCAAGTTCCTGATTGCCGGCAAGGGCGGTCTCAACCTGACCCATTCCGACCCGCGCCCGTTGTTCGACAGCCGCTACCGCGAGCAGTCCGCCGCGGTCGGCCGCTGGCTGGACGGCTTTGACGCGCAGGCGCTGCGTGACTGGGCGGCCGGCTTCGGCGTGGAGACCTATGTGGGCAGTTCCGGCCGCGTGTTCCCGGTCGACCGCAAGGCGGCGCCGCTGCTGCGCGGCTGGGTACGGCGGCTGAAGGAACAGGGCGTGCGCCTGCACGCCAACCACCGCTGGACGGGCTGGAGCGATGATGGCGCGTTGTGCTTCAGCACCGCCGACGGCCCGGTGGACGTGCACGCCGACGCCACCGTGCTGGCGCTGGGCGGCGGCAGCTGGCCGCAACTGGGCAGCGATGGCGCCTGGGTCGCGCCGTTGCAGGCGCGCGGCGTGGACATCGCCCCGCTGCAATCGGCCAACTGCGGCTTCGACGTGGACTGGACCCCGTTCTTTGCCCAGCGCAATGCCGGTGCACCGCTGAAGGCGGTGGTCGCGCACTGGATCGACCTGCAGGGCCAGCCGCAGTCGCTGCAGGGCGAATGCGTGGCCAGCGAATACGGCATCGAAGGCAGCCTGGTCTACGCCCTTGCTGCGGACCTGCGCGAGACCATCAACCGTGAGGGACACGCCACCCTGTGGCTGGATCTGGTGCCGGGCCGCGATGAAGCGCGCCTGCTGGCCGACCTGTCGCGCCCGCGCAAGGGCCGCAGCTTCGGCGAGCACCTGCGCCGCCAGGCCGGGCTGGATGCGGTGAAAGCCGCACTGGTGTTCGAGATCCTGGGCAAGGAGGCCGGCAACGATCTGCCGGCCGTGGCAACCACGCTGAAGCGCTTGCCGTTGCGCCTGCTGCGCCCGCGGCCGATGGCCGAGGTGATCAGTACCGCCGGCGGCGTGCGCCTGCAGGCGCTGGATGACGGCCTGATGGTGCGCACCCTGCCCGGCGTGTTCTGTGCCGGCGAGATGCTGGACTGGGAAGCGCCGACCGGCGGTTACCTGCTGACGGCGTGCTATGCCAGTGGCCAGCGCGCGGCCGAAGGCGTCATCGCGTGGCTTGCCGGGCGCTGACCCGGATTCTGTAGAGCCGAGCCCATGCTCGGCTCCAATCAACAGCAGCCGAGCGTGGGCTCGGCTCTACAGTTTCCGGTGCATGCGTACCGAGCCCAGGGCCACGCCGCTGGGGTGTGGGTAGGCCTCCTCATTTCCGGCGATGAACCCCTGGCGCTGGTAGAACGGCACTGCATTGAGCGATGCCGACAGCACCACGTCGCGCGCGGGGTCGGCCAGCGCCAGCAAGCGCTGCATCAGCGCCTGGCCGATGCCCTGCCCGCCCCTGTCCGGATCGACGAACAGCGCATCGACCTCGTTGCCTTCGGCATCGAATACGCCAAAACCCAGCAGGCCGCCCTGGCTGTCCTCGGCCACCACGCAGCCCCCCTGCGCCAGCAGGCGCGCGTACTGCGCCGGCGGCGGCGAGGCCGACCAGGGTGCAATTACCTCGGGTGGGTAATGGCTGCTGCAGGTTTCGCGCACGCAGCGCGTGCGCAGTGCCCACAGCATCGCTACGTCATCGGCCGTGCCGGTCCTGAACTGCATGATGCATCTCCGTAGAGTCGAGCTTGCTCGACTGCTTTTGTTGATCGAAAAGCAGTCGAGCAAGCTCGACTCTACACAACACGTTACCGTGATTTGCTCGCGCGCAACGCCTGGATGCGCGGCGGCGGCTGGAACGAATCACTGCGCGCTTCGGCCCAGAACGAGTGGAACACCGCGTGGTCCGGCACTTTGTGCAGCAGCTCGCCCGGTTCCAGGTAGCGGTACAGCGAGGCCAGCGAACGGATCTCGACAGGCGAAACGCGACGCAGGATGTGCTCCGGGCCAAGCTCGGCCGGGTCGTTGAGGCCGGCGGCGCACAGCAGCTCCTTCAGCGCGTGCAGCGTGTGCTCGTGGTAGCTGTGCACGCGCGTGGCCTTGTCCGGCGCATCCAGGTGCTTCCAGCGCGCCGGGTTCTGGGTGGCGATGCCGGTCGGGCACTTGTCGGTGTGGCAGCTCAGCGACTGGATGCAGCCCAGGGCGAACATGAAGCCGCGGCCGGCGTTGCACCAGTCCGCACCGAGCGCGATGGTGCGGGCGATTTCAAACGCGCTGGTGATCTTGCCGGCCGCACCGATGCGGATGCGCTCGCGCAGGTCCAGGCCCACCAGGGTGTTGTGCACCAGCAGCAACGCCTCGTGCATCGGCACGCCCACATGGTCGACGAACTCGGCCGGGGCCGCGCCGGTGCCACCTTCGGCGCCATCGACCACGATGAAATCGGGCAGCAGGCCGGTTTCCTGCATGGCCTTGGCAATGCCGAACCATTCCCACGGATGGCCGATGGCCAGCTTGAAGCCGACCGGCTTGCCACCGGACAGCTCGCGCAGGCGGGCCACGAACTGCAGCAGCTCCACCGGCGTGGAAAATGCCGAATGGCGCGAGGGCGACACGCAGTCCACGCCCATCGGCACGCCGCGGGTGGCAGAGATCTCGGCGGTCACCTTCGGTGCCGGCAGCACGCCGCCGTGGCCGGGCTTGGCGCCCTGCGACAGCTTGATCTCGATCATCCTGACCTGATCCTGGGTGGCATTGGCGATGAAGCGCTCTTCGCTGAAACCGCCCTTCTCGTCGCGGCAGCCGAAGTAGCCCGAGCCGATTTCCCAGACCAGGTCGCCCCCCATCTCGCGGTGGTAGGGCGAAATCGAGCCCTCGCCGGTGTCATGGTAGAAGCCACCGCGGCGCGCGCCTTCGTTCAGCGCGCGGATCGCGTTGGCCGACAGCGAACCAAAGCTCATCGCCGAGATGTTGAACACGCTGGCCGAATAGGGCTTGGCGCAGGTGGGACCGATCAGCACGCGGAAATCATGCGCGGCGATGGTGGTGGGTGCCAGCGAATGGTTGATCCACTCGTAATCCACCGCATAGGTGCTGCGCAGGGTGCCGAAGGGCACCGTGTCCATTTCGTTCTTGGAGCGCTGGTAGATCAGCGCACGCTGCTGCCGCGAGAACGGCACGTCCTCCAGGTCGCTCTGCACGAAGTACTGGCGGATTTCCGGGCCGATCGATTCCAGGCCGTAGCGGAAGTGCGCCATCACCGGATAGTTGCGGCGCAGGGTGCTGCGCTTCTGCAGCAGGTCCCAGGTGCCCAGTGCCACCATCGCGGCGGTCAGGCCGACGCCCCAGTACCAGGCCGGCCAGATCGTGGCCAGCCACAGGCACAGGGGAAACAGCAGGATGGCGAGCAGGTAGACGATATACCGGTGCATGGCGTTCCTCGGTTGCAACCGCCACAGTCTACCGTGCAGGTGTCTACAGGCGGTCGTCGACCACGCTGCGGGGCCAGGCCGACTTCACGTCGTAGACCAGCCCGCCCGGCGCCAGCAGGGCACGGATGCGCGCTTCATCCAGCGTCTTGAAGCTGGCATGGGCCACCGCCAGCACGACCGCGTCGTAAAGCCCGGCCTGCGGTTCGGCCACCCAATGCACGTCCGCATCGGCCAGCGCGGCCGGCCCCACCCACGGATCGCTGACCTGCACCTGTGCACCGGCGGACTGCAGGCGCTGGGCCAGTTCCAGCGCACGGCTGTTGCGCAGGTCGGGGCAGTCTTCCTTGAAGGTCACGCCCAGCACCAGGATGCGCGACTGCGCCGCTTCGCGGCCCCGCTCGGCCAGCATCGCCAGCACGCGCGTGGCCACGTGTTCGCCGACACGGTTGTTGACCTGCCGCGCGGTGTGGATCAGGTCCGGGTGGTAGCCCACGCTCTCGGATTTATGCAGCAGGTAGTACGGGTCCACGCCGATGCAGTGGCCGCCGACCAGGCCGGGGCGGAACGGCAGGAAATTCCACTTGCTGCCAGCAGCGTCCAGCACGTCCTGGGTGTCGATGCCAAGGCGATCGAAGATCAGCGCCAGCTCGTTGACCAGGGCGATGTTGACGTCACGCTGGATGTTCTCGACCACTTTGGCCGCTTCGGCCACCCGCATCGACGGCGCCGGGAAGGTGCCGGCGGCGATGATGCGCTGATACAGGCCATCAACCACCGCGGCCACCGCCGGGGTCGAACCCGAGGTGATCTTGCGGATGTCGGCCAGGCGCCGCTGGCGATCACCGGGGCTGACCCGTTCCGGGCTGTAGCCGCAGTAGAAATCTTCGTTGAAGCGCAGCCCCGAGCCCTCTTCCAGCAGCGGCACGCACACTTCCTCGGTGGTGCCGGGGTAGACGGTGGATTCGTAGATGACCAGGTCACCGGCGCGCAGGTGGCCGGCCACCAGCCGCGTGGCCGAGCGCAGCGGCTCCAGGTCCGGCTGCTCGTAGGCATCGATCGGCGTCGGCACGGTGACGATGTAGACGTTGCAGGCGTCCAGCTGCGCGGGGGCGCTGCTGTAGCGCAGCTGCGTGGCCTCGGCCAGCTCCTCCGGCTCCATCTCCAGGGTGTGGTCCTGGCCACTGCCCAGTTCGGCGATGCGCGCCGCGTCGATGTCGTAGCCGAGGGTGGGAATGTGCCGGCCGAAGGCTACGGCCAGCGGCAGGCCGACGTAGCCCAGCCCGATCACGGCCGGCAGCGGCCGCTGTGCAGCACCGATGGGTGCGCTCATGCGCGATGCCTCTCAGGCAGCGACAGGGTCTGGGTCATCCGGATTTCCGAAGGCAGGCAAGCAGGCCGCCAAGGTTAACCGCTCCGGCGGCGGCGGGCCACGCCCCGCTCAGGAGCCCAGGCTGACCGCAGCCGGCTCCAGTTCGCCATGGCCGCCGGTCCAGGCCTGCAGCAGCAGCGCGAAACCGTGGCTGCACGATGCCGGCGCGTTGTCGAAGCCCTGCCAGGGCGCGGTCACGATGCTGTCCAGGGTGGCCGCATCGATCATGCGGTTGGCCATCGTCCAGCGCGGGAACCAGCGCGACTGCAGGTCGCCGGAGGCCAGTTCGCTGATGCTGCCATGGCGGCGCGCGTTGAGGATGCGCGCATGCACCGATGCCACGCCATCGCGCGGACCTTCGATGTACTGCAGGAAGCGGCTGCCATCGAACATCAGGACACCGGTCACGCCGGCCATGCGGTTGAAGGGCGTCGCGTCGGCCAGCAGCGCATCGAGATCGGGCACTTCCAGCCCTTCCCTGGCCGTACTGACATAGGCAAACGCATGCAACGCCATTTCCCGCTCCCCTTCCCCCGATACGGAGAAATATGACAGGAAGCACGGGGACTTCAAGCGTGGGCTATTCCGGCGGGGCCTCGATCACGTAGCCACGCTGCGTCAGCTCTTCCAGATAGCCCTCACCCAGCAGCTGGCTGACCGGCATCGTCGCAAACGTGGCGGCATGTTTTGCCAGCGCTGCGTCGGCTGTCTGCAGCCACCGCGCACGCACCTGCTGCGGCAGGTTGCTCCAGCCGCGGCGGCGCACGAACTCCGAGTCCTGCAGCATCTCGCGGCAGCTCTGCGCCATCGCGGACAAGGGCAGCCGCTTCAGCGCGGCGACATCGCCCAGCGCCCAGGCATTGGCGCGCTCGCGCAGCACCGGCGCCTGGAATTCCACCGTGTCGAGCGTCCGTTCGAAGCACGCACGATCATCCACTTCCGAGGCCTGCAGTTCCTTCAGCGCACCACGCAGGTCATCGATCTTCAGCTTGACCTGCACGTCCTCCGGTTCCAGGTCGTGGGCCTTGTAGGCCCGCTTGAGCGCCTCCTTGACCTGCTTGCTGTCGCGCAGGCCGTTGCGCTTGAGGAACGCCTGGTAAAGCCGGCCGGAGGCCACCAGCGGGCGATCCTTCTCCACGCCACGATCGTTGCCCAGGTAGGTCTGCTTCAGACCCGACCAGCGTGCATAGGTTGGTGCAGGCAGCACCTGGTCCAGCGTACGTCCCTGCGGGTCCCGCGCGGTCTTCTTCGCCAGCGGCAGCAACGTCAGGCCCTTGAAGAAGCCGATCTTCGCGTCCAGGCCGAAGCCCGGATCACCCAGCACATGATCGACGCCGGCGATGGTGCGTTCGACCTCGTCCGATCGCCACTCCATGCGCGCCGGCAGCGGCGACACCGTGCCGAGGATCCACAGCACGTGCCCCTGCGGGCCGGTCACTTTCCACAGGCCCGGGCCGGGTTGTTCGCCGGTCACCTGCACGGTGTCGAGGTCGACCACCGCTTCGGTTGGTGGCGGCGCCGGCTGCGCCGACAGCGGGCCGGCCACCAGACACGCGGCCAACATCAGCGCGCACCGCATCCATCGCCTGCCACATCCGTGCATGTCGCCATTCCTGGGAGAGTTGGCGGACTGTACCCAGCGCTGCAGCCGGTTGCGTAAAGGCGGTGTTATCTGCCGGCATGGGCAGCGATTCCGTTACAATCGGCGCGCGCTGCAAGGCCCGGATGGCGAAACTGGTAGACGCATCGGACTTAAAATCCGCCGGGGGCAACCCCATGCCGGTTCGATTCCGGCTCCGGGCACCACCAACCAGCTGACTTTGTTTAACTTTACGTCAGTAGCAGGATCGTTCTCCTTGGAGCAGGGCGACGCATTGTCGCGAGTGTACTCCCTTCCGACACTGACCTGCGACGGTCATAAAGCGCGCCCATTCCCTCTCCAAGTACCTCGAACGAACGTGTGCGTAGGTGCTCAGCGAGAGCGCGATGGTGCAGTCCCATCAGTGATCCAGCAGGACCAGCTAGGGACTACGCTTGAAGCCGCGCAGAGCGCGGCGCGGTAGGTGCTTCGGGTCCACGTGACCTCGCAGAAGATGCGTGACGCGGCACTTCCGACCGGTCACACGACCACCGGCTGTGTCCTGAAGTGCACGGCGCGGATGCGAAGCTCGATGTAGTTCTTCCAGTTGACGCGATCACCGATCCCCCGGGATAGGTCTCCGGCCACCGTGGCGATGTGCCCATCGGTGTCGCTCTCGATGCTTCACATGGCGCCGTTGAAGGCTATCGGTTCGTCCTGACCACGCGGACCTCGATGTGGTGCCACTTGTCGTCGTAGTAGTCCTTCAACCACTGGCGCTCGCAGGAGGCGTGGTCGGCGGCCTGCAGCCCCTTCATGCCTTCGGCGCGATCCTGTCAAACCGCCGCAGCGAACTCATAGAAGCGCTTGCCGCCTGTGTTGAGGATGCGCTCGCGCGCTCGCTTTTCGCGAAGGATCCAGTCGGAGACCACCACGAGGATTTCGGGCTCGTTCAAAGGGAAATCAGCGTCGTCATCGTGAAGTCTCTCGATCCCAAAGGCCAAGCAGTGCAATTAAATCCTTCCATGTGGTGTACGCCCTTGACAGAGCACTCCGATCAAAGCCGGAAGGGATATGATTGCCCCGGATATGACAGGGGTTGGTAGATGGAATGGATCAAAGGCATTGCCGACGTACTGAAATTGGGGCCACGCTATCTTGTCGCAGGAATGCTGCTAACAGGAGGCGCACTTTTTCTGCCCGCTTCGATCCACGAGCGTCTCGGCCTGTCGGACTGGGTGTCCGCTTACAAGGGCTGGATCGGCTTAGTTTTCGCCGTCTGCGCAGTACTGACGACACTGTCCGCGCTGATTTGGTTGTGGCGGCTCGCCCTTATTGCGTGGGAAACCAAGCAGAAACGCGACGCGATAGTGGATCGCCTCCAGAAACTTACGGAGCCGGAGAAGCAAATCCTCCGGTATTACTTCGCGTTGAACACTCGCTCCAATTTCCTCCGCCACCAGGATGGCGTCGTTGCTGGACTGGCGGCGATGGGAGTGATTTACCTTGCTTCTCGCACCGGCACACTGACCGAGGGCTTCGCGTACAACATCAGCGACTACGCATGGAAGCTCATCAAGGAGAATCCAGTTCTGCTTAATGGGGACACCAATTTTTACCGCTGCGACAAGCCGGACAGTCCTTGGGGCTTCTGAGGGATCCGGGATAGGTCAGTGGGCCCAGAAGTAGTGGCCATTGGTCTCAATGGAGGGGGAATCGCGCGAACTTCATCAGTTAAATCCCTTGCGGAAACTTCCGTCGAATATCCCCAACCTTCGTGCGACGGACTTGCGGCACGCCGACTTCCAATCGAGTAGGCGCCGCTGCCGATTGAACTGGGCAGCGGCACAGGCTCACTTCGCACCAAGACCGAGTTCCACCATGAGGTCTTCGATCAAAGTTCCAATTGTCTCGTATGTTGACCGAAGGTTTGCCGCAAGCGCCGTATTGGACACACCCATCTGCCGCAGTTCTTCAACGTTGGCACGCATCCTCTCAGCATCAGTGATAAGTGTGGAAATCAATTGCTTCAAAGCTTCCGCCTTGCCCATGTGACGACCTCTCCTAGCTTTTCCCGGCGGCCAGCCTTAGCCGCCGGAGAGTCATTGTGAACCATAGTGAGTCCGCTCAGCACTGCGGCTGCCACCACATTCTGCCCGCAAGGTAAACCGTGCGCATGATCTTGAAAAGACCCACGAGCTTCCGGACTTAAAATCCGCCGGGGGCAACCCCATGCCGGTTCGATTCCGGCTCCGGGCACCACGCGCGACACGCCTCAGATCGCCCGCGAATACCGCGGTTGCTCCTGCGCTGCGCGCAGATACGGATCGAAGCACATCGCCAGCAGGCGCAGCAGCGGCCGCCCGGGCTCACTGGTGCGCACCACGCCCTCGCTGTATTCGGCCAGGCCGTCCTGCTGCAGGCGCTGCACGGCCTGCAGGTCCTGCGCGAAGTACTCCTCGAACTGCACGCCATGGCGCCGGCCGAGCGCGCGCCCATCCACCTCGCCCTGGCACATCAGCTGCTGGATCAGCTCGGCGCGCAGCTGGTCATCCTTGCTGAGCGCGACGCCGCGCCAGACCGGCAGCTGGCCCTGGTCCACCGCCGCTTCCCACGATGGCAGGTCACGCGGGTTCTGGCTGTAGGTAGCGCCCACGTGGCTGATGGCGCTGACGCCCAGGCCCAGCAGGTCGGTGTCGGCATGGGTGGTATAGCCCATGAAGTTGCGATGCAGCTGGCCGGCACGCTGCGCGCGCGACAGGTCTTCCTCGGGCAGCGCGAAGTGGTCCATGCCGATGTACTGGTAGCCGGCTGCCGAGAGGCGCTCCACCGCCAGCCCGAGCAGGGCCAGCTTGTCTTCCGGCGAAGGCAGCCGGCGTTCGTCGATCTGCCGCTGCGCGCGGAACAGGTGCGGCAGATGCGCGTAGCCATAGACCGCCAGGCGGTCCGGGCGCAGTGCCAGCACCAGTTCCAGAGTGCGGCCGAAGCCTTCCAGGTTCTGCCCGGGCAGGCCGTAGATCAGATCGACGTTGACCGAGCGCATGCCGCTGTCCCGGCAGGCACGCAGGATGTCCAGCGTCTGCCGCACGCCCTGCACGCGGTTGATCGACTCCTGCACCTGCGGGTCGAAATCCTGCACGCCCAGGCTGGCACGGTTGAAACCCAGCCGCGCCAGCATCGCCACGTCACCGGCATCGATGAAACGCGGGTCCAGTTCGATGGAGAAATCGCGCTGTGACGAGTCACTGAAATCGAAGCGCCTGCGCAGCCCTTCCACCAGCGTGGTCATTGCCTCGGCATCGAGGAAATTGGGCGTGCCGCCGCCCAGGTGCAGCTGGATCACTTCGCGCCCGTCATCGAACTGCGGTGCCAGCAGGTCGGCCTCGGCCAGCACCCGCGCCACATAGCTGTGGCCACGGCCGCGATCACGGGTGATCACCCGGTTGCAGCCGCAGTAGAAACACGGGCTGGAACAGAACGGCACATGCACGTACAGCGACAGCGCGCGCGCCTGCTGGTTGCTGTCAGCGATCGCCTGGCGCAGGGCCGGCGCATCGAACCCATCGTGGAAGTGCGGCGCAGTCGGGTAGGAGGTGTAGCGCGGTCCCGGCCGGTCATGCCGGCGCAGCAGATCGGGGTCGAAGGTCCAGGCCAGGCCACCAGCAGCGGGAGAGTACGTGTCCATGGCGCCAGCATCGCGCTGACGCGACGCGACCGCCTTGACCTGGATCAATCCTGGCCGCGAACGCCCAGCACCGGCAGGCCCACCTGCGGCCAGCGCAGCATCTGGTAGCGGCGCCAGAAGGTTTCAGCGATGCGCTTGGCGACATCGTCGGCCAGGGCCTGCATCGGCGGGTTGCCGCACTCGGCAGTGGTGATGTGGAACAGCACCAGCCAGCGGTCGAACAGATCCTTGTCCAGCGCGATGGCCATGTGCTTGGACATCGGCGAACCACTGAAACGGCGGGTGCCGCGCAGCATCGCCGACCAGAAATCGACCAGCTGGGCCAGGTGCGAAGGCCAGTCATGCACATGCCCCTCGAACACCGGCCCCAGCCGCTCCTCCTCGCGCACCCGCGCATAGAAGTCGTGGACCAGGCGGGTCACCTCCTCCTCGCTGCACAGCTCGAGGGAGGCAACAGGAAGTTCGGTCGGGGTTGCTGCGTTCATCGGGTTACCCAGTACGGATCGGCAGTGTGCCGAAGGCGGCGGCGGCCGCTGTTGATCCAGATCAATGTCGAGGCGG
This sequence comes from Stenotrophomonas sp. FW305-3-2-15-E-LB1, assembly GCF_058787375.1. Lineage (NCBI taxonomy): Bacteria > Pseudomonadati > Pseudomonadota > Gammaproteobacteria > Lysobacterales > Lysobacteraceae > Stenotrophomonas > Stenotrophomonas sp. FW305-3-2-15-E-LB1. The sequence goes on from NZ_JBYSZR010000001.1 coordinate 122,409, forward strand.
CCAAGCACGCCTAGGCTGGCGCGCTTGCAGGACGCACGCCCTGCGGATGCTGCGCCGCCCAGCGCGAAGTATACGCGCCGCCCTCTTCCTCAGACCTGGGACCGCATGAACACACCGTCTTCCAGCCGCCGCCAGCGGCTGATCCAGCACTGGGGCGCGATCCTCTGGCCCAGCTTCATCGCCGCCGGCGTGGCCAGCGTGGTGTTCTTCGCCTTCGTCGATCCCCTGCGGCTGCAGGCCATCAGCTTCCCCGCCAGCGTGATCAGCCGCGAGCTGGGCTACACCGCAGGCTTTTTCATGTTCTGGGTGGTCACGGCGCTGTCCAGCGCGGTGACCGGCTACCTGCTGCGGCCGATGGGCGACGGCGACGACGACGAGCTGCCACTGGGATGAGCTGCGCCGCGCCCTCCCTGCCCCGTCCCTGGCGCTGGCGTGGCACCCTCAGCGCCGTCCTGCTGGCGCTGTTCCATCTGCTGCCCTGGCTGCGCTGGAACGGGCGCCAGGCGTTGCTGCTGGACCTTGCCGCGCGCCGCTTCGACCTGTTCGGCTGGACCCTGTGGCCCGATGACGTCGGCGTGCTGCTGGGCCTGCTGGCGGTGCTTGCGGTGAGCCTGGCGCTGCTGACCCACCTGGCCGGGCGGGTCTGGTGTGGCCATGCCTGCCCGCAGACGCTGTGGATGCGAGCCTTCGATGGCATCGCCCGCGCGCTGTCGCGACGGCTGCCCCCGCGCGTGGCCACGGTCGCAACCCGGCTGTGCTGGATCCTGCTCTCGCTGTGGACCGGCATCACCTTCGTCGGCTTGTTCAGCCCCATCCACGGCCTGTTTGGCCTGCCCGCTGCAAGCGGCTGGACTGGCTGGAAAGCCTTCTGGGTGCTGTTCTATGCCGCAGCCACCTACGGCAATGCGGGCTTCCTGCGCGAACAGGTGTGCCGTTCGCTGTGCCCGTTCGCGCGCCTGCAACCACTGCTGACCGATCCGCATACGCCGCGCATGCTCTACGACGCCCGCCGCGGCGAACCGCGCGGCGCGCGGCCTGCCGCCCTGGGTGGCGTGCTCGGTCGCGGCCGTGGCCTGCTCGACCCGACAACCGCGCAGGACTACGTATTCCGCGCCGCCCATCCGCTGCTGGCCGGGCCGATGCCCACCTTCAGTGCGGACCGGCTGGGGGATTGCACCGATTGCGCGGCGTGCGTGACGGCCTGCCCGATGCAGCTGGATATCCGTCATGGGCCGCAGGCCGATTGCCTTGCCTGCGGGGCCTGCCTGGAAGCATGCGCGCAGCAGCAGCACCGTGCCGGCTTCGGCGAAGGGCTGGTGCGCTACTGCAGTCCGCAGTCCATGGCCGGGCAGGCGCGCCGCTGGTGGCGCACACGCACCACCGCGCTGGCATCGCTGCTGTTGGCCCTGCTGGCGTGCGGCGCCTGGCGCCTGTGCTGACTCAGCGCGGGCGCCCGCCGTCCGGCGGCACCAGCTGCGCACGGCGGACGATGCCGAGCTGCTCGATGATCAGCGCCAGATCATTGGTGACTTCGGTACGCTCGGTTCCCTGCGGAACCAGGCGGTCAAGCACCTGCTGGTAGGTATCCCAGAACGCCGGACCGCATCCGTGTTTGTGGTAACTGGCTTCCAGTTCGCGGCGTACCCGTTCAGCCAAGCCATGCATGCCGTATTCCATACGACCTCCGTTGGACTTGTCCTGCATCGTTGACGGTCAACCGATCCACTTGCGTGCTACTGAAAGACTCCCGGTCTTCACGGCCGGTTGATGCCAATTAGTCATAATTTTCACGACAGGTCAATTACAGGGGGCGACTTTTGTGATTGAAATTATTAATCGTTCATGATGCGGGAGACGTCACCGCCTTACCCCCGGGTCGCGCCAAAGCCGACACCGGCGCCCGCTCCGCACCTGCCGTCCACCCGTCGTCCCGTTGTCCATCGAATTCACCTATGGCGATAAGCACGCTTAACAAAATGGGTGGACCGATCCGGATACGACATTTTTGGTCGTTAATCAGACCGATTCTGCCTGATCGCTCTTTTCCGCCGGGAACAGATCCGGATAACGCTGTTGCAGCATGTAGCGCCGCAGCGCGGGAATCGGAACGTCGCGAGGCCATTGCGAGACAGCGGATCTGCTGATTCCAAAGAGCCTGGCCAGCTCAGCGTCGGTGCCCAGGCCCAGCCGCATGCGCACGTGACGCTTGCACCACTTTTCGTCCATTTTCGATCTCTTTCGTCATCAGACTTATTTTGGTGGCAAGGATTCTTTTGAATCCACGCGTTAAGCTGGCTTGCATAGATGAATACTCTTGGACAACGACTCGCCGCCGCCATGAAGGACGCCGGGCATACCCGCCCGGCTCACCTGGCCCGCGCCGCGAAAAGCACCACGGCCACCGTCAGCAACTGGCTCAACGACAACGTCAAAGCCGACCACGTAAAAGCCGAACAGCTCTTCCGCATCGCCGATGCGGTGAAGATGGATCCACGCGAGCTGCTGTTCGGTCCGGTCGATGGCGCAGTGGGCGAACGTGGCACCGCCTACATGTACCTGCCCAGCGAGGCGTATCTGGATGTCTGGGAAACGGCCTATGAAATGGTGGCCAACATCCTGGCCCGGCGCGGGCTCGACGTTGGTTTCCGGCGGCAGGCATCGCTGGGGTTGATGGCCAACGACCTGCTGCGCGAAGGCATCAGCCGCAGCAAGGTGGCCCGCGTGGTGGCGACTGCCCTGCCCTGACCGCTCCTGCGCAGGGCAGCCTGTCGCTGGTAGCATGGACGGTGATGGGGATGGGGCTCCCCCGATAACCGCCTTTGATGGCTGATGGCTCCTGTTGTTGACGAACCCGGCGTTCGTCGATGGCAGGCCGTGCCCGCCATTGCGTACGCCGTCGATCCTGCGAACCAGCACTCGAGGCAAACGATGCAAGCACTGAACAACTATGTCCTGGTCTTCCTGGGGGGCGGCGCGGGCGCGTGCCTGCGCCACGCCTGCAACCTGCTCGGCGCGCGGGTTGCGGTCGGCAGCCCGTGGCCCTGGTCCACCTTCCTCATCAACATCAGCGGCGCGCTGTTGATGGGCGTGGTGGTAGAGGCGTTCGCCCTGCGCAACGGTGCATCGCCGCAACTGCGGCTGCTGCTGACCACCGGCATCCTCGGTGGCTACACGACGTTCTCCACCTACTCGCTGGAAATCGGCCTGCTGCTGCAGCGCGGCCAGCATGGGCTGGCCGCCCTGTATGCCGGCGGTTCGGTCGCACTCGGCCTGGCCGGCCTCTTCGGCGGCATGAAGCTGGCCCGGCTGGTGATGGGCTGATCGCTCAGGCGGCGCTGGCGCGATCCTGATCGCGCCACTGCCGTGGCGACTGCCCGGTGTGCGCCTTGAATGCACGCGACAGCGCAGCCTCGCTGCCGTAGCCGACATCGTCGGCAATACGCTTCAGCGGGCGGCCCTGGCGCAGCGCCTGCTGGGCCAGGCTGACGCGCCAGCCCTGCAGGTACTGGCCGGGCGTGGTCCCCATCGCCTCGCGGAAACTGGCGGCGAACACACTGCGCGACATCCCTGCGGTTTCGGCCAGGTCCTCCAGCGTCCAGGCCTGCGACGGCGCCTCGTGCATGGCCACCAGGGCCAGCCGCAGGCGCGGGTGGCCAAGCCCGGCAAACAGGCCACCGCGCATCTGCCCGCCTTCCATCAACTGCCGCAGCACCTGGATCATCACCACCTCGAACAGGCGGTTGACCATCACCGTGCGCCCGCAGCGCTGCTCGAAGGCTTCCTCGAACAACAGGTCCAGCGCTGCGCTGCCGCCATACAGATCGGCCAGCGGCATGCAGATGAAATCCGGCAGGGCCGCGCTGATCGGATTGAGCCGGCCGCCTTCGAAATGCAGGTTGGCGCAGGCCATGTCGGCGCCGTGCTGCGGATCGGTGCTGAAGCGGTGCGGCATCGGCCGTGGGTACAGCAGCAGGCTCGGCACATCCACCTGCACGGTCTGCTGGCCATGGCTGACCTGCACCGGCCCGCGCCGCACCAGATGCAGCTGGCCGGCCTCGTCCTCGCCCTGCAGGCTGTTGATGCCACACAGCGCGCCGGCATGGAACACCGAGGCATTGACCGCGAAACGTTCCAGCAGGATGGCAAGGCGGTCGACCATGGCAGGACTCCAGATCAAGCAGGTGATGGATGATGCGACCCATCGTATCGAATCCGGCCCCGCCGTGGGCAACCGCGTTGTTCAACCCGCCAGCGTGGCCTGCAGCGCCCTCAGTCCGTCACGGTAGATGCCTTCGAACAATGCCGAGGCCGCTTCATCGCTGACGCCCACCGGGGTGAACGTGCCGGACCAGTCGATGCGCGCACCGTGGTCCAGTTCGACCACGCGCAGGGTGGAGCGGTAGCCGGTCACCGGGAACGGTGCCTGCAGGATCGAGTAGGTATAGCTGCGCCCGGCCTGGTCGAACGCCTCCAGCCGCTCGACGATGGCATCACCGTCGGGGTTGGCCAGATGGCGCACGCGACCGCCTTCGCTGAGCGTGCTGGTGGGGATGTACGGCAGCCAGTCCGGCAGCGAATCGAAGCCGCCGATCAGGTTCCAGACGCGATCGGCGCTGGCCGGTACGGTGAGTGATGCAGATGCGGTTGCCATGGCAGGTCTCCTCCGTGCTCAGCGCAGATCGATGGGCAGCGGCGCGTCGGCGGACACCATGCCCTGCGCGCGCAGTTCCTGCCAGAACGCGGGCGGAATCACTTCCTTCAGCGCGGCGTAGTCTTCGGCGATGCGCTCGGGACGGCTGGCGCCCGGGATCACCGCCGCGACGGCGGGGTTGGCCAGCGAGAACTGCAGTGCGGCGGCCTTGATGCTGATGCCGTGCGCAGCGGCAATGGCCTTCATGCGTTCGACCTTGGCCAGGATCTGCGGCGAGGCCTGCTGGTACTCGAAGTGGCTGCCACCGGCCAGTACGCCGGAACTGTACGGCCCACCCACGACGATGCCGGTGTTGCGCTCGGCCGCCTTCGGCATCACCCGCTGCAGAGCGCGCTCATGGTCAAGCAGCGAGTAGCGGCCGGCCAGCAGGAAGCCATCGGGGCGCGCCTCGTCCAGGTCGAGGGTCAGTTCGATCGGCTCGACGCGGTTGACGCCCAGGCCCCAGGCCTTGATCACGCCCTCCTCGCGCAGCCGGGTGAGCACTCGGAAGGCGCCGCGGCGTGCGGTCTCGAAGTAGGACAGCCACTCATCGCCGTAGAAGTCCTGGGCGATGTCATGCACCCAGACAATGTCCAGCCGGTCGGTCTTCAGCCGCTTCAGGCTGTCGTCGATGGAGCGCAGGGTGGCGTCGGCCGAATAGTCATTGACCAGCTTGTTGGGCCGGCCGGCAACGAAGAGGCCGCCCTTCTCGCCCAGGTCGCGGGCGCTGGTGTCTTCCACTTCATCCAGGATCAGCCGGCCGACCTTGGTGCTCAGCACGAAATCATCGCGGTTGCGCCTGGCCAGCGCGTCGCCCAGGCGGATCTCGGCCAGGCCGGCGCCGTAGAACGGGGCGGTGTCGAAGTAGCGCGTGCCCTGCTCCCAGGCCGCGTCCACCGTGGCCTGGGCCTCGGCTTCCGGGATGTCGCGGAACATGTTGCCCAGCGGGGCGGTACCGAAGCCGAGGGTCTTGCCGGCCAGCAGTTCATGGATGCTCATGGGCGTCCTCCTGCGGAGGTTGTTGAGGTTGAGGCACAGGCTAGGCTTGCCCGATAAGACTGTCCAAGACATAATTTTCAAATCTTGAGTCCCGCAGGGTCTTATGCTCGATCTCCGCCAACTTCGCTACTTCGTGGCTGTCGCCGAAGATGAACACGTCGGCCGCGCCGCCGAGCGCCTGCACATTTCCCAGTCCCCGCTCAGCCGCCAGATCGCCCAGCTGGAGGAACGGCTGGAGCTGCAGCTGTTCGAGCGCTTGCAGCAGCGCATCCGCCTGACGGCCGATGGCCGCACCTTCCTGGCGGAGGCGCGGGCCCTGCTGACCCACGCCAACCGGCTGGAGTCGCTGGCCCGGCGCCTGGGCCGGGGCGACGAGGGCGGCCTGTGCATCGGCTACCTGGAATACGCCATGCACTCGGGCGTATTGCCCACCGCCCTGCGCGCGCTGCGCGGCGATCGCCCGGCCGTGCATATCGCCCTGTACAACCAGCAATCGGACGTGCAGCTGGAAGGCCTGCGCCAGCGCAGCCTGGACATCGCCCTGGTCTGTGAACCGCCCGCGTTCGACGATCCGGACCTGCAGGCCACCCAGGTGCTGAACGACCCGATGCTGCTGGCCCTGCCCGCAGGACATCCCCTGGCCAGCGCCGAGCAGATCACACCCGACGACCTGGCCAGCCAGCAGTGGATCGGGGTGATGCACAAGGAAAGCGCGCTACGCCACGACACCTTCATCGCCGCCTGCGCCAAGGCCGGTTTCACCCCGAGCATCGCCATGGAAGCCAGCGAGCCGCTGGCCGCGCTCGGCCTGGTGGCCGCCGGGCTGGGCCTGACCACCCTGCAGCGCAGCCTGGACCACCAGGCACCGGCCGGCGTGGTGCTGCGCGAGCTGCCGTGGTTCAGCTACCGCACGCCGTTGTGGGCCGCCTGGCACCGCATCAACCTGCGGCCGCTGGTGGAAACCTTCCGCCATACGCTCATCGAAACCGCGACCGGCCAGCCGCCGGCCTGAGCCCGGCGTGCGCGTGCTGTCGCAGTGCAGCGCGCGCACCGCAGGGGCTGCGCCTATGCTCGGCACATTCCTGCAAGGACGAACGCGATGCGCCTGCTGCTTCCACTGGCCTTGGCCATCGGCCTGTTGCTGCCCACGACCGCACTGCACGCCGCCGCCCCGCCTGCGCCACGCTCGCTCAACGGCGAACTGCAGGGCGCACCATGGCGGCTGGATGTACCCACGCACTGGAACGGCGAGCTGGTGATGCTGGCCCATGGCTACGAGCCGGTCGGTGTGCCGCGCGCGACGCCGATGGCGGCGGCCGACAGCACCCAGGCCCTGCTGGATGCGGGTTACGCGGTCGCGCAGAGCGCCTATTCCAGCCAGGGCTGGGCGGTGGCCGACGCGGTGGCCGACATGGAACGCCTGCGCCAGCACACGCTGGCCGAACTGAAGCAGGTGCGCAGGACGTGGATGCTCGGCTTCTCGATGGGCGGCGCGGTCACCGTGGCCAGCCTGGAACAGCATCCGCAGGCCTACGACGGCGGCATTTCGCTGTGCGGGGCCAATCTGCCGGGCGAAGCGCTGGCCGAGGATCTGCTCACCACCCTGGTGGCCTTTGATTACTTCTTTCCCAAAGCCGACGGCCTGCCTGCAGGCGGCCTGGTCTCACGCGAGGCCGCTGCGCTGCCACAGATGGCGTTGTACCAGGGCATTGCCGCCGCGCTGGCAACCCGGCCGGTAGCTGCCGCACAGCTGGCCACCCGCCTGCAGGTGGCGCCCGATGCACTGGCCGGTGTGATCAGCCTGCACGCACTGGTCCTGCACGAACTGGCGCAGCGCGCCGCCGGCATGCCGGCCGGCAACCTCGGCACGGTCTACAGCGGCTTCGGTGACGATGCCGCCTTCAACGCGGGCGTGCAGCGGTTGCAGGCCAGCGCGGCAGGGCAAGCCTACGTGCGCGAGCGGCTGGCCTTTAGCGGCACCCTGCAGAAGCCGCTGGTGATCCAGTTCAACCACGACGATCCAACCATCGTGCCGCGCATGCAGGCGGTGTATCCGCAACAGGCGGCGCGTGCGGGCAGTGCCGCGAAACTGCGCGTGCTGCCCCTCGCCGGCGAAGGCCATTGCGGCTTTTCAGGCGCACAGGTGCTGGATGCACTGAAGGCGGCCGCGGCGCGTTGAGGGGTTCGCGCGCAGGCGAGGCTGCGGGCGCGGCGCTACGATGGCGGTACAGCGCACCGCGCGCCGCGCATCCCATTCCACTGCCCCGTGAACCGATGGCCTTCTTTGAACGACTGAGCGACACCCGCTACCTGCCCACCGCACACGTGGGTGGCGCCTGGAACACCCACGAGCAGCACATCGCACCGGCGATGGGCCTGCTCGCCCACCATCTTGAGCGTGATGCCGCCGCGCGTGGCCACGGCTTCCTGATCGGCCGCCTGTCCTACGACATCCTCGGCACCATTCCGATCGAAGCGATGGACGCACACGTGCAGGTGCTGCGCGGTGGCCGCACCATCGAACTGGTCGAAGCCACTCTCAGCCACCAGGGCCGTGCGGCCCTGCGCGTGCGTGCGTGGCTGATGCGCCCGAACGATACCGCCGCCATTGCCGGCACGCCGCTGGCGCGGATCGCCGCCGCAGACACCCTGCCCGAATGGGACCCGGCGACGGTGTGGCCGGGCGGCTTCATCCAGAACGTGCAGATCCGCCGCGATGACCAGGGCCCCGGCCGTGCGACCTACTGGGCACGCGCGAAGCAGCCGCTGCTCGATGGCGAGACGGTGAGCCCGCTGGCACGTGCCGCCACCTTGTTTGACCTGTCCAACGGCATGGCCGTGCGCGCCCATCCAAAGGAGATCGCCTTCCCCAACCTCGACCTGACCGTGCATCTGTTCGGCACGCCGCAGGGTGACTGGCTGGGCTTCGACACATCGGTTTCGTTCGGCAGCGAAGGCATCGGCCTGACCAGTACGGTGCTGCACGACGAACGCGGCCCGATCGGCACCATCGGCCAGGTGCTGACCGTGCGGCCCTGAGGCAGTGGAGTGACCGCAACGGGCGGCGTCAGCCGCCCAGCGTGCCCATCGTGAAGGTGTAACCCGAGCGCATCAGGAAATCGCGCATGCGCAGTTCCGCGCGGCGCGGTGATGGCAGGTCGGAGGGGCCATACAGGGCGTAGACCACGCCCGAGCCCTCGATGCGCTCGCGGCGCACGCCGCAATGGCGCGTTTCGGCGGCGATCACCCAGCCGTCCTTCAGTTGATCCGGCCCGATCGACTGACCGTTCTTGAGCCGGAATGTCAGCCAGCGCACATCCGCGGAGGATCTGCTCATCGCTGGCCTGCCGCGTGCTGCATGCGGTGTTGCATGTCCCTGCGTGCCATTGCTGCTCCCGAAGACCGAACCTCGACCATACCCCCTTCCCATGTCGTCCCGGTTTGAGATTGGTGGCAGCTGCAAGTGTGACCGCGTTCATGCAGCGCGTGATCCAGGGACGCCCTGGCTGAAATCTGCGAAATGCCGTCCTGGTCCAGGTCAGAGACATCGGGCAGCGCAGGCTCAGTACGCGTTGGATTCCGGCGCGGCGTATTGCTGCTGCACCCGGTCTTCCTGGTCACGGCGCACGGACGCACAGCGATCGCGCGCCGTGGACATCTGCGCATCGGCAGCGACCCGCTCCGAACTCAATGACTGCTGCAGGCTGGAAATCTGCGCACGGATGCCCGACTCGCGGGTCGCATTGGGCAGCGTGCCGCCCGCATCCGGCGGCGTGCTGCGGGCGGCTGCCAACTGCCGGTCCAGCTCGGCCACCTGACGGTTGACCGCCTGCGTGCGCGACTCGAGCGGACCATAGATGCGCGACTGCTCGCCCTGCAGGCAGTTGCGCTCGGCAATGCCCGCATCGCTCATGCCGGTGGTGCGATACACCGCCGCGCGGTTGGATGCTTCGCCCGCGCTCTCGGAGGCAGCGCGGTTGGAGCGCAGTTTCATCGGCTCGCTGCCCGCACCGCAGGGATCCTGCGAATAGACCGTCTCGCCCGACGACCCCTTGCACTTGTAGACCTGCGCCGAAGCCAGCGGTGCCAGCAACAGCAGCGCCAGGCCAATACCCGTTTTCACGTTCATCCAGACCTCCTGTCCGTGGCCATGCCGGCCCGCTGGCGATTACGCTACGACGGATTCCCGGCAGCGGCAAAGCCCTGGCCGGCCCGCGCAACGCGGTTCCGTTCATACAGCGCGTCCGCCAGCACCTGGATTTCCGCGCGCATGGCCAGCACCTGCAGCCAGTGCGCGGGGATGCCCGCAGCGCCATGGAAGGCGCCGGCCAACTGGCCGAGCACCGCGGCGGTCGTATCGGCATCGTCGCCGAGGTTGGCCGCTTCCAGCACCGCAGCGGCGAAACTGTCGTGCTGGTGGAAGCACCAGAGCGCCGCCTCCAGGCTGTCCACGACATAGCCACTGCCGCGGATCTGCTCACGGCCTGCATGCTGGTAGTGTCCCGCGGCGATCTGCTGCAGGCGCTCGCCCTGCACCGGGATGTCACGCAGGTCCAGCACGGCCTGCTTCGATTGCCCGTCCAGCGCGCGCTCGATCGCAGCGGCCAGCAAGCGGCAGGCATCCAGGCATTCGCGCGCGGCATGGGTCGTGCGCGAACCCAGCTCGGCCATCGCCGGCAGTTCCGGCATTCCTGCATAGCGCAGCGCCACCGGTGCCAGGCGCATGATCGAACCGTTGCCGGCACTGCGCGGATCTTCATTGCCCGACAGTGGCTCGCCACTGAGCAGGAACTGGTCGATGGCCGCGCGCGTGGCCATGCCGATGTCGAAGCACTCACCGGTCGCGCTCCAGTACCCGTTGCGATACCAGTTGGCATAGCGGGTCATCTGGTCGCGTGGGTCGAACTCATCGCAACGCACCAGGCTTTCGGCCAGGCACATCGCCATCGACGTGTCGTCGGTCCACTGCCCCAGCTTCAGATTGAACGGGCCGCCGCCGACCATGTCGGTGAGCGGGCTGAAACTGCCTCGCGGCCTGAACTCCACCGTGGTGCCGACGGCATCGCCGCAGGCCAGTCCGAGCAGTGCGCCGCGGAAGTTGTCGATCTGGTTCATGCCCCGAGTGTAACCAGACACGGCATCAGGTGTTCCCGAACACCCGTTTCAGTTCCAGCGCTGCAAAGGTGTACCAGCCAAAGGCAGGCAGCAACGCGATGCGCTGGGTCAGCCCATGCCAGGGCTGCGGATCGAAGCCGGACAGCATCAACCACAGATAGAGCATCCCCAGCAGCGAGGTCGCGCGCGCAACCCAGGCGATGCGCCGGGAGGCATCAGCCCCGAGTTCGACCAGGAACAACAGCGGCGTCAGGATGGAAAAGATGCCGATGGAGTACATGCCATGCAGCGGGCTGCCCGTGGTGAACACCCCGTTGCTGAGCATGGCAAAGCCGAACAGGAGGGACGTGAGCGCGGTGAGTGCGAAACGGCGGCCCCAGCCCAGCAGCGCAAGACTGAAGACGATGATGGCCGCACCATTGACCGCGATGCAGGCCGTCAACAGGTTTGCCGGCAGGCCGGGCATCAGCCCCATTTCACTGAGGTGCTGCGACAGCGAGCTGTATCCGGGCACGGTGAAGCCGAACGCGATTGCGGCGAACATCGCGCCGAGGGGAACGAAGATCGCCTGCCGGATTGCCATCGCGCGCACTGCCTGCCCCTCTTCCTGAGTGTGAAGGCGGACGTTAGCAGGGGCGGCTGCGGGCCAGCAGTGCGGATTGGCAGGGGGGCAGAAAAAGAAAAAGCCCTGACCGGAGTCAGGGCTTTTCAATTGGAGGCCTCAAGCGGAATCGAACCGCTGTAAACGGATTTGCAATCCGGTGCATAGCCACTCTGCCATGAGGCCAACGTACCGCGGCCAGGAACGATGCCCCTGACATGACAAAACCCCGCGATGGGGCCTGTCGAAACATGGAGCGGGAAACGAGACTCGAACTCGCGACCTCAACCTTGGCAAGGTTGCGCTCTACCAACTGAGCTATTCCCGCGTAAGCCGACATGGTACCGGAAATCCGGAACACACACCAGCGATTTCATCTTTCTGACTGCGCGCAAAGCCTTGTGGCCCAACGTGCCCCGCCTTGCCGTGGCGGGAGAAAAACAAGGCCCCTACCGGGGCCCTGTAGAATCTGGAGCGGGAAACGAGACTCGAACTCGCGACCTCAACCTTGGCAAGGTTGCGCTCTACCAACTGAGCTATTCCCGCAGATTCCGTTCGACCTGCGTCGAAGGAGCGCTATTGTGTCCAAATTCCTTCACGCCGTCAACAGTCTTCACACGCGGTGATCTAGGCCTGGTGCGGTGGGGTACCCTGCCCCGCCCGGACGCCTGCGCCCATGTTCCTGCACGGTAAGCCTTTGCTGATCTCCCTGCTGCTGCACCTGCTGGTGGCCGCGCTCTATTGGACGCTGATGCCACTGGGCATGACCTGGTATGGCAACCATGTCGGTTTCAGCTCGCACGGCAACATCGGCCTGGGCCTCGCGCAGTACTACGCGTTCGTGCTGTTTCTCGGCGCACAGCCGCTGGTTGCCGTACTGCGGCCGCTTGCAGCCAAGCTGATGGTGCTGGTCATTCCGCTCGCATTCGCAGGCTGGACGCTGATGCACAACAATCCGCTGCGCATGCTGTACTTCACCGTCGGCCCGGGCGTGCTCGCACTGGCCGCGATCGCCGCCAGCGCACGCTTCGCCGCGCGCGCCACGGCCTGCAGCACGAGCAAGGAGCCCATGCATGATTGATCGCAACACCCGGTGGTACTACCTGGCGGCGGCCACGATCTGGCTGGTGGTGATGGCCGCGCTGATTCATGCCGGCACGCAGACCGACTACTGGATGCAGCGCTGGCTGGAACCCGGCGAAGTGCAGCCCTATCCCGTCCGCGCAGTTGCGATCTTTGCCGTGATGAGCACGGTCGAAATAGCTGTTGTCACGCTGATCGTGCGCCCATGGCGATGGCGTCGGCTCTGGCTGCGCCTGCTGATCGCTTTCGCGCTGCTGCTGGCGTGGTCGTTACCGTTGGCGATGGGCGCGATGCATCAGTCCCCGGTCTACGGCACGCACCTGCTGTGGTTGCTGCTGCTGGATCTGAGCCTGTTCCTGGCCCTGTGGTCGGTGTCGTCAATCACCCTCTGGCAGGCGCTTCGCGGCCGCGCTTCCACCGCACCCGAAGCTCCTTCACCGTGAGCGCGGCACGACGCCATGCGGCCACCGCCATAGGCTTGGTACTGGCCGCATGCGCGCTCGCAGCCTGCCTTGCGACCCAGCTGGTATCGAACGCAATGATGCTGATGATGGACAGGAGCAACTTCATTCCCGAGCCGTCGTCGATCTTCTTCTTCGAACCGTACGTGATCAGTGATGGCTCCTCCAATGCCTGGCTGTACGGCAAGGACCAGACCTACTACTACCACTTCACCTATCGGGCCGATGCTCCGTACGTGTACATCGCACAGAAGAACACGTGCCGGGGCTTCGACCGCACGGACGTACGCACGTGGTGCAGCGTGCGCACGGGAGCGCCCCGTGCAGCCGCCGGCAGAAAGATCTGACGCAAACGAAAAACGCCCCCTTGCGGGAGCGTTCTTCCTGATCTGGAGCGGGAAACGAGACTCGAACTCGCGACCTCAACCTTGGCAAGGTTGCGCTCTACCAACTGAGCTATTCCCGCAGATTCCGTTCGACCTGCGTCGAAGGAGCGCTATTGTGTCGATATTGCTGCACGGCGTCAACCGGATTTTACGGGTCGCCTGCATCGCGTCGTTCAGCTTGGCAGTCAGGCCCGCACCCCGCGCTGGTGGAAGTAGATCTGCTCGGCGACGCGCCGCATCGTCGCCGTGCGCAGCAGCGCGTTGACCGGCCAGTCCTGCTGCAGGTGGTCCATCGCCCAGCGCAGCAGGCGCTTGCGGCGGAAGGTGGGTGCCACCCGGCGCGCTACCTGCTCGGCGGGCGGCCCTTTGCCACGCAGGTGCCGGCCGATGGCATCACCGACCGCCCAGCCGTGCCGCCACGATGAGTGGATGCCGCCGGCCGACAGCGGCGAGACGATGCCGGCCGCATCGCCGGTGAGGATCACCCGATGGCCGGTGATCGGGCCGTCAGGCAGGCCGCAGGGCACCAGTCCGGCACGGGTGGACGATGGCTGCAATGAAGGCGCGATGCCCACGATGTCGCGCACGTGTTCGATGAAGTCATCGATCTCGGCCACCCGCGCCTGCATCGGCTGATGGCGCAGGGCGAGCCCGACCTGCACGCCCGTGGGATTCTGTGCGACCCAACCGATGTAGCCCGGTGCATAGCGCCTGCTGACGAAACAATGCAGCGCATCGCCCTGCTCCAGCTGCAGCCCGTCGAACTCACGCTCGACCCCATGGAGGTGGTCGCGCACCTTGCCCAGGCCGGTGCGCCGGGCCACGCGCGAACGGGCGCCATCGGCACCGACCAGATAGGCACACCGCCCTGCCCCCTCCACCTGCCAGCCATCGCCATCGACTTCGGCCTGGCGGAAGGACTGCTGCAGGCGCAGATCGACACCACTGGCACGCAGCTCGGCAGCGAGCCAGCGCATCAGGTTCGGGGTGTCAGTGGTGAGGAAGTAGTAGCCCGGCGCCTGCAGCTGCACGCTGCGCAGGTTGGGCGCATACAGGCGCACGCGCGCGACGCGCTGCACCAGGTGCTCGGGAATGTGGCCCAGCCAGGTCTGCTCCATCGCCTCCTTCACCACGATGCCGGTGGTGTGCAGGCGCTCGCCGGGGTCTGCCTTGCGTTCAAGCACGCAGACGCGAAGACCGTACTGCGCTGCGGCCAATGCACAGGCCGCACCTGCAAAGCTTGCGCCGACGATGACTACATCGTGGTCGTAGGCGGAGGACATGTGGGGCATCGCAGCATCGCCATAGGGGAACGAAGACGCAGCGTGGCCTGCGCGCGTGGCGGGGCGATGGAGTGCCGGTGAAGTGGGGATGAAGCGCTGCACGGCGCGCAACGCACCGGAAGCGCAACGCCCGTTGGCGCGGGCGTTGCACTCGGCAGCTCACTGCGACATCAGGCAACCACGATCCGCAGCGGGTCGGCCGACGCCAGGATCTCCGCACGCTCACCCGTGGGCGGATAGATCCATTCGGTGTTGATGCGGGTCTTGAGCGCCTTGGCTTCAGCACCGGACAGCACCACCTGGCGGTCCCAACCTTCGGTGTAGACGGCACCCCACGGGCCCAGATCCAGGCAGGTCACGTACTTGGGCTGTGCATAGGGGATCAACGCACCACCAATCAGATCGGCTGCAGCGTTGTGGCCAGCGGAGCGCCCGAGGTTCATCGCGTGCTGGCAGGACATCATCGCGACGTTGCCGTCGTCGTCGGTGGCAGCATGCGCGCAGTCGCCGGTGGCGAACACCGCGTCGACGCCCTTTGCCTTCAGGGTGCGGTCCACGTGCAGGCGACCCACAGCGTCGTGCTGGCCGGGGATCTGCGCGGTCAGCGCGCTGGCACGTGCACCGGCAGTCCAGATGACGGTCGCGGCGTCGATCCGCTCACCATTTTCCAGCGTCACGCCATCCGCATCCACCTTGGCCACGCCCGAACCCAGCCGCCAGGACACGCCCAGCTCGGTCAGGGCCTGGGTGATGACCGGCCGCGGGCCTTCGCCCAGGTCGGGACCCAACGCATCGGCACGCTCGACCATGATGACGTCCACTGCAGCATCGGCACCCAGCACGTCGCGCAGGCGCGCCGGCATTTCGGCTGCGGTTTCGATGCCGGTGAAGCCTGCGCCGGCAATCACCACCGTGTTGCGCGCCGCGCTCTGCGCACGCTCGCCGAGGCCCTGCAGGTGCGCCTGCAGGCGCGCTGCATCGGCGATCTGGTCGACGTTGAACGCATGCTGCTGCAGGCCGGGAATCGGCGGGCAGTTCAGGCGGCTGCCGGCAGCAAGCACCAGGCGGTCGTAGTGCAGCGTCTGCACTGCGGCATCGGCCACCGCGTCCACCACCTGCACCTGCTGGCGGGCCACGTCGATGTGCTCGACGCGGCCGGCAAGGTAACGGACGCCCACCGCATCGAAGATCGCCTGCAGCGGCGCCTTCATGCGCTCGGGCCCCTTCTCGTACAGGCGCGGGCGCACATGCAGTTCAGGGGACGGTGCAACCAGCACGATCTCAACATCACGGCGGGCGGCCTGATCGAGAAGACGGGCGGCGGCGAGCGCGCTCCACATGCCGGCAAAGCCAGCGCCGATGACAAGAATGCGTTGGGACACGGAAAGAAATCCTTCTGGGAAACGAGGGGTCATGCAGCCCGATGCGCAGGCGGCAGGGGTACGGGGATGTGCTGCGCCGGCGCACCACATAACGCGGATCATATGAGTCCGCGTTATGTCGCGCAAGCGCGGTGGCGGCCTCCGTTCAGGACAGCGGGCAACCCCACACGCCCCTTGCGCAGGCGTAACGCCAATGAAATCAATGCACTGGACGGCGCTTCATGCGCTTGCCGCGGGTAACTCAGGCCTCTATAGTCCGCGTTATATTTTTCTGGACCTCTCCCATGGCCCACATTGGAACGGGCGTCGAGTACGCCCTTCACTGCCTGCTCTGGCTGGTCCCGCCGCTGGAGCAGCGCCCCAGCAGCCGCGACCTTGCCGAACTGCAGGGCGTGCCGGCGGCCTTCATGGCCAAGATCTTCCCCAAGCTGGAAAAGGCCGGCATCGTCGAGTCCACCGGCGGCATCCGCGGTGGTTACCAGTTGGCGCGCGCGCCTGAAGACATCAGCGTGCTGGATGTCGTCGATGCGGTGGAGGGACAGAAGGCGCTGTTCGATTGCCAGGAGATCCGCGGGCGCTGCGCGCTGTTCGACGGCGCGCCGCCGCGCTGGGCCAACCGCGGGGTGTGCGGCATCCACGCGGTGATGATCAATGCACAGAAGGCCATGCGCGAGGAACTGGCGCGTTCCAGCCTGGCCTCGATTGCCGAAGGCGTGCAGGGCAAAGGGCGCCCGGCGAGCTTTGCAGGCGACGTGCAGGAGTGGTTTGCCGACCGCCAGGTGGCACGCGAGGAAGCACGCATCACCGGCATGCGTTCGCGGACGTCGGCACAGGACGGGGATTGAGGGCGGCGTAACCACACAACGAAAAACGCTCCCTTGCGGGAGCGTTTTTCTTGAATCTGGAGCGGGAAACGAGACTCGAACTCGCGACCTCAACCTTGGCAAGGTTGCGCTCTACCAACTGAGCTATTCCCGCTTGGGAGGCGAAATTCTACCTGTTCTGGGGAGCGCGTCAAGCACTATTTTTCAGGGGAATTTCAACCGCCGGGTCAGAGCCCTTTCCTGCGGAAAGGGATCCGACCCCGGAGGTCAGTTACCCAGCTTCTTCTGCCGCGAACGCTCGCGCGCGGCACGCTCGTCTTCGCGCAGGCTCGGCCAGGCGGCATGCAGGTACTGCAGGCCCGACCAAAGGGTCAGCACCGCGGCGATGGCCAGGGTCCAGTCGCCGATATGGAACACCGGCGGGCCCATCCAGATGTCGTTGACCGGCACGTTCGGCGCCACCGAATACAGCAGGCACAGCAGCGCAACCATCTGCGCGGTGGTCTTGACCTTGCCGATCATCGCCACGCGCACCTTGGCGCGCTGGCCCAGCTCGGCCATCCACTCGCGCAGCGCCGACACCGCGATTTCGCGGCCAACGATCACCGCCGCCCAGAACGCCATCCACGGCGTCGGGTGGCCCTGCACGATCAGGAACAGCGCCACGGCCACCATCAGCTTGTCCGCCACCGGATCGAGGAAGGCGCCGAACGCCGATTCCAGCTTGTACCGCCGCGCGATCCAGCCATCGAGCCAGTCGGTGATGGCGGCCAGGCCGAAGATCGCCGCGGATGCGAAATTGGTCCAGGTGTAGGGCAGGTAGAACACCAGCACCAGCACCGGGATCATCACGATCCGCAACAACGTCAGCCAGGTGGGCAGGGTCAACTTCATGCGGCTTGCTTCTCTCTCTACTCGGCCGGGTCAGGCGTGGCCAACCCGTGCAGGTTAGCGTAGATGCGTGCGGCGAGGGCATCATTGATGCCTTCGACCTTGGCGATTTCCGCTTCACCGGCGGCTTTCAGGCCGACCAGGCCGCCGAAATGCTTGAGCAGGCTGGCACGCCGGCGCGGGCCGATGCCGGGGATGTCTTCCAGCTTGCTGGTCATGCGGGCCTTCTGCCGGCGGCCGCGGTGGCCGGTGATGGCGAAGCGGTGCGCTTCGTCGCGCACCTGCTGGATGAACTGCAGCGCAGGATTGGCCGCGCCCGGGCGCAGCTCGCGGCCATCGGGCATCACCAGCGCTTCGTGGCCGGCACGGCGCTCCACGCCCTTGGCCACGCCCACCAGCAGTACCCCTTCCACGCCCAGGTCGGCCAGGGCGGCCTGTGCCTGGGCCAGCTGGCCGGCGCCACCGTCGATCAGCAGCACGTCGGGCAGCACGCCCTGCTCTTCCACCGCACGGCGGAAACGGCGGTCGATGGCCTGGTGCATGGCGGCGTAATCATCGCCGGGCTCGATGCCGCTGATGTTGAAACGGCGGTACTGCGCACGCACCGGGCCGGCGGCATCGAATACCACGCACGAGGCCACGGTGGCTTCGCCCATGGTGTGGCTGATATCGAAGCACTCCACCCGCTTGACCGGCTCGGCCAGGCCCAGCATCTCGCGCAGGGCCTCGCTGCGCGCGTGCTGCGCGTTGCGGCTGTTCAGTTCTGTGGCCAGGGTCAGCTGCGCGTTGCGGCTGGCCAGCTCCAGGTAGCCGGCGCGCTCGCCACGCACGTTCCACTTCAGCTGCACCTTGCGCTCGGCCGAGGCAGAGAGTGCGGCCACCAGCAGGTCGGCGTCGGGAATCTGCCGGTCCAGCAGGATCTCGCGCGGCGGCTCGAATTCGATGTAGTACTGCGACACGAACGCGGCCAGCACCTCTTCCGGGCTGTCCTCGCCATTGGTACGCGGGAAGAACGGGCGGGTGCCGAGGTTGCGTCCATCGCGGAAGGCCAGCAGCAGCACGCAGGCCTGCGTGCCCTGCATGGCAACCGCCAGCACGTCCAGGTCGGCGGCGCGGCCATCCACGTACTGGCGGGTCTGCATGCTGCGCAGCGAAGCGATGAGGTCACGCAGGCGCGCGGCCTGCTCGAACTCCAGCGCCTCGCTGGCGCCCTGCATCTGCTCGCCCAGCTCGCGGGTCAGCTCGTCGCTCTTGCCTTCCAGGAACAGCGTGGCGCGGCGCACCGATTCGGCGTATTCCTGTGCCGGTACCAGGTCCACGCAGGGCGCGCTGCAGCGGCCGATCTGGTACTGCAGGCAGGGCCGCGAGCGGTTGCGGAACACGCTGTCCTCGCAGCTGCGCAGCTTGAACAGCTTGTGCATCAGGTTCAGCGTCTCGCGCACCGCGGTAACGCCCGGGTACGGCCCGAAGTAGCGGCCGGGAATGGCGCGCGGGCCGCGGTGCAGGGCGATGCGCGGCCAATCCTCGCGGGTCAGCAGCACATGCGGGTAGGTCTTGTCGTCGCGCAGGGACACGTTGTAGCGCGGCGACAGCGATTTGATCAGCTGGTTTTCCAGCAGCAGCGCTTCGCCTTCCGAGCGCGTGACGGTCACGTCCATGCGCGCGATCTGCGAGAGCATCGACATGATGCGCGCGTTCTTCGGGCTGCCGTTGAAGTAGCTGCCGACGCGGTTGCGCAGCGCGCGCGCCTTGCCCACGTACAGCAGGGTGTCGTCAGCCGCATACATGCGGTAGACGCCGGGTGCGGTGCTCAACTGGGCCGCGAAGGCCTTGCCGTCGAAGGCCGGGGCGGTGACGTCGGTCATTCGCTGATCGGCACTTCGCTGAGCACGCCGCTGTCCGGGTCGAAACGCAGCACGGCGTGCGCGTCGGTCTCGGCGATCCACACCGCACCGGCGCCCACCGCCAGGCCCGCCGGGCCATGCAGGCGGCGCGGCAGGGGCTGGGTGACCAGATCGCCGCCGCCCAGGCGCAGGGTGCGCAGGCGCCCGTTGCCGGTGTCGGCGATCCACAGCACGGGTGCGTCCGGGCTCAACGCGATGGCCTGCGGGTACTGCAGGCTGGCCTGCCCGCGCGGGCCGTCTTCGGCGCCGAAACGCCAGGTGCCCTGCCCGACCAGGGTCTGCACGAGATCGCCACGCAGCTGCACCGCGCGGATCGAGGATCCCAGCGCATCGGCCACGTACAGCACCTGCTGCACCACCGCCAGGCCTGTCGGCTGGGCGAAGGCGGCCATGTGCCCGCTGCCGTCGCGCTCGTCGATGGCGCCGCTGCCGGCACGCCATTGCAGGCTGCGCAGGCCCAGGTGGAAGCTCCACAGCCGGTTGTCGCCAGCCATGGCGATATGCAGCTGGTTGTCGGCGATGGCCAGGCCGACCGGATGGTCCAGCGCCACCTGCCGCGGCTGCGCCACCGGGCCCTCGACGGGCGTGCCGGGGCGGCCATTGCCGCACAGCGTATCGACCTGGCCGGTCGCCAGGTTGATCCGCCGCACCGCGTGGTTGCCGGTGTCGGCCACGTACAGCGACTCGCGCTCAAGCACCAGCCCCTGCGGGCGGTGGAACGCGGCTTCGGCCAGGTTGCCGTCCATGAAATCAGCGGTGCCCAGCCCGAACTGGCGCAGCACGCGCCCGCCGTGGCTGCATTCCAGGATGCGATGGCGGCCACTGTCGGCGATGTACAGGCGATCACGGTTGACCGCCAGGCCCGCCGGAAAACGCAGCGGATGAGGCAGTTCGGGATGCAGTTCGCTGCCGCCCCGCGACGGCGCCGGCGGTGCGCCCTCGCAGAGATCGTTCAAGGCACGCTCCAGCTCACCCGGCGCGCCCAGGCCAACCAGGCGCTGCTGCTCGCGGCCCTGCGCGTCAAGCAGGATGACGGTCGGCCAGGACGTCACGCCGAAGCGGCGCCAGCCATCCCAGTCGGCATCCAGCAGTGCCGGCATCGACAGGCCCTGCCTGCGCAGCAGCTTCAAGGCCGCGCCGGCGTCGCGCTCGAAATCAAAGCGCGGCACGTGCAGGACCAGTGGCTGCAGGCGCCCGGGGTTGCGTGACAGCCATTGGCCGAACTCGGCCAACCGCTGCATGCTCCAGGCCGATGCGGCATTGACGAACAGCAGCGCGACCGGCCGGCCGCGCAGTTCGGTCAGGGTGCAGGGGGCGGCATTGAGCCAGGTGGCAAACTCGGGCAGGTCCTGGACAGGCTGTGCGTTCATGGCCTGATTATGCCGGAGTCGGCGTCATGCAACAGTCGTGCCACGGCACGCTGCGCCGCCTGGTCGACCATCGCCCAGACCTGCTCGAAATGGTCCTTGCCGCCGGTATACGGATCAGGGATCGCCTGCGCGCCCTGCCCGCCCGACCATGGCAGGTACAGCGACAGGCGCCCGCGCTGGGCGGCCGTGGCCAGCCGCGCGGCGTCGCGCAGGTTGGTTTCGTCCGCACACAGGATCCAGTCGAAGCGCTCAAAATCCCCGGGCTGCAGCTGGCGCGCCCGCAGGCCGGCGATGTCCACGCCATGGCCGGCCGCGCAGGCGATGGCGCGCCGGTCAGGCGGCTCACCCACATGCCAGTCGCCGGTGCCAGCCGAATCGACCTGCACCCGGCCGGCCAGCGGCGAGGCCTGCAGGCGGGCACGCAGCGCGCCCTCGGCCATCGGCGAGCGGCAGATGTTGCCCAGGCAGACCACCAGCAGGTTCATCGCGCAGCCATGGACTGCAGCAGGGCCTCGGCACGGGCGAGGTCTTCGGGCGTATCGATGCCCGGCGGGAAGGCTTCGGGCGAGATCGCCACGCTGATCGGGAAACCGGCTTCCAGCACGCGCAGCTGTTCCAGCGCCTCGACCTGCTCGAGCTGACCCGGCGGCATCGCCGCGAACTGCTGCAGGAAGCCGGCGCGATAGCCGTAGATGCCGATGTGGCGCAGCCAGCGATGCCCTTCCGGCAGGGCCTCGCGGCTGCGTGCGAAGCCATCGCGATGCCAGGCGATCGGCGCGCGGCTGAAATACATCGCCTCGTTGCGCACGTTGCGCACCAGCTTGACCACGTTCGGGTCGAACAGGGTGTGGGCATCCTCGACGGTCGTGGCCAGGGTCGACATCGGCGCATCGCCTTCGACCAGCGCCTCCGCCACCGCACGGATGCCGGCTGCCGGGGCGAACGGCTCATCGCCCTGCAGGTTGACCACCACCGTTTCGTCGCACCAGCCAGCGATGCGCGCGCACTCGGCCAGGCGGTCGGTACCGGACGCGTGGCTGACCGCGGTCATCGCCACGTTCACCTCGGCCAGGCCATCCAGCGCATCGGCGATGCGCGTGTCATCGGTGGCCACCCAGACTTCGCGGGCACCGGCCAGCAGCGCGCGGCGCGCCACGTGCAGCACCAGCGGCTCGCCGCCCAGCAGGCGGAGCGGTTTGCCCGGCAGCCGCGAGGCGGCATAGCGGGCCGGGATGGCGACGACGAATTCAGTCATGCGGGCGGTACTCGGCAGGCGCGATACAGCAGGAATGCGGCCGGCGGCAGGCGATTGCAAGCGCCGCGCGGCCGCTCAGTTCGGGCGCAGCTTGTCCAGGCGGTCGGTCAGCGCCACCCAGAAGGCGGCCGGCAGCTCGGCGCGCAGCGGCACCGCGTAGTGCCAGTCATTGCCGAAGGCGCGGCACTTCACCGCATCCTTTTCGGTCATCAGTACCGGCAACTGGCTGCCGAAGGACAGGTCCTGCGGCTGGTAGACCTGGTGGTCGGCGAAGGCATGCGGCACCACCCCGATGCCGCGCGCGCGCAGCATGTCGAAGAAGCGCTGCGGGTTGGCGATGCCGGCCACGGCATGCACGCGCTGGCCGGCGAAGTACGCCAGCGGTCGCGGCCGGCCACCGGGCAGCGGCTGCGCGCTGTCGATGTGCAGGGCCATCGGCCACTGGCCGAAGCCGCAGGCCTGGGCGGCGGTGGCTTCATCGGCCTGGCCGAGGTTGACCACGCGGAAATCACATTCGTCGGCGCGGCTGACCGGCTCGCGCAGCGGCCCTGCGGGGATCATCCGGCCATTGCCGTAGCGACGCTGCGCATCGATGACTTCGATCTCGATGTCGCGCTGCAGGCGGTAGTGCTGCAGGCCATCATCGCAGACGATGACATCGCAGCCGGCCGCGATCAGCGCCTTGCCGGCGGCCACGCGGTCGCTGTCCACGCGCACCGGCACGCCGGTCTTCCACGCGATCAGCACCGGCTCGTCACCGCCCAGCGCGGTCGGCGTATCGGCTTCGACCCAGCGCGCCTTGTCCGCCTCTTCGCGGCCGTAGCCGCGGCTGGCCACGCCCGGCTTCCAGCCGGCTGCGCGCAGGCGCTCGACCAGGGCAATGGTCAGCGGCGTCTTGCCGGTGCCACCAGCAGTGATGTTGCCGACCACGATGACCGGCACCGGCAGCGCATGGCGCTTGAACCAGCCCCTGCGGTACAGGCGCCGGCGCAGGGCGGCCACGCCGGCGTAGACCGGCGCCAGCAGCCGCATCGGCAATGGAACCGGGCTGCCGTCGTACCAGTACGGCGGGGTCTGCGTACCCTTGCCTGCCATCAGTCCTGCCTTTCGCGGAACTGCATGCTGTGCAGGTGCTGGTACAGGCCACCCATCTCCAGCAGTTCCTTGTGGGTGCCACGCTCGACGATGCGGCCGTGGTCCATCACCAGCACCTGGTCGGCGTGTTCGATGGTGGACAGGCGGTGCGCGATCACCAGCGTGGTGCGCTCGGGCATCAGGCGCTGCAGGGCGTCCTGCACCAGGCGTTCGGATTCGTTGTCCAGCGCCGCGGTGGCCTCATCCAGGATCAGGATCGGCGCATCGCGCAGGATCGCGCGGGCGATCGCCAGGCGCTGGCGCTGGCCACCGGACAGCAGCGCACCGTTCTCGCCCACCGGGGTCTGCAGCTGCTGCGGCATGCGTGCGATGAACTCCCAGGCATTGGCCGCCTCGGCCGCCGCACGGATCTGCTCCTCGGTCGCTTCCATGCCATAGGCGATGTTGGCGGCGATGGTGTCGTCGAACAGCATGACCTTCTGCCCGACCATGGCCACCTGGCGGCGCAGGTCAGCCAGTGCGTAGTCGTCCAGGGCCACGCCATCCAGGGTGATGAGGCCGCCGCTGGGCTCGTAGAAGCGCGGCACCAGGCGGATCAGGCTGGTCTTGCCGCTGCCGGAACGACCGACGATGGCGGTGACCGTACCGGGTTTCGCGACGAAGCTGATGTCATCCAGGGCGATGCCACTGTCGGCGCGGTAGCGCAGCATGACGTGCTCGAAGGCCAGCTCACCGCGGGCGCGCTGCAGCGGCGTGCGGCCGGCGTCGCGCTCGACCGGCATGTCGATGATGCCGAACAGGCGCTCGGCGGCGGCCACGCCACGCGAGATCGAGGTCTGCACGCTGGTCAGGCGGCGCAGCGAGGGAATGATGGCCATCATCGAGGTCATCAGGCCCATGAACTGGCCGGCGTTGAGCTTGCCGGCCAGCGCTTCGCGGGTGGACACCCAGACGATGACCGCCAGCGCCAGCGCAGCCAGGAACTGGACCACGCTGGAGGCGGCCGCGCGCGTCACCTCGACCTTCATGTTCAGCGCCAGCATGCGGTTGGCCAGGCGCGAATAGCGACTGATCTCGTGCTGCTGGGTGCCGTGCACCTTCACTTCCTGCTGGGCGGCCAGCGACTGCTCGGCGGTCTGCGCCATGGTACCCATGCCATCCTGGATACCGCGGCTGATGCGCCGGTAGCGCTTGCCCACGTAGGACACGATGGCGCCGATCAGCGGCACCACCAGCAGCATGGCCAGTGTCACCTTGACGCTCATCTGCAGCATCACCACCAGCATGGCGATGATGGTCAGGGTGTCGGCCACCATGGTCTTCAGTGCATCCGCACTGGCCTGGGTGACCTGCTCGGTATCGAAGTTCAGGCGGCTGACCATCACCGGCGTCGCTTCGGTATCGAAGTGCGAGGACGGCAGGTGCAGGTACTTGTCCAGGACCTGTTCGCGCAGGTCACGCACCACGCTGCGGCCGGTCTTGGCCAGCGTGTAGTCGCTGACCCAGGTGGCCAGGCTGCGCATCAGGAACAGGCCGAGGATGGTCAGCGGCAGCACCACCGCGGCGCGCGGCTGCGGGTCGACGAAGCCGTCGTTGACCAGCGGCTCCATCAGCTTGGTGAAGTGGTAGCCGGCCAGGGCCTCGACCACCATCGCGATGACGGCGGCCACCATGAACACCCAGTAGGCCCGGGTGTAGCCGAGCAGGCGTTTGTAGATCGGCCACACCGGCGCGTGATTGGAACTCATGGACGCACCTCTGGCGCTGTTGCGATTGCGATACGGCGGAAGCCGAGCTGGCCCAGCGCATCCTGCGCGGTGACCACGGCCTGGTAGGGAGTGCGCGCGTCGGCGCGCAGCAGCACGGTCTGCTGGCGGTCGCTGCCGGCCACCGACGCGATGGTCTGCTTGACCGACTCCACGTCGGTGCGCAGCACTTCCTGGTCGTTGACGAAGTAGCGGCCATCGGCGTTGATCAGCACGCTGAGCGAACGCGGCGCTTCGCTGGTCTGCTGGTCGCTGGCGGTCGGCAGCTGCACCTGCAGCGTCGAGCGCGCGTCGAATGTGGTTGTGACCACGAAGAAGATGATCAGCACCAGGATGACGTCGATCAGCGGAACCAGATCGATATGCGGCTCATCCTGGGATCGGTCGTTGCCGATGCGCATCGATCAGGCCTTGGCCGTGGCAGGGGCGGCGGCACGCGGGGCCGGTGCCGGGTTCATCACCCCCGGGCGACCGTCCAGCGTGTCCAGCAATGCGCTGGCTTCCTGTTCCATCTCCACCACGTAGCCATGGATCCGGCCCTTGAAGAAGCGGTGGAACATCAGCGCCGGGATGGCCACGATCATGCCGGTGGCAGTACACACCAGAGCCTTGCCGATGCCGCCGGCCAGCTGGTTCACATCGCCCACGCCGTGGTCGAGGATGCCCAGGAACATCTGGATCATGCCGATGACCGTGCCCAGCAGGCCGAGCAGCGGGCCCGCCGAGGCAATGGTGCCCAGCGCATTGAGGAAGCGCTCCATGCGGTGGACCAGGTGGCGACCGGTGTCCTCGATGCGCTCGCGGATCTGGTCACGCGGGCGGTTGCGGGCTTCCAGTGCGGCGGCCAGCAGCGCGCCCAGCGGCGAATTGGCCCGCAGGGTCTGCAGGTGCGCCGGGTCGAGCTTGCCGCGTGCGGCCCAGTTGCGCACTTCCTGGCCGAGGCCAGGCGGCAGCACCTCATTGCGCCGCAGGGACCAGAAACGCTCCAGGACGATCGCCAAAGCCAGTACGCCCAACAGCAGCAGCGGCACCATCGGCCAGCCACCGGCCTTGACCAGTTCCCACACGTTTCAACCCTCCGGCCCAACGGCCGCTTGTTCGATCGGCGATAGGATAGCAGCCGACCGCGCCCGCCCAGCGGCATCCCACCACCGGGCCGCGTGGATACGCTGTTCACGCACCTGCAGCCCTTGTGCGCCAAGCCATGCGCGGATGGCGCCGGACTCGGCCGTGTTCAGCACCTCCGCCCCCACCGCCTGCCAGCGCAGCACTACGTCACGTTTCGGGTGGCCGAAGCGGTTCTGGTGGCCGGCCGAAACCACCGCCAGCCGGGGCTTCACCGCCGCCACCCAGGCCGCCGTCGAGCTGCCGCCACTGCCATGGTGCGGCACCAGCACCACATCGGCGCGCAGTGCCGCAGGTCCGGCCTGCAGCAGCTGCTGTTCGGCCCGGCGGCCGATGTCACCGGGCAGCAGGATCACCCCGTGCGCACTGGCCACCCGCAACACGCAACTGGCCTCGTTGTCATGCTCGCTGCCATCGGGCGGCGGGTGCAGCACCTGGAAGTCCACCCCATCCCACTGCCAGCGCAGGCCCTGGGTGCAGGGCCGGGCGCCCTTGACCGGGCTGCCCGGCGGGGCCAGCACCTGCAGGTCCGGCAGTGCGCCGCGCAGGGCCGGCAGAGCGCCGGCGTGGTCGAGATGATCGTGGCTGAGCAGCAGCTGCACCGGCGGCGCCTGCCCCAGTGCGCGCACGGCCGGCAGCAGGACGCGATCCTGGCCCTCGCCGGCGGGTGGCCCGGCGTCGTACCAGAGCGCATGCGTGGCTGTGCGCAGCAGCACCGCCGCACCCTGCCCCACGTCGTGCACCAGCAGCTCCAGTTCGCCGTGCCGCGGCCCGGGCACGGCCGGCCACAACAGGGGCAGGCACAGCAGCGCGCCCGCCAGCCCCCCTCCGGCGCCACGCGGCAGCAGCCACCAGAACACCCCCGCCAGGGCCGCCGGCAGCGCCCAGCCGGGCGCCTGCGGCAGCCACCACATCGCCTTCGGGTGCTGCGCCACGGGCTGCAGCAGCCCCCAACTGAGATCGAACAACCAGGCCGCCGCGCGCCACGGCCACGCGCCCGCCCCCTCATGCAGCGCCTGCAGGCCGGTGCCGAGCAGGGCCAGCGGCACCACCAGCAGGCTCCACCAGGGAATGACCGGCAGGTTCAGCAGTGGCCCCAGCCACGACGTGCCGCCGAACAGCACCACCGCCAGCGGCAGCAACGCCACGCTGGCCACGCCCTGCCCGGCCAGCGCCGCGCGCAGCATGCCGCCGATGCCAGCCGGCGGGCGCTGCGGCAGGCACCACAGCAGCCACAGCACACCGCCGAAACTCAGCCAGAACCCTGCCGAAAGCACCGCCAGCGGCGCCGGCAGCAGCATCACCGCCGCCGCCAACGACAGCGCTGGCGCCGTGCCCAATGGCCGCCGGCTGGCGCGTGCCAGCGCCACGGCAGCGATCATCAGCGCGGTTCGCACGGTGGGCAGCTCGCTGCCCGCCAGCAGCGTATAGCCCGCAGCGGCCAATGCGGCGGCGCAGGCGGCGGCCTGTGGGCGCGGCCAGGCACGTGCCAGTGCCGGGCACAGCCACCACAGGCCCGCGCACAGCAGGGCAGCAAAACCAGCAACCAGACCGACATGGAAGCCGGAGATCGCGATCAGATGGGTCAGGCCCAGCGCGCGCAGCTGCTCCCAGTCGGTATCGGTCAGGCCACGGGTATCGCCCAGCGCCAGGGCCTGCACGAATCGCGCCGAGGGACTGCGCACCTGCACGGCAATGGCGGCGCTGCAGCGCTCGCGCCATGCGGCCAGGCCGTGCGCGGCACGCAGCTGGCGCGCGCCTCCAGGCACACGCACGCTGGCGCTGCCGGCCAGGCCCTGCAGCAGCGCGTGGCGCTCGCCATCGAAGCCGCCGGGATTGATCCGCGAGCGCGGCGGCCGCACGCGCAACGGCAGCTCCCAATGCGCGCCGGCACGCAGCGTGCGGCGCAGCGGATCGACGGCCCCCGCACGGCGCGGATCATGCCAGCTGACCTGCAGGCGCCGCCCCTGCAGCGCTGGCGCCCCTTCGGCCTCGGCCACATCGAACAGGAAACGACTGTGGTCGCTGCGCACCTGCGGCAACTCGACGATACGGCCACGCACCAGGACATCCTGCGCCGTTGCCGAGGCAGGCACCTGCTGTTGCAGGGCCACGTGCCCGTGGCAGCTGGCCCAGGCCAGGCCGAATACGGCCGCGGCCAGCACCCGTCCGCGCCACCGCCATGCCCAGCCCGGCAGGGCCAGCAGCACCAGGCTGATGCACAGCCAGCGCGGCGGCAGCGCCGGCAACAGCACGCACACCAGCGCACCCAGCACCAGGGCGGCGGCGCAGGCGGGGCCCAGCAGGGGTGCAACCACGGCAACGGTACGCATCGGCGCAGCGTCGCCGCGCGGCGCCTGGCCTGCCTATCAGGCAAGCCCGCGCGTTGCTGTGGGCGACCTCAGCGGCGCACGGTGGCGCGGTGGAAGTTGACCCGGAAGCTGGCGCCGCCGCCGACCGCTTCGGCCACGCTGACAGTGCCCCCGTGGTGCTGCACGATTTCCTTGACCAGATGCAGGCCCAGGCCACTGCCACTGCCGGCAGCGCGCAGGCGATGGAAGGGTTCGAAGATTGCCTCGCGGTCGCCCACCGGCACGCCCGCGCCCTGGTCACTGATCTCCAGCAGGCCCTGCGCGTCCAGGCGCACGCAGATGATGCCGCGGCCGCCACCGTGGACGATGGCGTTGTGCACGAGGTTGGCCATCACCCGGCCCAGTGCCAGGCCATCCCCCTGGATCCATACCGGTTCATCCGGTGCATCCACTTCGAAGCCGTACCCCGCGCCGACCACCAGCGGCGCCAGCTCGGCCGCCGATTCGCGCACCACGTGGGCCAGGTCCACCCGCTGCAGCGCGCTGACGTTGCGGTCCAGGCGCTGCAGGTCGAGCAGATGCTCGGCAACGTTGCCCAGCCGCGCGACGTCGGTCAGCAGCTGCGATTTCAGTTCGCCCTGCGGCAGCTGCGACAGCCGTGCCTGCACCACCGCGATCGGCACGCGCAGTTCATGCGCGGCATCGGCGAGGAACTTGTCGCGTGCAGCGTAGCCCTGCTGCACCTTGTCGATGGCATCGTTGAAGGCCCCCACCAGCGGCGCGACCTCGGTGGACACCAGTTGTTCGTCGAGGCGCGCGCCGGGCTGGCCGATGTCCAGCTCCTTGGCCTGCTGCGCCAGCCTGCGCACACCGCGCATTGCACGATGGATGACCGTCGGCATCACCAGCAGGGTGACCACGATCAGCGGCAGGAAGAACCAGAAGCCGATCAGCCGCAGCACCATCAGCGCGCCATCCACCAGCCCGCCCTTGGGTGCGCCACCGGCCATCACAGTGATGCGGCGGCCGTCCTCGTTGCGCACCATCACCCGCGCGACATCCAGATAGGGCGGCACCAGCGATCCGACTTCAGTGGCACCCAGTGCCGGCAGACGTGCCAGCAGCGGCGCGTGCAGCGCAGGCACCTTGCCGCGCTCCAGCCAGAGGCCACGGTCATCGACGGCCACGAACCACAGGTTGCCACCGGCGCGCTCGTTCAACGCCTGCCAGCGCGGCTCGTCGAGCACGAGGTGCGCGCCCTGGCTGTGCACCGCCTTGGCCACGTCCTCGGCGGTGAACATGTCCATGCCCCAGGATTCCTTGTCACCCCAGGTCAGGATCAGCGCCACCACGGCGAACAACACGGTGAATGCCTGTGCCAGGAACAGGCGCCACGCCAGGCCAAGGGTGATCGAACGGATCTGCCTGGCCATCTCAGGTCTCCGCCAGCAGGTAGCCGACGCCACGGATGACATGGATCTCCACGCCCGCACCCGCCTGCTGCAGCGCCTTGCGCAGCTTGGAGATATGCGCATCCAGTGCGTTGGACTGGATCTCATCGTCGAAGCCGTACACCGCCGCCTCCAGCGCGCTGCGGGTGACCGTTCGCCCCTGCCGCATCGCCAGCGCCTGCAGCACCAGCACCTGCCGCCTCGGCAGGGCCAGCAGCTGGCCGCCCACCTGCGCCTGCAGCGATTCGAAGTCGAACTCGAAGTTTCCCAGCCGCAGGCTAGGGGTGACCATCGCCGACGGCCGCCGCGACACCGCGCGGATCCGCGCCATCAGTTCCTCGATCGCCACCGGCTTGACCAGGTAGTCGTCGGCGCCGACATCGAGTCCTTCGACCTTGTCCGACAGCGTGCCCTTGGCGGTCAGCATGATCACCGCCAGGTTCGGCCGCAGTGCACGCGCGGTGGCGACGAAACCGGCGCCATCGCCGTCGGGCAGCTGACGGTCGAGCAGCAGCAGCTGGTGCACGGGTTCGCGCAGGGCCAGCGCCGCTTCGGCCAGGCTGCCGACCACATCGGCGACCACGCCCTGGCGCTCCAGCCCGGACTGCAGGGCACGGGAGAGGTCGGGATCGTCTTCCACCAGGAGGATGCGCATCGTTGGCTCGGCTACCGGAAACGCTGCCGATGATAGTGCCTGCGGGCACCTCGGAGGCCTTTGCGCGGACATTGCCGGGGCGCAATGTTCCGACAATGTTGTGCCGTCAGGATGCAACGCGGTTCCCTGCAAAGTGCCCCTCGATGCTCCCGATGTCCCGTACCCTGCTGCGCCCCCTGCTGTGCACCGTCGTTCTCTCCACGCCGCTGCTGGCCAAGGCCCAGGAACAGGCACCGGGCGTGCAGGCCGGCATCACCTTCGGCGCGACCACCGGTGCCTATGCGCACTACGATGACAAGCCGCTGGTGGTGCCGGCACTGGCATGGCAGGGCAAGCGCTTCTACGCCAGCCCCGGTTCGCTGGGCATGTACCTGTTCAAGGACGAGGGCCTGCGCGTATCTGCGGTGGTCACGCCGTACACGCTGCGCTTCAAGACCGATGACGTGAACGATGCGCAGCTGCGCCGCCTGCACAGCCGGCAGATGTCGGCGATGGCCGGCGTCAGCGCCGAGTACAGCGCCGGCTGGGGCGCACTGTCGGCCAGCGTCAAGCGCGAGGTCAGCGGCCACGGTGGCGGCCTCGAATCGAGCCTGTACTACAGCTATCCCATCCAGGCCGGCCGCTTCACCTGGGTGCCGCGCGTGGGCGTGGTGCACAGCAGTGCTCGCCTGCTCGACTACTACTACGGCATCAGCGACGAGGAAGCGCTGCGGTCGGGCCTGGCCGCCTATGCGCCGGGCAGCGCCACGTCGCCAGGCCTGCAGATCGCGGTGAGCACACCGCTGGGCACGAAATGGCGTGCCACCGGCGTGGTCGCCAGCCAGTGGTTCGGCGATGCGGTCAAGGACAGCCCGATGGCCCGCCGCGGCGCGCAGAACTCCGCTTTCATCTCCCTGATGCGCTCGTTCTGATCGAGCGCGCTGCAACGGACAAGGACACCCCCATGGCCTCCGTTTCCTTCCCCACCGATGCGCACGCGATCCTGCGGGCACCTGACCTGGACAGTGCCGAGCGCGCCTATCTCGGCCTGATGCCGGACCAGGCGCACATCGACGCACTGGTGCGCCACGCCCTTGGCCTGTCGCGCGTGGCCGACGCCGCCCGCGGTTATGCGCTGTCGATGACCCTGGTCGGCCTGCGGCTGCAGGAACTGGAGATGGACGAGCCCTGCGCCACGGCCCATCGCCAGTCGACGCTGCGCAACCTGCGCCAGGTATACGCCGCGGCCTGAGCGTCGCGGCACGACCCACCCACGCCGCAAGGCCCCTCCCGCGCGGATCAGGCCGCCAGCGCCCGGATTCATCCGCGCTGCCAGCCCTTGGCACGCGCATTTCCCGGCTTCGTCGCATGCCGGTTCCGGTCCGCCTGCCCCGGTGACACGCTGGGCTCCCCTGTCCGGAGCACCGCGCCATGCCGATGCTTGCCCTGCTGCTGTTGCACGCGGTCCTGTCCAGCGTCGGCACCGGCGGCGTGGAGGCCGGCCAGGCGCCTGCCACCGGACTGGCCCCGGCCAGCAAGGACGACCTCTGCCTGCAGCTGCGCCTGCGCCAGGACAGCGTGCTGCGCTGGGAACGCGCCGAAGGTGGAAGGTTTCACGCATTGGGCATCGCGCACCAGGTCGAGGGCCACTGGCAGCTGCGTCATCGCTTCAGTGTCGGCACACCGGCCGCACACTGATCGCCAGCCGCGATTCATCCTGAGCGGCACGCCCGGTGACAGCATGGTGCCCTGTCGAAAGGATGCGCCATGAACACCCGGACCGTTGCCCACCTGATGCTGCTGGTCGCCGTCGTGCTGCTTGCGGCCTGCTGCCCGTTCGGCAGCGAGATCCGCACCCGCCCGGTCTACGTGCACCCCCAGCTGTCGCCTGCCGCATCGCGTTCCCTGGCGGCCGATTGTGATCGGCAGGGTGCGCAGCTGCGTCGGCAGCTGGAGGCCGCATATGTGGGAAACACCCGCCAGGAATGCGCGCTGCCGCAGCCGTTCGCGGACTATCGCTTCGTCAATGCCATGGGCGAGACCGTTTCGCCGGAGCGCGCGAGCGAGGCACGCGTCGCCCACGTCGAGCGCGTCTGCACGACCGCGCAGGGCAAGGACAGCGCGCTGGCCGCGCTGTGCCCGGACTGCCGCAGCAAGGCCGAGGAGCGCGTGCGCCAGTGCCGTGCGGACAAGGGCCTGGTGCGCAGCGAACGACCGGTGCGGATGTGCAGCATGATCCAGTTCTGAGGAGCGGACGCCATGCAACAAAAAAGCCGACCCATCGGGCCGGCTTTCCTGTTTCCACCGCTTCACCGGTAATGCCGGGAGCCAGGTGGTGGGCGGTACAGGGTTCGAACCTGTGACCCCTACCATGTCAAGGTAGTGCTCTACCGCTGAGCTAACCGCCCATCTTGTTCCTGCCGCCCGAAGGCTGGCCTTGCTACGTAAAAACCCGGCGCCAGGGCCGGGCTTTTCAGGTCACGACAGCCCCTCTGGAAGGGACTTCGTGGTGGGCGGTACAGGGTTCGAACCTGTGACCCCTACCATGTCAAGGTAGTGCTCTACCGCTGAGCTAACCGCCCGTTTTGCTTCTGCATTTCCGCGATTGCGTCGGTGCAGGCCGCGTATATTACGGATGACGACGGGCAAGCGCAACACTTTTGTGAAGATTGCTGCGCTGCCGTGTTCAGCCGAGGCTGGCCTCCTTCAGCTGCCGGATCTGGTCACGCACGCGGGCGGCATCTTCGAACTCCAGGTCCTTGGCGTGCTGGTACATCTGCTGCTCCAGCGCCTTGAGCCGGGTGGCCAGCTGGGCCGGCGACATCGACCGGTAATCGGCCGCATCCTCGGCCACCGCCCTGCCCTTGCCCTTGCCCTTGCGGGACTCCTTCTCGGCCGCGTCCGAACGCGCGCCTTCCAGCACGTCCACGATCGGCCGGGCCACCGAGCGCGGCACGATGCCGTGCTCCTCGTTGTACTCCACCTGCTTGGCACGGCGGCGGTCGGTCTCGTCGATCGCTGCCTGCATCGAGCGGGTGATCTTGTCCGCGTACAGGATGGCCTTGCCGCGCACATTTCGCGCAGCGCGACCAATGGTCTGGATCAGCGAGCCGGTGGAGCGCAGGAAGCCCTCCTTGTCCGCATCCAGGATCGCCACCAGCGAGACCTCGGGCATGTCCAGGCCCTCGCGCAGCAGGTTGATGCCCACCAGCACGTCGAACTTGCCCAGGCGCAGGTCGCGGATGATCTCCACGCGCTCGACCGTATCCACGTCCGAGTGCAGGTAGCGCACGCGGATGCCATGTTCGGTGAGGTACTCGGTCAGGTTTTCGGCCATGCGCTTGGTCAGCGTGGTGACCAGCACGCGGTCGCCGGCCTTGATGCGCTCGTTGGCCTCGCTCATCAGGTCATCAACCTGCGTACCGACCGGGCGGATCTCGACCACCGGGTCGATCAGGCCAGTCGGGCGCACCACCAGTTCGGTGATCTCCTCACCGGCCTCCCGGTACTCGTACGGCCCAGGCGTTGCAGACACGTAGATCGCACGCGGGCAGCGCGCTTCCCACTCCTCGAAGCGCAGCGGACGATTGTCCAGCGCCGACGGCAAGCGGAAACCGAACTCGACCAGGGTCTCCTTGCGCGAGCGGTCGCCCTTGAACATCGCGCCGATCTGCGGAATGGTCACGTGCGATTCGTCGATGACCAGCAGCGCGTCCGGTGGCAGGTAATCGAACAGGGTCGGTGGTGGTTCGCCGGCGTTCTTGCCGGTCAGGTGCCGCGAGTAGTTCTCGATGCCGTTGCAGAAGCCAACCTCGGCCATCATCTCGATGTCGAACTGGGTGCGCTGGGCCAGCCGCTGCGCCTCGACCAGCTTGTTTTCCGCGTACAGCTGTTCCAGGCGCTCCTTCAGCTCCACCTTGATGGTCTCCACCGCGGCCAGCACACGCTCGCGCGTGGTGGCGTAGTGGGTCTTCGGGTAGACGGTGAAGCGCTGCATGTTGCGGATCGTCTCGCCGGTGAGCGGATCGAACATGGTGATCTTCTCGACCTCGCCATCGAACAGTTCGATGCGCAGGGCTTCGCTGTCCGATTCGGCCGGGAACACGTCGATCACCTCGCCACGCACGCGGAACGTACCGCGCTGCAGCTCGTACTCGTTGCGCGTGTACTGCAGCTGGGTCAGGTGGTTGATCAGGTCGCGCTGCTCGATGCGCTCGCCCTTGGACAGGATCAGGCGCAGCGACAGGTAGTCCTCCGGCGCGCCCAGGCCGTAGATGGCCGACACGGTGGCCACCACGATCGCGTCCGGACGCGACAGCAGCGTCTTGGTCGCCGCCAGGCGCATCTGCTCGATGTGCTCGTTGATCGAACTGTCCTTCTCGATGAAGGTGTCCGACGACGGCACGTAGGCTTCGGGCTGGTAGTAGTCGTAATAGCTGACGAAGTACTCCACCGCGTTGTGCGGGAAGAACGCCTTGAACTCACCGTACAGCTGCGCCGCCAGCGTCTTGTTCGGTGCCATGATCAGCGTCGGCTTCTGCACGTTCTGGATGACGTTGGCGATGGTGTAGGTCTTGCCCGAACCGGTCACGCCCAGCAGCGTCTGCTTGGCGATGCCCGCTTCAAAATTATCGGTCAGCTTCGCGATGGCGTTGGGCTGGTCGCCCGCCGGTGAATACGGCGAGACGAGTTGAAAACTGTCGCTCATGGTATTGCCAGGTCCCGGGAATGATGATTATAGCGGCCGGTTTGGTGACGGCCGGTTGAGGAAACCCCCTGCCCCGCACTGCGCGCGATGCCGATGGCAGGCATGGCAGGCTGAGGTTCAGGCTGAAGCAATGAAGCCCTGCCGCTCCCTGCATCGCCCGCCCCGCCCTGCGTCCGGTTTCCAGCTGTTGGAACTGCTGCTGGTGGTGCTGCTGCTCGCGGTCCTGCTCGCTGTCGTCTGGGGCCCGTGGCAGCGCCTTGCGGCGCGGCTGCGCGCCGATACCCTGCGCGCCGAACTCACCGCCAGCCTGGCGCTTGCGCGCAGCACGGCCATCACCCAGCGCAGGCGGGTGACGGTCTGCGGCTCGCTGGATGGCATGACCTGCAACCCGCAGTGGAGCCATGGCTGGCTGGTACGCACGGAGGATGCCCCGTGGGCTTCGGCCGCGCCGGGCAAGGTGGTACATGTCCGCGAGCGGCAGCCGGATCGCGTCCACGTCCAATCCAGCCAGTACCGTCCGCACGTGCAGTTTCTTCCGGACGGGCGCAACGCGGGAACCAACCAGTCCCTGGTGCTGTGCGTGGACGGGCGTGAGCACAGCCGCGTGGTCGTCAACGTCACCGGCCGGGTGCGCAGCGAGCGCGCCGGATCACCTGCGGAGTGCTGAACCCGCGGCCGGCCGGCAACGAAAAAAGCCGCGATTTCTCGCGGCTTTTTCGAATCTGGCGCCCGAAGTTGGACTCGAACCAACGACCCCCTGATTAACAGTCAAGTGCTCTAACCGGCTGAGCTATTCGGGCGGGGAGGCGCATTCTAGACGGTCAACGCAGGGGATGCAACACCTTCATTTCACCAGCAGCCGGCCACCTTGCTGGCGATGGGCGTCTTCACGTTGGCCTGGTTGACTGTCAGGGTGCCGCACTTGTCCTTCGCCTGGGTGCCCTGCGGCGTGGCCGTCAGGGTGAACGCACTTTGCGAGGTGCCACTGATCGTGACCGTGTAGTACGCCGTGCCGCCTTCGCGCGGCGACTGGGTGCTGGTCGTGGTGTTGCTGAAACGGAACGCGGTGTAGGTGTTGTTCACCGTATGCGAGCGCTCGGCCATCTGTGCGTACTCCACGAGGTCGGCCTTGGCCTGCGCCCGGCGTGACTTCCGCACCTGCTCGGTATAGGACGGGAACGCCACCGCGGCCAGGATGGCGACCACCACGAGGACGACCATCAGCTCGATCAGGGTGAAGCCACGTGACCGCAGGTGCGGGGCGCGTGCGCGGGCGATCACCTGCGTCAGGCTTGAAGACATCAGGACTCTCCGTTACTGGATCTGCCGCCAGGATTGGCGACCGCAGGGATAGGGAATGTACATCGGCGCAGCGCCAGCCACGTTCACGACCATCCAGCAGCCCGCCGTGCCAGGTACCGCAGGCGCAGCGGTGCCATCGTTGGGATTGATCGGTGACTGCAGGCGCGGCACAACCGAGACGCCAACATCCTTCACCGGCGCGGTACCACCCGTATCCAGCGGAATGCCGGCGGTACTGGCCGCCATCGCCTTGCCCGAGATCGCGCCATAGCGCACGCCGGCCAGCGCGCCCACACCGGTACGCGGGTTCAGGCCGAACAGCCAGTTGGTGCCGGAGGTGCTGCAGCCCGTGGCCTGCGTCAGGGGCGCGTAGGTGGGCATGAACAGGATGCCCGATGCCAGTTCCGGGTAGCCGACGAACCGCTCGCCGGCCGGCAGGTCGATGGACCAGCCACGCACGGTCGTGGGACGGTTACCCGCCGTGAGCGTCCGCGACACGGTGCCATCGGAGGCGGTGATGGTGCTGACCGTGAACGGCGCAAGCGAGGTGCGGGTCAACGTCGTGGTGATCACGCCACTGGATGTGTCGTTGAACCCGTACAGGCTCTGCACCTGGGAGTTGGATGCCGGCGTGGTGTCGTCGTAGAACGAGAAGCTGCCGGTACCGAGCATCACCAGCACGCCGCCGTTCTCGCCGGATGAGACCTGCAGGCCACCGGTGATCGGCTGCCGATAGGTGGAACCGGATTCAACGTAGGTCCCGGTGGTGAATGCCGGCACGGTAACCGACGTCGCCGTCGAGGTGAGGTCGAATTTCCACACCGCACCCTTCAGGTCGGCGGCATAGACCGTATCGGCGAACCCATCGCGGACGGGCAGCGGCTTGCCCTGGGCGTCGAGCGTTCCGTTGTTGAACCGGTCGACCACGACGATGTTGCCCAGGCCATTGCGGCCGGTGATGACCGGA
This sequence comes from Stenotrophomonas sp. FW305-3-2-15-E-LB1, assembly GCF_058787375.1. Taxonomy (NCBI): domain Bacteria; kingdom Pseudomonadati; phylum Pseudomonadota; class Gammaproteobacteria; order Lysobacterales; family Lysobacteraceae; genus Stenotrophomonas; species Stenotrophomonas sp. FW305-3-2-15-E-LB1. The sequence continues at coordinate 160,013 of NZ_JBYSZR010000001.1, forward strand.
TTGCTGGCCGCCTCGACCGCCTCGATCATGCGCACGCTGCCAGTGCCGATGTCGACCACGAACAGCACCGCCTTGCCGCTGGAGCTCGAGTAACCGTTGCCGAAGACTGCCTTCCAGCTGACTGCGCCAGCGGATGTGCGAACCGGCACGATCACCGGCTTGCCCAGGACGTAACCGATGTTCGCCTTGACGGTGTCATCGCTGCTGAAGTCGTTGATCTCCCACAGGCGGTTGGTGGCGGTGAAGCTGTCGGGCGAGGTCACATCGAGTGCGAACACGCCACGACCACCCGCACCGGTGGTACCTACCAGGGTGGTGTGCCATGCGCTGCTGTAGTACGTATCACCGACGGCCAGCGGACCATCGACGAAATACTTGTGGACGAAGGTCTGCGCGTTGTCCCGCGGATCGTACGGAAGCAGCAGGTTGCCCATGTGCTGGTACGACGTTGCCGGGATGTAGGCGAAAGTCTCGCGCCCGCCGTTGCCGCCGACCGTGCCCGCACCGTTCATGCCGCCGTCGAAGGCGTGCAGCATGCCGTCGTTGGCGCCTGCATAGACCATGTACCGCTTGTCGGTCCGCTTGGAATTCAGGTACGCGGTATAGCTGGTGTTGTAGGGCTCACCGAGAGCGCGGTAGCCGAAATCGTCGATCGGCGAACTGATGACGGGCGTGGAATTGATGATGTCGCCCAGGGTCGTCGTGCGGTCGCGCAGCTTGCCGCCGTTGCGGACCTCACCCGAGGTTTCACCCAGGAGGTACTTGGCTGCACTGTCGGCCGTGGCGCCGAGCCCCGTCAGGCGCGACTCGGTGCACAGCGACTGCTGCGGGTAGAGGGTATTGGAAAGGCCGCACAGCCCCGCCAGGGAAATGGTCGTGCCACCAAACTTCTTCACCGTGCCGGCGTCGTCGAAGTAGACGTTGCGCGCCGTCGCGGCAGGCAGCTGCGTGCTGGCTTCCCAGATCGGGGTGAAGACCGCGCTGCGGGCGGCATCCACCGTCACCCTGCTCGCCGTCAGCTTGCTGGACCAGTCGGTACCGTTGTTCTTCACGTCGTAGTGCGGAGACACCGTCAGCGAGCCGGTACCGATGCGTGCGCCGGTCAGTGCGAAGGTGCCCGAAGGCGAGCCACCCGCACTCACCGCTTCCAGCACGCGCCGCATGGCCAGCGTCACGTCATTGGGGGTCTTGGCATTGATGAACTCGCCACGGGTGTTGACGGCAGCGTGCCACAGCTCATCGATGACGCGGCCGTCGTCGCCCTGCAGCGGATCACCATTGGCATTCCAGTTCGGCGGATTGGCATAGGGATCGTCGGTGGCGGCGGTATTGACGTCGTAGATCAGGCCCTCGGCGCCCAGCGTCACGCCGTAGAAATTCATGTGCAGGTCTTTCTGGCAGTCGAGACGCTTCCAGTCCGGGGTGCTCTTATTGAGCGTCGCGCACTGGTCCGGAACCGGCACCAGCCCCTGGGCGAAGCCCGTATCCTGACGCAGCGGGGTATTGCTTCCGGCGTAGTAGCTGGCCGCGATGTCGGCAATGGTGCCGCTGTACTGGTCAGCGAACGGCAGCGTCGGCAGCAGCGTGCTGCCTGTCGAGTCGGCATTGCCGTAGCCATCGGCCGAATTGCCGACATTGGTATAGCCATCGGTGAACAGCATGCCGCCGTTCTTCTGGCATGCACGCAGCACCGGCGCACCCGTGCCCGTACGCTTGAACTGCTCACCGAGGTACGCGACAGCCTGTCGGTTGGGCGTACCACCGTTCGGCTTGAGGCCGTAGATCTGGGTGAACAACGACGCACGCTCGGTGGCGACGTCGTACATCGTCACGTCGGTGCGGTTGTTGATGGTGAAGTAACCGACGCGCATGTTCTCCACCCCGCCCATGGCGTGCGAGGAGGAACCGACCATCGCCAGGATGCGGTTGCGGTGGTACTGGAACCAGTTGGCGTAGTTGCGGATCGCGTCGGCGTAACCGCTGTCGTAGTTGCTCGAGCGGATTTCATACCGGCGCATGTCGCAGCCGGGGCCACAGGCGTTGGCGATCACCGGCCGGTTGGTGTCCGCGGTCTTGTAGCCGGCCGGAGCCGGACTGGCGGAGGGGAGGTAGAAGGTGGCCGGGAAGTAGCGGATGGCAACCTGGCAGTCCGCCTGGATGGTGAAGTTGGCCGGCATCTCCACGAACAGACCGAGGGTCGAGAACAGGCCGTCGTTGTTGGAGACATCCACGCGACCCACGCGGCGGGTGGTGTTGCACACCTCGGACGAAGTTGCATAGAACGTCCCCTTGGGGATGACCATGCCCTTCAGGAAGCCGAATGTTTCGGTGTTGACCGCGCGGCCATTGGCCGCTTCCAGGTTGTAGGTCACGTTGTAGGCAGTGCTGAACGAAGTGCCATACGTGCTGCTGCGCGGATCGGCACGCGCCGCCGTGGTGCTGGCAGGCGCCCACAGGTTGGTGGTGGAGGTGTCGGTGGTCGGCAGGCGCCAGGGATCATAGGTGACCGCCGGATTGAAGTAGCCGGCGTTGTAGGTCGGCGAACGTGCGAAGCCGAACACATCCAGCGGCGGGATGGCGCGACCCGGCGAGTAGGAGCTGTTGAAGCCCGAATGCGGGAACAGGTAGACGAAACAATCGGTGGAGGCATTGGCGCAGCCTTCACCCACGTTGTAGAACTGGCCCGCAGAGCTGAAGAAACTGCTGCCGGTCCACTGCATGCGCCCGTCGCCGCCACGGAAGATGCGCTCGAACGTCATCGAGTTCGAGTCGTCCACCGCCATGATGAAGGCCGGCTGCACCGACGCGGTATTGTTCAGCGGCGCCTGCGCCAGCGCGCCCTGTCCCTGGGCGGCGAAAATGTTGTAGACGAAATAGCCACCAACCGCGAGGACGGCCGTTGCGGCTGCAGCGATGAACCTGGAAGTGCGTCGGGACATGCCGGCGGGCCTCAGAGCTTGAAGACGGTATCGATCGCCGCGGTGGACGTGGGGTCCGTCACGGCGTCGTTGGCGAAGGTGGTGATCTGGTAGACGGGCGTGACAGGGTCAAGCGGATCACCCATGGCCAGCGAGCCGCCACCGATGATGCAGGCATCAATACGGCGGACATTCACCGATTCATGCGTCGCCGTGGTCTTGCCGCGCCCCCAGCCAACCGGATCGAAGGCCACATCGCAGTTCTGCTGGATGTCGGTGCTCACCAGCGGCGCGCCGGTCGGTGCCGTCGTCCGGTTCGCAATGGCTTCGATGGCCTGCTCGCTGCGCCGGGTCATGCCTTCGGCATTCTGGAATGCAACGTTGGTGGCGTAGTAGTTGGACGCCATCCTTTCCTGCATGCCCGCCACCTGCATTCCGGCGATGCCGATCAGGGCCAGAAGGATCAGCATGATCAGCGAGACGTACAGCACCGCGCCACGCTGGCTGCGGGGCATCGGGCGCATTGGGCGCATAGGGGCGCGTGCGTGCATGGCTCAGTTCCCGAAAAGACGGTTGCGCAGGGCGATGGTGGATTCGTAGGTGGTCCGGTAGCGCCCATCCGGGGTGGTGGCCGGAGCGAACGAGACGCCCAGCGCCGAGGGGTAGTTCAACGCCGCTGACGGGGCCGGGGCGGTGGTCGAAAGCGGGCTGCGGGCCAGGATGCCCACCTGCACCAGCCCGACCCGGCGCCACTGCGCCGCACCTGTGGCATCGGCGTCGGACGTCACGCCCGTGGCCGTGACCTGGGTGCTGATGTGGCCCAGTGGCGGGGTCACGCTGGAAATGTTGGTGGTCTGGTCCAGGCCGTACAGCACCTGCAGGTTCTCGATGCCCTCGACCAGCTCCTCCGGGGCAGCATAGTCATTGCCGCCATCGGCCCGGGCCCGCATCAGCGCCGGCTCGCCGGTGGTCGCCGACGTGCCAACGAAATACACCACCGACTCGGCGCGGTAGATCATGGTCTGCCCACTGGGCTGGGTTACGTAGCGCCCCAGGTCGAGCCCGGTCACCTTGACGCTGCCGGCAGCATAGGTGCCCTTGAAAACATCCGCATGGCTGCAGTCGGCAACGCCGAACAGGAGAGGCGTGGCGACGCCATTCTCAGTCAAGCGGTTCCCCAGGGTCGAATCGAAGCCCACCGTGCTGTCCGAGCCCGTTGCAAGCGTGGCGACCGGCACGCCTTCCGGCGCAAGATAGCGCAGCACCAGCACGTCACTGCCGGCCCGCGGGTTGAGCTTGGTGATCGACGCCGGCAGCTTCTCCGCGCCGCTCCAGGCACCGCCCAGGGTCAGGCTGGTGCCCGGCCCGGTCGAGGTCGCTTCATAGCCCTGCACGCTGACGCTGAAATCCAGGGGGTGGCCCGAGCCCGTCGCAGCGCCGGTACTGACCCGCGGATCGCCCTCTCCCTTGATGAAATGGGCCTGGTCGTTGACGCAACCGAAATGCCCGGCCATGCGGATGTCGCGCTGCAGGAACTCCAGCGCGAAGCGGCCGTTTTCCTGCGCGCGCGCATTGCCTTCGGCCAGCATCGAGGCCGTGCGCGAGGCCACGAAGACCTGGATGACGCCCAGCATCAGCACCAGGCCGATGACCATGGCCACCATCATTTCGATCAGCGACATGCCGGCGATCGCGCGCCGGAAGGGAATGGAGCGGCTCACAGTTGCGACTCCAGGGTGAAGGTGGTCTTGGTGTCGGGATTGCTTGCATCCCAACGCTGGTCACCCCAGCTGATACCCACGGTCACCCGGCCATTGTTGTTGAGCACGGTGGCACTTGCGCCCTCGCCCAGGGCCTGCACGACCTGGCACTGCCAGCGCGCGATGTTCTTGGCCACGGTGACGGCATCACCGGTCGGACGGCTGCACTGCGCGGTTTTCACCGAATCTGCCGCGAACGACGCGCTGGTGTACCAGCCGGACTGGTACCGGTTGCTGCGCATCTGGTCCAGCAGGTCGTACGCGAGGTTGGTGGCCTCGGTACGGTAATTGGAGCTCTGCACGAAGCGCACGTTCATCGTCTGCAGCATGGCGAAGCCCAGCAGCCCGAAGCCCAGCACCAGGATGGCGATCAGCACTTCCAGCAGGCTGAAACCGGCCTGGCGCCGCGGGAAGGAAGGGAGACGACGGCTCATTGGCAGGCGGCCTTGGTGGAATTGATCTGGCCCGCCGCATTGACGGTCAGGGTACGGCGCAGCACCGCCTTGCCGCATTTGACGGGCTGCATGGTGACCGTCCGGCTGGGGGCGGCGACGAGGCGGCCGCGGTTGTCGAAGGCGATCTCGGCGGCGGGACCGCTGACGGTGACCGAATCGGAGGAGATCGCGACGAAGCGCAGGACGGTCTCGCCGGAGTCGAGGGTGCCATTGCCGTTCACGTCGGACCAGGCAAGCATGCCTGCGCTCCAGGTGCCATCGCAGCTGGAACCGTCGGAGCTGCCGCAGACCCCGCCCCCCCGCTTGTTGCGGACACCCTCGCTGCGCGCAAGCGACAGCAGGCCGGTAACCTCGTTGCCCGCCGAGGCAATGCGGTTGGAGCGGAGCGTGCTCTGGAAGCTTGGCAGCGCCATGGTGCCCAGGATGGCGACCACGGCAACCGTGACCATCAACTCGACCAGCGTGAAGCCCTTGGACCGGCGTAGTGACATGGAACGCTCCCCAGCGTGTTGGTGGCCACGATGGCGCACCCGGCTGCCGCCGGCAAGCGGCGGCAGGATGAACGGTCAGAACGGGGCGACGGGCGTCAAAGCGTTGACACGCCGCGCCCTTCCGGAGGCCCTTGAGAAGGGCCGGAGCCCCGGAGGGGGCCCCTCCCGGGGCGGCGTGGCGGGCCGCCCCGACCGGTCAGGCCAGCACCTGGTAGCAGGGCTGGTACTCGCCGGAGATCTTCATCCGGCGCTGCTCGACGAAGGCGCGCAGCAGCGCGTCCAGCGCCTGCATCATGTCCGCGTCGCCATGGATCTGGAACGGCCCGAACTCCTCGATGCGGCGCATGCCGTCTTCCTTCACGTTGCCGGCCACGATGCCGGAGAACGCCCGGCGCAGATCGGCGGCCAGCGCATGCGGCGCGCGGCCATGGTGCAGGTCCAGCGCGGCCATCGCCTCGTGGGTCGGCACGAACGGCTGCTGGTACTCCCACGGAATTTCAATGGACCAGTTGAAGAAGAACGAATCCTTCTGCGCCAGGCGGTGCTCGCGCACCTGCTTGATGCCGCTGGCCATCTTGCGGGCGACCGCCACCGGGTCACCGATGATGATCTCGTAGCGCTCGGCCGCCGCGTCGCCCAGGGTCAGGCGGATGAACCGGTCGATCTGCTCGAAGTACGGCGCAGCCACGGTCGGGCCGGTCAGGATCAGCGGGAACGGCAGGTCCTTGTTTTCCTCGCGCAGCAGGATGCCGAGCAGGTACAGGATCTCTTCGGCGGTGCCGACGCCACCGGCGAACACGATGATGCCGTGGCCGATGCGGACGAAGGCCTCAAGGCGCTTCTCGATGTCCGGCATGATGACCAGGTGGTTGACGATCGGGTTTGGCGACTCTGCCGCGATGATGCCCGGCTCGGTCAGGCCGATGTAGCGGGTGACCGTCTTGCGCTGCTTGGCATGGGCGATGGTGGCGCCCTTCATCGGGCCCTTCATGGCGCCCGGGCCGCAGCCGGTGCAGATGTCCAGGCCACGCAGGCCCAGCTCGTAACCGACCTGCTTGGTGTACAGGTACTCGTCGCGGCCGATCGAGTGGCCGCCCCAGCAGACCACCAGGTTCGGATCGCCCGGGTTGAGGATGCGCGCGTTGCGCAGCAGGCCGAACACCGCGTTGGTGATGCCTTCCGAGGATTCCAGCTCGGCCGCGTAGGCCGGGCCCATCTCGATGGCCATGTAGGCCAGGTCGCGGACCACGGCGAACAGCAGTTCGGCCACGCCGCGGATGATCTCGCCATCGACGAAGGCCATCGCCGGGGCATTGACCAGGTCGATGCGCACGCCGCGATCCTGCTGCGCCACCTGGATGTCGAAATCAGGGTAGAGATCACGCGCCGCGCGCGGATCATCCGAAGCACTGCCACTGGTCAGCACCGCCAGCGCACAGCGGCGCAGCAGTTCGTGCATGCCACCACCGGAGGCATCGCGCAGGCGCGCGACCTCGGCCCGCGACAGCACATCCAGCCCACCGCGCGGGTAGATCCGCGCATCCTGCACCGGCAGCGCGCGGGCTGCTTTTTCGTTCGTCGTCATATCCAACTTTTCGCTTCCTTCAAGGTTTCCGACTGTACTGCCGCCCCCTTAAAAAGCAAAACGGCCGGGAAACCCGACCGTTGGATATGTGCTGCCCGCGTTCGCCTTTCCGGGACCGCCAGGCGGCGTATTGCGCCGCGCACGAGAGCGGATGCTACGCCCCTGCCTGCACCACCGCAAGGACTTTCGCCTGAACGGAAAACGGCCGGGTTTCCCCGGCCGTTTCCTTTTACCGCTTCAAGTGCTGACGGATCAGAACTTGTACTTCAGGGTCAGCTGCATCGACCAGCGCGACACGCCGGTGTTGCCCTTGTCGTTGTTGTTTTCCTGGATCTGCGGGTTGTCCGTAGCACCGGTGAACGAGTACACGTACTTGCCGGTGGCCGGATCGATACCGCCGTAGTTGGCAACGCGGCGGGTCGAGTAGAAGCCGTAGTCGTCGATCAGGCCCCACTTCTTGTTGATCAGGTTGCCGACATTCATGATGTCCAGCGCGATCTCACCCTTGTGCTCCTTCATGAAGCCCGGGAATTCCTGGCTGATGCGGACGTCGAAGGAGTTGATCCACTTGGCGCGGTGCTCGTTCGCCGGGACCACGCTGCCACGATAGGCGTCGAGTTCCGGGGTCTTTGCCAGCCAGTCGAAGAAGCTCTTCTCCATGGCCGCATCCTGCACGAAGCGACCGCCGACCACGCTGCCGAACAGCACGTCACCCGGGCCGCTGGGCACGTAGAACAGGTCGTTGGTGGCTGCACCGTCGCCGTTGGCATCGTTGTAGAAGATGTAGCTGTACGGACGGCCCGAGCGACCTTCGTAGAACAGGCCGACGCGGGTGGCGTTGTCACCGAAGAAGTTGTGCTTCCACTCCAGGGTGCCGGTGATGCGGTCCTTGATCGCGTAGCGAGAGTTGTAATCAACATTCTCGTTGGCGTTGAAGATCAGCGTGTTGTTCCAGTTCGAGGTGTTCTGCGAGCTGGACAGCGGGCTGACTTCCTTGGACTGGGTGTAGGTGTAACCCAGCGACCAGCCCCAGTTCTCGGTCAGCGGCTTGGCCAGCGAGAAGGTAGCCTGGCTACCACGACCCTTGTCGGTGTTGCGCAGGACCAGCACATCGCCCATGTCGCTCGGGCGGTTGGCACGATCAACTGCACCGCTGGTGCCGGTGGTGATGCCGAAGTTGGTACCGTTCTGCATGCGGCCGTTGTTCGGGTTGCGGCCCGCAGCGTTCCAGTAGATCGCACGGCCATCCGGGCCGACCGCGGTCTGCGTGCCGACGTCCAGGCGGTCGAAGTAGATGCCGTCCTTGACCTTGGTCAGCAGCAGTTCGGCCGAAGCCACGATGCCGTACCACGGCAGCTCGTGGTCGAACGCCAGGTTGGCCTTCCACACCGACGGCAGGCGGGTGCCCGGCGCGATGATGTCCACGTTCTGACGGGCCGAAGCCGGGCCACCGGCCGGGATGTACGGATTGTTGCCATCCGGGGTGAACGAACCGACCGGCGGGTTGCGCTCGTCGTACTCGACGTAGTTCAGGCCGGTGTTCTGGTAGGCACCTGCCAGCCACACGTTCGGGGCAGCGCCGCCGAACAGGCCCACGCCGCCGCGCAGCTGGGTCGGACGCTCGCTGTCGAAGGTGTAGTTGAAGCCGACACGCGGCTGCACCAGTTCCTTGTCGACCAGCTTGGTGTTGTTGAAGCCGTACAGCTGTTCGATGCGCGGGTTGTACAGGCGCTGGCTGCTGAAGTCAGGCATGTCGACGCGGACGCCGAACATCAGGCTCAGGTTGTAGTTGATCGCCCAGGTATCCTGCACGAACACGCCGGTGTTCTTCAGGGTGAAGTCAGCCGGGATGTCAGCGCGGGTGCCATCGGCACGCGGGGTACGCAGCTGGTAGCGCGAGGCGTTGCCGGCCAGGAAATCGTTGACGCTGTTGAATTCGTACACGCCGTTGAGGTTGCGGCCGTAGAAGTTCATCAGGTCGTTCTTCGAGTAATCGAAGCCGAACTTGACGGTGTGGTCGCCGACATACCAGGTACCGGCACCGAACGCGCTCAGTTCCTTCGACTCGACAATGTTGACGTGGGTGTTCTGCTCGGTACCCACGTACAGCGAGTCATTGCCCGAACGGATACGGATCTGCGGCATGTCGACCAGCGGAACGCGGTTGGCCGAGTAATCCTTGTGCGAGACCTTGAATTCGGTCGAGAAGTTGTCCGACCAGTCGCTGAACAGTTCGCCCATCCAGGTTTCGTATTCGGTCGGCTGCTGGTACCAGAAGTTGCTCAGCGAGATGGCGCTGCTGCTGACCTGCGGGAAGCGAACGACGTTCTGCTCCATCTTGTTGTAGCGCAGGGCCGCACGGTGGTTCTCGTTGATGTTCCAGTCCAGCTTGACCGCGTACTCTTCGATCTCGGTCTTGCTGTTCGGCGCCGACAGGGTGCCCGGGTCATAGCCCAGATTGCCCAGATAGTTCTGGACATCGGTGATCTGCTGCTGGGTGATGGTGCCACGGCCGATCGGGGTGTCGCTCAGGCTGATGCCGGCGGCCGAACGCTCGTACTTTTCATAGTTGGTGAAGAAGAACAGCTTGTCCTTGACGATCGGGCCGCCGAAGGTCATGCCGTAGGTCTTCTCGTCTTCGAAGCCGTTGAAGTCCTGGGTGTCACCTTCCAGGCGCGAGCGGACCATGTCCTTGTCGCGGTAGGAACCGTAAACGGTGCCGTGGAATTCATTGGTACCCGACTTGGTCACGGCATTGATCACCGCACCGGTGCCGCCAGCGATGGTCGTGTCGTAGTTGGCCAGGTCGATGTTGATTTCCTGGATGGCGTCCATCGACACCGGCTGACGCTCGGTCGGCAGGTTGTTGGAGCCCAGGCCGAACGGATCGGAGGCGCTGATGCCGTCGATGCGGATGGCGTTGTAACGGGTGTTCTGGCCACCGGCCGAGATCGCGCCGTCAGCCTTGCTGACCTGCGAGATGCGCGGGTCCAGACGGACGTAGTCCTGGATGTTGCGGTTGGCCGACGGCAGCGCGTCCATCGTTTCGCGGGTGACGTTGGTGCCGGTACCCATCTTGGTGGCGCTGAAGATGTCCAGGCCGCCACCGGTGGCGACGACATTGACGGCGTCCAGGTTGGTGGCAGCCACATCGCCAGCCAGGTTGGCGTTGACGGTGTTGACCTGGTTCAGGTTCAGGAAGACACCTTCTTCGGTCTTGGTGCCTTCCCCCGGCTTGTTGATGGTGATGGTGTACGGACCGCCCACGCGCAGACCGCGCGCGTTGTAACGACCCGACGCATCGGTGGTGGCACGCGAAACGGTGCCCGACTCGGTGTGGGTGATGGTGACTTCAGCACCGGCCACAGGCTGGCCTGCAGCGGACACGACCTGGCCGCCGACACCGGCGGAGGTGCTCTGGGCGAAGGCGGGAGCGGCAGCAAGTGCAGCCACGAGACCAAGGGTAAGCTTGGACATCCGGAGTGGGTGGGTCATTTTTCGGTAGCCTCGATGCGAGTTGGCGATGGCGGAAAAAAAGCGCATCCAACCAGCCTTGCGGGCGGCTGACTGGACATTTATCTGGGGTTCCCTACCGTGAACGGCAGCTGCCGCAACGGTTAACACTAGATTAACACGCTACGCCTTCATTGTGACGGTTGTGCGACAAACGGCACGGGATCGCAACGAGTTCGTGACGGAACCTTCATTCCGTCTTATCGTCCACTTAACTCGCGTCAGTAGTGTGACTGGCGTCAAGTACCTGCCCGCGCCAAGCGGCACCGCCGGCGGAAAGCAGCGCAACGGCCGCTGCGGCGGCCTTTTCCGGGCCTTGGGCGGCCGGATCCTGGTCAACTGAATAGGCACGGGCGCGCAGGGCGGTACGCAATGGGCCCGGATACAGGCCGCTGACCCGGACCGGGCTGCGGCCCAGTTCATCATGCAGGCTGGCGATCAGCCCGCGCAGCCCGTGCTGGGCTACGCCGTAGCCGCCCCAATAGGCCTGCCCCACCCTTTCAGGCGCATCGACGGCGAACACCAGGGCCGCGTCGTCGCGCTGCTTCAGCAACGGCAGGCAGGCCTGGGCCAGCCACGCCGGGGCGGTCAGGGTGACGTGCACGGCGCGGGCGAAACTGGCCGGGTCGGCCAGCTCGAAGGGGGTCAGGCCGGGGAAATGCGCGGCACAGACCAGCAGGCCATCCAGCCGCCCCAGCTCGCGCTGCAGGGCTTGGGCCAGTTCGGCATAGTCATCGGGGCCGGCGCCTTCCATGTCCAGCGGATACAGCAGGGGCTCGGGGCCCACGGCCTGCACCTGGGCATAGACCCGGTCCAGTCGCCGCGGCTTGCGGCCCATCAGGACCACGGTGGCCCCGGCTTCGGCGGCCGCGACGGCCGCGGCACTGCCCAGCCCGCCACCGGCACCGGCAATGAGCACCACGCGGTCCTGCAACGGACGGCCATCGAGCGCCGTATCGGTCGCCGACGTCGATGGCCAGGCACTCATCCCTGGGTGGCCTCTTCGACGATGCGCTTGAGCTCGCCGGCTTCGAACAGCTCCATGACGATGTCGCAGCCGCCGATCAACTCCCCGTTGATGAACAGCTGCGGGAACGTCGGCAGGTTGGAGAAGCGCGGCAGGTTGGCGCGGATCTCCGGCTCCTCCAGCACGTTGACCGTACGCAGGGCGACGGCACCGGCAGCCATCAACGCCTGCACGGCACGGCTGGAAAAGCCGCACATCGGGTATTGCGGGGTGCCCTTCATGAACAGCACGAGCGGGTAACGATCCACCTCGGCCTGGATTTGCTGCATTACCGCCACACCTCACTCCTTGCTTCGCCGGACAAACCGACCGCAGTGGTCGGCTAGACTGCCCACGGTAGCCGCCATTGTAAGCCGATGGAACCGGCTGCCGCCGTCCCCTGGCCACGAACCTGTCCATGCCCGTCGAATTGCCTGCCCTGCCCTACCTTCCCGGCTCCCTGCAGCCGCACCTGTCCGCGCTGACCGTGGAGCTGCACCACGGCCGCCACCATCGCGCCTACGTGGATGCGGTCAATGCCGCCATCGTCGGCACGGAATGGGAAGAAGCGACATTGGAGGACATCGTCCGCCAGGCCCAGGGCAAGCTGTTCGATGCGGCCGCGCAGGCCTGGAACCACAGCTTCTACTGGCAATGCCTGCGCCCGCGTGGCGGCGGCGAGCCGCAGGGCCGGCTGGGCGAACTGGTCAAGCGCCAGTTTGGCGATGGCCAGCGCCTGCGCGAGGAGTTCAACCGCGCTGCGCTGGGCCTGTTCGGTTCCGGCTGGGTCTGGCTGGTGCAGCACCCCGGCGGCCAGCTCGGCATCCAGGCGACCCGCAACGCGGGCACGCCGCTGACCGGCGACAGCACGCCGCTGCTGTGCTGTGACGTGTGGGAACACGCTTACTACACCGACTACCAGAATGAGCGCGCGCGCTATCTGGAAGCGTTCTGGCAACTGGTCAACTGGGAATTCGCGGAGAGCCAGCTGCGCTGAGGCGGACGCCGGCATTGCGGGCCGCCGGGCATGGCCCGGCGCTACCGTAGATGCCCACCTTGGTGGGCGTTGCCGGCCAGCGGCCGGCACTACCGGGGGGGCGTGCCGCCGGGTATCCCGGCGCCGGCACTACCGGGATCAGCCCTTGCGCAACGCGTGTACGGCCGGGGCCACCTGGTCCTGGCGGTCCAGCTCCAAGCCGACCTGCAGCAGTGCATCGGCCAGCGCATTGGCATCATCGTCGCGCAGGGTCGCATGACCCACCTTGCGGCCATCGCGCGGCTGCTTGCCGTAGTCGTGCCAGTGGCCGCTGGCCTGGCCCAGCACCGGTGCCGCATCAGGCATGGCGCCCAGCCAGTTCAACATGCAGGCATGGCCGAGCATGCGGGTGCTGCCCAGCGGCAGGCCCAGCACGGCCCGCAGGTGGTTCTCGAACTGCGAGGTCTCGCTGCCTTCGATGGTCCAGTGGCCGGAGTTGTGCACGCGCGGCGCCATCTCGTTGGCCAGCAGCTCGCCATCGCGGCAGAACAGCTCCAGCGCGAACACACCCACGTACTGCAGGTGCTCGGCCACGCGGCGCGCATAACCAATCGCCGCCTCATGCTCGGCGTCGGACAGCACGGCCGGGGCCACGCTGGCCGAGAGCACGCCATCGACATGCCAGTTGCCGGTAACCGGCCAGGCCTGGAAGCTGCCGTCGCGGCCGCGCACGGCGACCACGCTGACTTCGCGCTCGAAGGCGACGAAACCCTCCAGTATCAGGCCGGTGCGCTCAACCTGGGCACCCAGCGCGTCCCATGCCGCGTCGATGTCGGCCTCGCTGCGCAGGCGGAACTGGCCCTTGCCGTCGTAGCCCAGGCGGCGGGTCTTGAGGATGCACGGCAGGCCGAATTCGGCGGCCCTGGCAGCCAGCTCATCGCGGCTGCGGATGTCGGCGAAGGCCGGCAGCGGAATCCCCAGCTGCTGGAACAGCGTCTTCTCGCTCAACCGGTCCTGCGCAACGGCCAGCGCCGACGGCGGCGGATAGACCGGCACCTGTCCGGCCAGCCACTGCGCACTGTCGGCAGGCACGTTCTCGAAATCGAAGGTGACCACGTCGACCTTGGCGGCGAACGCCGCCAGTGCCTCGCGGTCATCGAAGGCGGCCACGGTGAGCGGCGCCAGCGGGCCGCTGCAGGCGTCGGCCGCCGGGTCGTACAGCTCAAAGCGCAGCCCCAGCGGTGCACCCGCCAGTACCATCATGCGGGCGAGCTGGCCGCCGCCCAGGATGCCGACGGTCAGGCTCATTGGCGCGGATCGTCGTGGGCCATGACATCTTCGGTCTGGCGCGTGCGGAACGCGTCCAGCGCCTGGCCGATGGCCGGCTGGTCGCTGGCCAGCATCGCCGCAGCGAACAGCGCCGCATTGGATGCGCCGGCGTTGCCGATGGCGAAGGTGGCGACCGGGATGCCGGCCGGCATCTGCACGATCGACAGCAGCGAATCCATGCCGTTGAGGGCCTTGGACTGCACCGGCACGCCCAGCACCGGCACGGCGGTCTTGGCGGCGATCATGCCCGGCAGGTGCGCAGCCCCGCCGGCACCGGCGATGATCGCGCGCAGGCCGCGCGGGCCCGCTTCTTCTGCGTAGCTGAACAACACGTCCGGGGTGCGGTGGGCGGAGACCACCTTCACTTCGAACGGAACACCCAGGGCTTCAAGCTTCTGGGCGGCGTGCTGCATGGTTTCCCAGTCGGAGCGGGAACCCATGACGATGCCGACAAGCGGCGCGATCGGGTTGGGGGTCATTGGCCGTCACCTGCCTTAAAGACGTATTCTAGCCGTCTTCCACGCAAGACGAAGAACCATGGATCGCAAGCTGCTTGACCTGCTGGTGTCGCCGGACACCCGCCAGCCCCTGTCCCTGCTGGATGGCAAGGGCCTGGAAGCCCTCAACAAGGCCATTTCCGCCGGCTCGGTGAACAAGTCCGATGGCAACCCGCTGGCCCAGCCGCTGCGCGAGGCGCTGGTGACCCGCGACCGCAAGCAGGTGTTCCGCGTGGACGACGGCATTCCGGTGCTGCTGGCCGAAGAGGCCATCCCGACCGCGCAGATCGCCGATTTCCCCGCCGCATGACCGCCCTGCCGACGCCGGATGCGGCCCTCGTCGCGGCCGATATCGCCCGCGCGTTGGCCGAGGACCTGGGCAGCGGTGACGTCACCGCCGCCCTGCTGCCCGACCAGGCCGACAGCGCCTACCTGCTGTGCAAGCAGGATGCGGTGATCGCCGGCCGCCCCTGGTTCGACGCGACCCATCGGGCGCTCGACCCGGACGTCCGCATTGAATGGCGCGTGGCCGAGGGCGACCGCGTCGCCGCCGGCACCGTGCTGGCACTGCTGCACGGCCGCAGCCGCAGCCTGGTCAGCGCCGAACGCACCTCGCTCAATTTCCTGCAGACGCTGTCCGGCACCGCCACCACCACCGCCCGCTACGTGGCTGCGGTGGCCGGCACCGGCACGCGCATCCTCGATACCCGCAAGACCCTGCCCGGCCTGCGCCTGGCGCAGAAGTACGCCGTGCGCTGCGGCGGCGGCGACAACCACCGCTTCGGCCTGTACGACACGGTGATGCTGAAGGAAAACCACATCCGCGCGGCCGGCTCGCTGCCCGCCGCCGTGGCCGCCGCGCGCCAGCAGTGGCCGTCGCTGCCGCTGGTGGTGGAAGTGGAAGACCTGGACCAGCTGCGGCAGGCGCTGGACGCGGGCTGCGAGCGCATCCTGCTGGACGACTTCGATGCATCGTTGCGCCGCGACGCAGTGCGCATCGCCGCCGGCCGCATTCCGCTGGAAGTGTCCGGCAGCGTCGGCCTGGAGGGGCTGCGCGCGATTGCCGAGGACGGCGTGGACTGCATTTCCATCGGTGGACTGACCAAGCACGTGCAGGCCATCGACCTGTCGCTGAAGCTGGGGCCGCCGCCGGGTTGAGGGTGGGCGCGGGCGCTACCGCTTCGCTCGCCGGGCATGGCCCGGCGCTACCGTTCTCACACCCTGCGTTCACGACGTCACTGCGACGCTGCGGCCATCCCCCACAGGAGCCGCGCATGCGCCGGATGCTGTTGCCTGCCTGCCTGCTGCTGGCCGCCGCGCCGCTGTCAGCCGCCGCCGCCGAAGCCTGCGACGTACCTCCGCGCTTCGGCCTGAGCCCGTTGGCCATCTCCATCCGCAACGCCGCCTGCAACGAACACCGGCTGTGGTACCGCCCCTTCATCGATCGCGACGGGCGCGCGGCCAGCCTCAGCGTCACCGAAGCTGAAAGCGAGCACCTGGCCGACAACGGCCTGATCGCCTGGCAACGCGTGGCCAGCTACTGGCGCGACAGCGGCACGCTCAACGCCATGGGCAGCATTCCCGGCGCCAGCAGTTGCCTGGCGCCGCTGGGCACGCGCTACACCGACAGCGACTGCCGCGCCTTCCTCGTGGACAACCCGTGGTCGGCCGCCTTCATTTCCTGGGTGATGACCCGCGCTGGCGTGCCCGGCTTCACCACCTCGCCGCGGCATATCGACTACATCCGCGCCGCCTACCAGGCCGGGCCGTCCGGCGTGCCGTACCGGCTGGTGGACCCGGCCACGGCCAAGCCGGCACCCGGCGACCTGCTGTGCTTCCTGCGCGACCGCAGCAGCACGCTGAGCTACAGCGGGCTGGTGCAGGCGCTGGGCAACGGCTCGGTCGGGCACTGGAAATCGCACTGCGAAGTGGTGGTGGCCGCCAACCTCGGCGGCGACCAGACCCTGTACCTGGTGGGTGGCAACGTGATGAACACCGTGGCCATGCGCCTGCTGCAGCTGGACCGCACGGGCCTGATCCAGCTGCCGCCGGCACGCGACCGCAGCAGCACCGGCATCGAGCCCGCCTGCACGCCAGGCCGCGAGGATGAGTGCAGCTTCAACCGCCAGGACTGGGCCGCGCTGCTGCAGCTGACCGCGCCTGCGTCGCGGGTGGCACCGCCGCCGGTCCCACCGCCGCCGAATGGACAATGAGCGGGGTGGCTTGATCCGCTGCGTGTTCGCCGCCATCTTTGCGGGATCGAACCTGCACGCGTGACGCCATGCCTACCCTGTTGTTGCTGCTGATCGCCGGCGGCATCGTCTACTTCTTCTGGAACGCCGCGCGTTCGGCTGCCGAACGTGCCGTTGAGCTGGGCCGCAATGCGTGCCGCGCCGCCGATGTGCAGTGGCTCGACCAGGCGGTGCACGCCACCGGCATGCGCCTGTCGCGTGGCGAGGATGGCCGGCTCGGCTTCGAGCGCACCTTCAAGTTCGAGTATTCCTACGACGGCATTGATCGCCATGTCGGCCGCATGGTGCTGCGCGGCGACCAGCTGATCTCGTTCACCGGCCCGGGCGCGGCGCGGATCAGCCAGATCCGCGCGGATGTCGAGGATGCAGAGGACATTTAAGCGGTAGCGCCGGGCCATGCCCGGCGAGCGCGGCGGCAGAAGCGTGCCGACCAACGGTCGGCACCCACCGTTGCATGAGGAAGTGCCGACCAACGGTCGGCACCCACCGTTACTTCACGACGCGCAGGGTCGGGCGACCCTTCGGCGGCGGGCTGGTCGGCGGCCGGTCGTCCGGCGGCGTGTCGCCTGACGGCGTTTCGCCCTCATGCAGCAGCTCGTCGCTGGTCGGTGCCGGCTCGGTGCCCGGAATATCGTCCGGCAGCGCCATGCCCTGCCCGGTCTCGCGCGCGTACACGGCCAGCACCGCGCTGATCGGCACCTGCACCGGATAGCTGGTGCCGGAGAAGCGCGCCGAGAAGCTCACCATCTCGTTGTTGATCATCAACTGCACCACCGCGCGCTCGGCGATGTTGAGCACCACCCGGCCATCCTTCACCGCCGAGGGCGGGACCTGGACGCCGGGAACGCCGGCGTCGACCAGGATGTGCGGGGTCAGCTGGTTGTCGTTGATCCATTCCACCAGCGCCCGCAGCAGGTACGGGCGGTGGCTGGTCATGTGGAAGAAGTCGTCGGTCATGCGTGAAGTGTACGCGCCCGACGCCCCTGCCGGGGCGGATCGCCTGCACGCCGGTGGGCATGCAGACGGGATGCGGCCGCCAGGCTCAGCCCGGCAGGTCGCGCAGCTTCTTTTCCTGGTCGGTCAGGCTGCGGACGAAACCGGGGTGGCGGAAGATGCGGTTGCCGTAATCCTCGATGGCCTTGCCATCCTTGGGCAGCGGCACGTCCAGCGACTGCAGGCGCCAGATGATCGGCGCCATGGCGCAGTCCGCCAGGCTCATTTCCGGGTTGAGGAAGAACTTGCTGGCCTTGAACAGCGGCAACGAGGCGGTCAGCAGCTCCTTCAGCCGCTTGCGGCCGGCCTCGGCCTGGGTCTTGTTGCCCAGCTGGATGGCCTGCACCTGCGGCACCCAGTCGTGTTCGATGCGCAGCATGGCCAGGCGGATGCGCGCACGCGAGAGCGGATCGACCGGCATCAGCGGCGGATGCGGGTAGCGCTCGTCGAGGTACTCGCTGACCACCGAGGCGGCGTACAGCACCAGCTCGCGCTCGACCAGGGTCGGCACCGAGTGGTAGGGGTTGAGGTCGATCAGATCTTCAGGCGGATTCTGCGGGTCGACAGGAACGAAGTCATAGCTGACCCCTTTGGCCGCCAGGACCAGGCGTACCCGGTGGCACAGGACATCATCGTTCGAGGAAAACAGCGTCAGTGTATTGCGCATGCGTACGCTCGCCGCCATCAAAGGCTCTCCCACGACAGGAGACCGCCTGCCGCATCGGCGCCGCCAGCACCGTGCCGGCGGTCGACTCCTCCCCGAGTGTGCAACCGACCATCACAAAAGCCAATAGGCTTTGCGCTGGGGCGGCCGCAGAATCAGTGCACGTCCTTCCAGTATTCCTTCTTCAGCAGGTACAGCAGGAAGGTCAGCAGGGCCAGGAACAGGATCACCCACACGCCCAGCTGCTGGCGCTTCAGTGCGGCCGGTTCACCGGCGTATTCAAGGAAGTTGGTGATGTCCCGCACGGCCTGGTCGTACTGCCCGGCATCGACGTTGCCCGGCGATTCCAGGCGCAGGCCGGTGACCGGCGGGTCCATGCCCGGCGCTTCGGCCTTGCCGTGCACCGCGTGCTGCAGGCCCTGCATCTCCCACAGCGGGTTGGGCATGGACGCGTTGGCGAACAGGGCGTTGTTCCAGCCCAGCGGACGGCTGCTGTCCAGGTAGAACGACTTGAGGTAGGTGTAGATCCAGTCGCTGCCGCGTACCCGCGAGATCAGGCTGAGATCCGGCGGCATCTTGCCGAACCATTTCTCGGCCTGTTCCTTGGGCATCGCCACCGGGATCGGATCACCGATCGCCGAGCCGGTGAAGTTGAGGTTGGTCATCACCTCTTCCTCGCTCAGGCCCAGGTCCTGGGCCATGCGCGAATAGCGCAGGTACTTCAGCGCGTGGCAGCCGGAGCAGTAGTTCATGTACAGCTGCGCGCCGCGCTGCAGCGATGCGCGGTCACCCAGGTCGTTGCCGGCCTGCAGCAGCTTGGTGCCACCCTCGGCGGCGGAGGCCAGGAAACTGCCCAGCATCAGGGTGGCCATCAGGGCCAACCGGACCATCCAGCGATCAGTCATGGGTGGTCACCCTCTCCGGTACCGGCTTGGTCCTGTCCAACCTGGTCCATAGCGGCATGGTGATGAAGAACGCGAAGTACAGGAAGGTCAGCACCCGCCCGACGTAGGTCTCGTGCGCGTCGGTGCCCGGGCCCGAGCCGATCACGCCCAGCCAGACGAAGCACACCGCGAACACCCCCAGCAGCACCTTCGACAGCAGGCCTCGGTAGCGGTAGGACTTGACCCGCGCGCGGTCCAGCCACGGCACCAGGAACAGGATGGCGATGGCCGAGAACATCACCAGCACGCCGCCCAGCTTGTTGGGCACCACGCGCAACATCGCGTAGTACGGCGTGTAGTACCAGACCGGCTTGATGTGCTCGGGCGTCACCAGGCGGTTGGCCTCGGTGAAGTTGTCATGCTCCAGGAACAGGCCACCAAAGGCCGGCGCGAAGAAGATGATGAAAGCCGCGATGATCAGCAGGAAGCCGGCACCGACGCCATCCTTGAGCGTGTAGTACGGGTGGAAGGGAATACCGTCGGCCGGGGCGTTCGGCGACCAGCGGTTGCCCTTCGGCCCCTTCTTGATCTCCACGCCATCAGGGTTGTTCGACCCCACTTCGTGCAGTGCCCCCAGGTGCAGCACCACCAGCAGCAGCAGCACCAGCGGCAGGGCAATGACGTGCAGGGCGAAGAAGCGGTTGAGCGTGGCGTCACTGGGCAGGTAGTCGCCCATGATCCACTCGGTCAGGCCGTTGCCGATGACCGGTATGGCACCGAACAGCGAGATGATGACCTTCGCGCCCCAGAAGGACATCTGGCCCCACGGCAGCACGTAGCCCATGAAGGCTTCGGCCATCAGCACCAGGTAGATCAGCATGCCGAGGATCCACACCAGCTCGCGCGGTTTCTGGTAACTGCCGTACAGCAGCCCGCGGAACATGTGCAGGTAGACCACGATGAAGAACAGCGAGGCCCCGGTGGAGTGCATGTAGCGGATGAGCCAGCCCCACTCCACGTCCCGCATGATGTATTCGATGGAACCGAACGCCTCGGCGGCGTTGGTCTTGTAGTGCATCGTCAGGAAGATGCCGGTGACGATCTGGTTGACCAGCACCAGCAGCGCCAGAGAACCGAAGTAGTACCAGATGTTGAAGTTCTTCGGCGCGTAGTACTCGCTGACATGCTTGCGGTAGACCGGCATCAGCCCCGGCGCGCGGGCGTTGACCCAGTCGGCCACGCCGCTGGCGGTACGGGCGAGGATATTGGCCATCAGGCTGCCCCCTGCGGATCGACACCGATGATGATGGTGTTGTCGTCCTGGTAATGGTGCGCGGGCACCTTCAGGTTGATCGGCGCCGGCACGTCCTTGAAGACGCGGCCGGACATGTCGAAGCGCGACTTGTGGCAGGGGCAGAAGTAGCCGCCCTTCCACTGCGGGTCGTAGGGCTCGGGCCGGATCTCGGCGACCATTTCAGGCGAACAGCCCAGGTGCGTGCACAGGCCGACCAGCACGGAGATGTCCGGCTTGATCGAGCGCAGCTCGGGGTTCTGCTTGAGCACGTAGTCCGGCTGCTGGTCCTTCTCGCCGGACTCGGGGTCCTTGAGACGGCCATCCAGCCCATGCAGTGCATCCAGGATCGCCTTGGACCGTTTGACGATCCAGATCGGCTGCCCACGCCATTCCACGATCAGGCGTTGGCCTTCCTGCAGGGCGCTGATGTCGGCCACCACCGGTGCGCCGGCAAGCTTGGCGCGGGCACTGGGGTTCCAGGATTTGATGAAAGGAACTGCGGTGAATCCGACGCCGACGGCGCCCACCACGGCTGTGGTGGCAGAAAGAAAACGCCGACGTCCGGTGTTGACTGGATCGTGTACCCCATCGTTGGCCATCCGGCACTCCGATATTGATTAGGTAGCTTTAAGGCTGCCAGCGGATCCGGTGGGGGCCAGAGCCGCATTGAATCATGGGCGAGTGTAGCGGAACCGTCTCGCGCCACACAACGCATTGCAACAATCTTTTGAACGCGTGCCGACCAACAGTCGGCACCTACCGACAGTCGGCACCTACCACCGAATGCGCGCCGACCAACGGTCGGCACCTACTGCTTGCTCAATTCGGTGCGGTAGCGATCGGCCAACTGGCCGACGCGGCGCACGTAGTACTGGGTTTCACTGTAAGGCGGTACGCCACCGTGGCGGTCGACCGCGCCTTCGCCGGCGTTGTAGCCCGCCGCGGCCAGGGTCAGATCGCCATTGAAGCGCTTCAACAACCATGCAAGATACTGCACGCCGCCACGGATGTTCTGGCTGGCGTCGTAGGAATCACTGACCCCGAAGCGTGCGGCGGTCGGCGGCATCAACTGCATCAGGCCCTGTGCGCCGGCGCGGCTGAGCGCGGTCGGGTTGTAGGCCGACTCGGCATGGATGATCGCGCGCACGATCGCTTCTTCCACGCCGAACTCGCGCGCAGCCGAGGCGATCTCGGTCTGGAACGCGGTGGTGTTGAGGCGCACGCTGCCGAAGTCCACGCGCGGGTTGACCCCGCAGGCGTAGCAGCGCTCCATGAAGCTGTAGCGGATGGTGCGCACCGGGCCAAGGTTGGCCACCTGGGTGGGGCGCGCACTGGTGTAGTGGCGCACCCCGTCCTGCATGTACGAATAGACCTGGCCACTGACCATGCGGCCACCGCGCGGCGTGGCGGCGGCCTTGGCCGCGGGTGCAGCGGCGGGCGTGGCGGCGACGACGGGGCTGGCAGCGCTGGCGGCTACCGCGACCGGATTGCGCTCGGCACTGGCCACCTGGGTTGGGGCCGGGGCCGTGCTGGCGGTCTGCACGGGCGCGGCGGCCGGTACCGCCCGCGGCGCAGCCGGGCGGCGGGTGTCGCGGGTATAGCTGATGCTGCTGCAGCGCGCGCCGGGCACGCGCTTGCTGACATAGCTGGTGACGCCGTCGGCGCCCTGGCACTTGAACAGGGTGCCGGCGCTGGCCGGCGCAGCGGTCAGCGCAGCGATGATGATCGCCGTTGTCCCCAGTATCCCCTTCATGGCGGCGAGTGTCCCAGCTTCGCCCGGGCTTGCCAAGCGGCCCCGCTCAGTCCGTGACCGCCGGCACAGCCAGCAGCTTGCCCAGCCCGGCCAGGCGCTGGGCCAGTTCATCCCGCAGTTCCGGCGGGGAGGTCCACAGGGCCAGCGGCAGCCGGTCCAGGCTGAGGATCTGGGCCAGCATCATGCCGCGGCTCTCGGCCCCCATCCGCAGCAGGCAATGGTCGGCGCCATCAGGCTCCAGCACCCCGCACCAGGGCGGAATGCGACCCTCCAGCTCGGCCTGGCTGCCCGCCAGGCGAAGGATGGCCTGCAGGGTGAAAGGCGCCTGGCTGACTGCCTGCCGGACCATCACGTCCGGCGGGGCCGGGGTGCGCCGATGCAGGCCAGGCTGCGGTTGCGGCTGCACCGCGCCCATCCGGTCCACGCGCAGGGTGCGCCAGTCCTCACGCACCAGATCCCACGCCAGCAGGTACCAGCGCCGGCCGTAATTGACCAGATGCTGGGCCTCGACCTGGCGCTGGGTCACCACGTCCTGCGCGCTGCGGTATTCAAAGGCCAGCCGTGCCGCCTGCCGGCAGTGCTGGGCCAGCCGCCCGAGCAGGCGTGCATCGGTGGCCGGCAGGTCGGACAGGGTGGCGGTGGCCGCGTGCACCTCGCCGGCCTGCTGGCGGCGCCGTGCCGGTACCAGCGGGTCGAGCTTGGACAACAGGCCACGCGCGGTGTCGTCGATGCCGGACACGGTGGCCGAGGCGGCCCGCAGGGCGATGGCCAGGGTGGTCGCCTCGTCCTCGTCCAGCAGCATCGGCAGGACCGGCGCACCGGCGCCAAGCCGGTAGCCACCCCCTACCCCGGCCGAGGCCTGCACCGGATAGCCGAGTTCGCGCAGGCGTTCGATGTCGCGGCGGATGCTGCGCCGGTCCACGCCCATGCGCTCGGCCAGCTCGGCCCCGGACCAGTGCCGGCGGGCCTGCAGCAGGGCGATCAGTCGCAGCAGTCGGTGGGCGGTATGGCGCATGCGGAATCGAGGACAGAAGTCGTCCGCGATTGTGCCCCAGCATGGCCTCCCGGTTCACCACCCCTCGCAAGGAGCCCTGCCATGACCGCACGCCAGATCACCCTCTACCACGCCGCCCGTTCACGCTCGAGCGGCGCCGTCGCCCTGCTCGAAGCCCTGGACGCCGACTACCGCCTGCAGGTGCTGGACCTGAAGGCTGGCGCCAACCTGGCCCCGGCCTACCTGGCCATCAACCCGATGGGCAAGGTGCCGGCCATCATCCACAACGGCGCGCTGGTGACCGAACAGGTGGCCATCTACCTGTACCTGGCCGACCTGTACCCGGAAGCCGGGCTGGCGCCGCCGATCGGTGACGGGCAGCGCGGGCCCTACCTGCGCTGGATGGCCTTCTACGGTGCCTGCTTCGAGCCGGCCATGACCGACAAGGCCATGCATCGCGAGCCGCCGCCGCGGATGATGTCGCCCTACAACGATGCCGAGACCGTGCTGCAGGTGATCGAGGCGCAGCTGGCGCAGGGGCCGTACCTGCTGGGCGAGACCCTGAGCGCGGCCGACATCCTGTGGGGCAATGCGCTGGGCTGGATGCGCGAGTTCGGACTGGTGCAGCCGGCCCCGGCCACCGCGGCCTACATCGACCGGATGAGCACGCTGGCCGCGTTCGACCGGTCCCGCCAGATCGACGCGGAGCTGGTGGCGGCGTAACCGCTGCAGGCAACGACCGCCGGGCGGCGCGGGATGCGGGTAGCGCGGGGCCATGCCCCGCGAGCGCGCAGCGCGGCGCCCCTGACATTCCGCCGGGCGCGGCCCGGCGCTACCGGTCGCCCGGAACAGCCGAAAGGATCCCGCGCGGGTCACGGCGGGCGGCGCGGGATGCGGGTAGAATTGCCCGCTTTCCCGCCACCCGAATGGATTAAGCGCCATGACCGGGACGCCAGACGTCTTCCCGCCCGCCCCGGGCGGTACCCCGCTCGTTGCCCTGCCCGCCGGTCCGCGCAAGCCCGACCAGGTGAAAGGCAAGCTGTACATCAAGACCCACGGTTGCCAGATGAACGAGTACGACTCGGCCAAGATGGCCGACGTGCTTGCCGCCAGCGATGGCCTGGAACTGACCGATACCCCGGACGACGCCGACGTCATCCTGGTCAACACCTGCTCCATCCGCGAGAAGGCGCAGGAAAAGGTGTTCAGCCAGCTCGGCGTGTGGAAGAGCCTGAAGAACAAGGGCCGTGAAGTCATCATCGGTGTGGGCGGCTGCGTGGCCTCGCAGGAAGGCGAAGCGATCATCAAGCGCGCGCCGTTCGTGGACCTGGTGTTCGGCCCGCAGACCCTGCACCGCCTGCCGGAACTGATCCGCGCCCGCCGCGAGCAGAAGCGCCCGCAGGTGGACATCAGCTTCCCCGAGATCGAAAAGTTCGACCGCCTGCCGGAACCGCGCGCCGAAGGCGCCTCGGCGTTCGTCTCCATCATGGAAGGCTGCTCCAAGTACTGCTCGTTCTGCGTGGTGCCCTACACCCGCGGCACCGAGGTCAGCCGCCCATTCGAGGACGTGGTGGTGGAAGTGGCGCAGCTTGCCGCGCAGGGCGTGCGCGAGATCAACCTGCTCGGGCAGAACGTCAACGCTTACCGCGGTCCCTACGGTGATGGCGAGTTCGCCGACCTGGGCCTGCTGATCCGCACCATCGCCGAGATCGACGGCGTGGGCCGCATCCGCTTCACCACCTCGCATCCGCTGGAGTTCAGCGATTCGCTGATCGACGCGTTCCGCGATGTGCCGCAGCTGGCCAACTTCCTGCACCTGCCGGTACAGGCCGGCAGCGACCGCGTGCTGTCGGCGATGAAGCGCGGCTACACCGCGCTGGAATTCAAGTCGAAGATCCGAAAACTGCGTGCGGTGCGCCCGGACATCTCGATCAGCTCGGACTTCATCGTCGGCTTCCCCGGCGAGACCGATGCCGATTTCGAGAAGACCATGAAGCTGATCGAGGACATCGGCTTCGATCACAGCTTCTCCTTCATCTATTCGCGTCGCCCGGGTACCCCGGCCGCCGATCTGGAGGACACGATCAGCGATGCGGAGAAGCATGCGCGCCTGTCGCGCCTGCAGGAACGCATCAACGCGCATGCGGCCGGCATCTCTGAAAAGATGGTCGGCACCGTGCAGACCGTGCTGGTGGAAGGCCCCTCGCGCAAGAACCCCAATGAGCTGACCGGCAAGACCGAGAACATGCGTTCGGTGAACTTCCCGGCGCCGGCGCGCCTGATCGGCCAGTTCGTCGACGTGGTGATCACCGAGGCACTGACCAATTCGCTGCGAGCACGCGTGGTGGCGGAGTAAGGCGTGCCGGCCAATGGCCGGCCCCTGCCGGTCGGACCCCTGCAGGGGCGCCGACCTCGCCAGCACGGCAGGCGTGGTGATTTTTTCACCACGCCATGCAGAGCCTTTTGGTGCAAGGCTCTGCGCCACCTATCCACAGGTTGATTGGGCTTCGTTCCACAACGGATGTGGAAAAGCTGGGCGTTAGAGCGGAGAGCCTGCAGCCAGAGGCCGGTCGCGCCATCCATAGGTGTCCGTCAGGAAACCACTGACCCCGTTGTTCTGGTAGACGACAACGCTACGATCACCTTTGCCGCAGTGCATCTCATCGCGTGATTCCGCGCCCCCTACAATTTTTCCGCACACCAGCTCGCGCTGGGGACGGCCCCGCCGGTCAAAGCGAAACACTCTGTAGCCTTGGCCCGACCCCTGGAGCACGCGCGCATCGAATCCGTCTGCGGCAATGGCGTCTTCCGGCATGGGTACGTCAGGATTTTCCCAGGCATTGATGACCTGCACCAGGCGCCCAGCCTCATCGTAATCCTCCTGGCGATAGATCGGCCCGGACTCGTTGGCCCAGACCCGCCGGCGCATTTTGTGGGAACCTGCATCAAAGACTTCGTGAACCCGCATCTTCTCCGCAACGCGATGACTACGGATCCGGGGATAGGTCGACAGTTTCGAGAACCCGTTCATTCCCACTTCGGCGGGAATGGTGACGTTGACGAAGTCGTACCGCAGGTCTGCACCCTTCACGCCCAACCGGGTGACGGCATCCTGATAGAGAGGCTGCGCATCGGCCGGTAACAGATCCTCTTCCATGCCGTCGATCACGTAGACCCCCACCCCCTGGTCGAGCCGAGCCATCGCATACGCCTGATATCCCGACCCGCTCCGCCCGGAAGGACGCGCGTACGCAGCGGCGCCGGTCCAACCGTACGTGCCTCTGACGGATGCCATCACGTTCTGCCCCGTCGATGGCGCCGGTGGCTTGGAGGCGATAGAACCATAGAAACGGCCCTCCTGGTCGAGCAGAAGGCGTTGCACCAGCGCATTACCCTGATCCATCTGGTCACAGGACGGGGCATCTGCCCGGCGCAGATAAAGGGGCGATGGTTCTGCAGACCATGTCGGGCGGCCCTGCCGGTCATATCTTATGCAGCTCACCGACTGGCTGAACAACGTGCCATCCGGTCCACGCCCGTGCTTGCGGATCTCGACGAGGCGTTCCTGGTCGTCGTAGAGATAATCACGCGCCTCCGCGAGCACGAATTCGTTGGAAATCGTCCGGAGCAGCTCGGCAACCGCTGTTTTCGCTGAAGGATCAATGTCGACGGCGACTGGAGGGGATAAAGGCACTTCGCGCGGCACCAGACCGGCTGCTGCCGAGTCCCAGCTATCGTACTCGCGGCTCTGCCACAGTTCCTCGCGACAGATACGCTCACCGGCCCCGCCTTCCGACCGGACATAGACAATGCTCCCACCCAACCGCGAGAAAGGAAGCGTGCGTGCCGCCGAACTGGAACTCCTGAGCCTGATCTGCGGAACCGTGAGGCTACCATCGGCCGTGGGCGATGCGCCCCTCAGCTCCGTTGCGTACTGTTCGATCAGCGGGGACGTCAGAACGCTGACGTCCTCCATCTTCCAAGGGGAAACCCAAGGATCGTCTGCCACACCGCCCCCACAGGCCCAGGCCGAGGAGCTGAGCACGGCATACGCCAGCACCACGCCCCCCGCCAGCTTCCCCAGGCGCTGCTGGCGCTTGTGAGTACTTCTCGCATCCATCGACTTCATATGACTGCCTCCTTGCATGCATCGCTTTACGTAGAGAGTCCTACTCGCCCGGCAAACCGAGCTTCGTGGTCCCAAAACCGTACTTGGTTTCCATCAGCTTCTTCACCGGGCCCATGCCCTCCACGATCATCTTGCCGTCGGGCGTGCCGCACCGCGTGCCCACCTGCGTCCTGCCGTACTGCAGCTCGGCTTCACGACTGCGCTTGGGGCGGGGGTCGGGCTCCCACCAGGGGAAATGGGCGTAGGGCTTGTTGGTCGAGACCTCGTAGCGCCAGCACACGAACGACAGGGTCTCTTTGCCGGCAGCGTCGTAGTCATACACGCGGTAAGAGCTGTAGCCATTGGTGAGCGGCGTGAGCTTCAAAACGCCCTTCTCGGCGTAGGCGCGAAGGTTCTCGGTGTAGCCGTCAGCGGGGACCGGGCCGGACAGGATCACCCGCGTGAGCT
The DNA here is from genome assembly GCF_058787375.1 of Stenotrophomonas sp. FW305-3-2-15-E-LB1. NCBI lineage: Bacteria > Pseudomonadati > Pseudomonadota > Gammaproteobacteria > Lysobacterales > Lysobacteraceae > Stenotrophomonas > Stenotrophomonas sp. FW305-3-2-15-E-LB1. Next base: position 187,953 of record NZ_JBYSZR010000001.1, read on the forward strand.
TGCCATTTGCGTCGTAGTTTTCCTGCCGATTCAGATCCAGCGAGCGCCATTGGCGTTCGCGGGGATGCTTGGCACCTGGGGAGAAAATTTCGAAAATCCGGCTGTGCGACCGGTGGCGGTACTCGCGCACGCGGGTGTAATCGGTTATGCCCTCATACAGCCCCGTTGCAACTTCCATTGGCACGCGCTCGCCGGGGAATCTGTAGACCAACATCTGTTGACCGTCCTGACTGCGCTCAGCGAAAAGAGCTGTCGCATCGGCGGGAGCGATAACGAATGAGTAGTCTTCAATTCCACGAATTCCTCCTTTCTCGCTACCATAAAACATGCTGCCGATCCGCGTGCGTTGATTGGCAGCTCCGATATAAATACTTCCGCTCGCGTACCACGCGCCATCGGTCGCCTCTGTTCCAATACCGATGTCCTCGCGATAGGGATCCTCACCCGCCTTACGCGTGGCTTTCTTGGTCAAATCAGTGGCCAGCGACCCGTCCGGCCGATAGGTGAAGTACCAAGCATCACTTTTGGACGCCTTCACGCGAAGCTGGGGACATGTAAAGTCTGCATCATCCGATACACTGACACCTGAACTCTCATTTGCCACCTCTACGCGACCGTATTTGTCATACAGCGCGCAGAATGTCGTGACCCTGCGTCCTGCGGCGTCAATCTGTTGAATCGATGTCAACTTACCTGACACGTCATAATCAAGATCGTACGCCTTGTAAAGCTCGAAGTACGGATAAACATGCCTGACTGCAGGATGCAGCCTTGCAGGAGGCTGTGCGTCAATCAGCTTTTTCTCCCGCTTTTTCCACTCCTCAGCGCGACAGATCCGTTGGCCGTTGGCACCATTTCCCAGGTAGTAGACCGAGCCACCCTCCGAGTCGAATGGCTTGTTTTTCAACTCAGCCACCTCAGGACCGAACCTGATTCTTATGTAAGGCGCCACCTCGTAAGCACGACCCAGGCTGGCGCCTACCGCAGCCGTCTGCCCCCTCGGTCTTGGCTCAAACTTGATCACCAGGCCATTGCCTTGAAAACGATCAACGCCTTCCTTTATTGAATTACAGCCTGCATGCGCAGCCTGCGCGACGCATAGAGAACTCAACGCAACCAGAGCTTTCAGCAGCAAATATTTGCTCACACCTTCCCTCCTTGACTCAAAGCAGCATGTCGATTCGAATGAGCGAGTTGAATGGATCGATTCCCCTGAGCAGGCGCGGCAGCCATAATTTCGCTGGGCATTGTGGCAGCCGGGTCATCCATTCCACTCCCCCCACAGCAGCGGCATGGTGACCCAGAAGCCCTGAACACCGATGCGTTCTTTACTGCCCCGAAGGAAATCCGTCGCCTTGCGCACATCATGCCGACCGATGGCACTGGTCACAGTGTCGTTCACGACACTAGGTTCCTGCATGAAGTCTGGCTGCAGGTCAGGTGGTTGTGCGTACAACATGCGCTTGATGTGCCTCTTGTCACTCAGACCCGCTGCAGGGAACCCATGAAACACAGAATCGTAGCGCGCGAACGAATCGCGAGGGACATTGGTAAAAACACGCTGATAGGCATCCGAATTAGCATCAGCAATCTCCCTGATCCTCCGCCAGGTTCTGGTGCTTGCCGGCTTTTCAATTTGTAGATCAGGACTCGCCGTGCTGAACCAAGGGTAGTAGCCTTTGATTGCACCAGAGAAAACGAATTACCCCCTCTTCTCAGGCTTCGCCTCAAGCGACTGCCCCAGTAACTTCCTCAAAAGCTTCATCCGCAGATCCCGCGCAAACTTCCGGGTTATCACCTGCACGCCATTACCCAGGTCCAGCGACTGGGCCGCACCATCCACGATCACCGCGTCGATCTCGGTATCGCCCGTGCCCAGCAGACTCCGGTCGTTGCAGTTCGCACTTCCAATGATGGCCACGGCGTCGTCCACGATCAGCAGCTTGGAGTGTACGTAACACTATCCAGCTTGAGTCCGAGTTCCTTGCCCCCCCTTCTTCTCCAGGGCGTGCAGTGCCGTACCCGAAGATCGCGCGATCTGCACGCTGACGTTCCCGGCCTTGCCCGATCGGGCCAGGTCGCCAAACAGTGCCTGCATGCCGCCCATGGACTGCAGCCACTGATCACTCAAGGGCGTCAGTTCCATCCCGCGCGCCAGCGTGGTCTACGCCGACAGGCCGGCGCCTGGCACGAGGTCGGGATAGAAGTCTCGCCCTACTCGCCCGGCAACCCCAGCTTGGTCGTCCCAAAGGCGTACTTGGTTTCCATCAGCTTCTTCACCGGGCCCATGCCCTCCACGATCATCTTGCCGTCGGGCGTGCCGCACCGCGTGCCCACCTGCGTCCTGTCGTACTGCAGCTCGGCTTCACGACTGCGCTTGGGGCGGGGGTCAGGCTCCCACCAGGGGAAATGGGCGTAGGGCTTGTTGGTCGAGACCTCGTAGCGCCAGCACACGAACGACAGGGTCTCTTTGCCGGCAGCGTCGTAGTCATACACGCGGTAAGAGCTGTAGCCATTGGTGAGCGGCGTGAGCTTCAAAACGCCCTTCTCGGCGTAGGCGCGCAGGTTTTCGGTGTAGCCTTCGTCACCAGAGACCGGGCCGGACAGAATCACCCGCGTAAGCTTGCCATTTGCGTCGTAGTTCTCCTGACGATTCAGATCCAGCCTGCGCCACTGGCGTTCGCTCGGATGCTTTGCCTGCGGTCCGAATACTTCGAAAATCCTGCTATCCGAACGGTGCAGATACTCACGCACACGGGTATAGCCTGTGACTCCTTCAAAGTACTCCTTGGCGACCTCTGGAGGAACACGCTCACCCGGGAACGTGTACCGCACCTCCTGCGACACGCTCCGACTGCGCTCTGCGAAAACTGGAGTGGCGTCAGATGGAACCAGCGTAGCGGAAGGACTTTGCACCCCTACAAGCCCTCGCTTTTCGCTGCCATAGAAGCGAATGCCGACAATCCGCTTCAGTTCAGCATCGTCGACATTGACGAAGCCCCCCACAGTCCAGGCACCATCGGTCGCCTCCGTTCCAAGGCCGGTGTCCTCGCGGTAGGGATCCTCACCTGGCTTACGGGTGGCCTGCTTGACTACATCGGAAGCGCGCAATCCATCCGGCCGATAAGTGAAGTACCGAGTGGTAACGCGGGATGGCATATCTCGGAGCTGCGAACACTGGAACTCTGGCTTATCCGAGACAATCAACCCAGAACTCTCATTTGCCACTTCTATGCGACCCTTTTCGTCGTAGAGTGCACAGAACGTTGTGACCCTACGCCCTTTCGCATCAACATTCTGAATCGAAGTCAATCCACCAGCCAAGTCATAATGGAGCTCATAGCTCCTGTTCAGCTCGAAATAGGGATACACCGGCCTCACCGCAGGATGCAGGCTCTCAGGCGGCACCTGCCCAATCAATTTGGATTCCCGCCTCTTCCACTCTTCAACGCGGCACAGCCGTTGCCCTTGAGCGCTTTCTTCCAAGTAATAAACAGCACCACCATTCGAGTTGAACGGCTGATTGTGCAGCTCACCGAGGTTTGGTTCGACACTGATCCGTACGTAGGGGGCAACTTTGTTCGCGCGACTAAGGCTGGCGCCTACCGCATCCACCTCGTCTGATGGGCTTGGCCTGAACTTGATCACCATCCCACCATCCTGAAACCGGAGGCCCTTCTCATTTGACGAACCGCAGTCTGCAAGCGCGGTTTGCACTCCACACAGGCCTCCCAAGGCCACCATCGCCCTCAACAGTAGATGCCCACTCATACCTGCTCTCCGTGCCCCCAAGAACCATGTCGACCCGAGTACGCTAGTTCAGTTGACCGATTTCCCTCAATAGGTACGACCGCGATGATCTCGTTCGGCATCGCTGCAGCCGGATCATCCATCTCACTCCCCCAGAGGAGTGGCATGGTCACCCAGAAGCCCTGAATCCCGCGGCGCGTTTGGGTACCTCTGAGGAAATCCGTCGCCTTACGCACGTCATGCCGCCCCACTGCACCGGTCACGTAGTCATTCACAACACTTGGCTCCTGCATGAAATCTGGCTGCAGATCTGCCGGCTGCGCGTAGAGCATGCGCCTCACGTGCCCTTTGTCACTAAGACCTGCCGCCGGGAATCCATGAAACACAGAGTCGTAGCGAGGGAATGAGTCGCGAGGGACATTCGTGAAGACACGCTGATAAGCTTCCGAATTGGCATCCGCAAGCTCCCTGATTCCCGTCCAAGTTCTGGTACTTGCCGGTTTGTCGACCTCCAGGGTTGGAACTTTTTCGCTGAACCAAGGGTAGTAGTCTTCGGTTGCATTAGAAAAGACGAATTGCTTACCCCCCTTCTCAGGCTTCGTCTCAAGCGCCTGCCCCAGGAACTTCCTCCAAAGCTTCATCCGCAGATCCCGCGCAAACTTCCGGGTTATCACCTTTACGCCATTACCCAGGTCCAGCGACTGGGCCGCACCATCCACGATCACTGCGGCGATTTCGGTATCGCCCGTGCCCAGCAGGCTGCGGTCGTTGCAGTTCGCACTTCCAATGATGGCCACGGCGTCGTCCACGATCAGCAGCTTGGAGTGTACGTAACACTGCTCGGTCACCACATACAAGGGTGTGGCCTGGTCCGCGCCGATCGTGTGCGGCGCGTAGTGGTTCTTGTGGTTGGTGTCAGCAAGCACCCCGTAGCTTCTCAGGTTCATTACCGACAGGTACTCCTTCCACCGACCTGCCTTCACCTCCGCCTGCAGGTCGGCCTCTTCCACGCTCGCCTCGCGGATGTCCTTGTCGCGTGCGATCAGTGAACGGCAGATGCGGCGGATGAGGCTGTCGTCGCCGCGCAGCAGCGTCTGCTGCACCCAGTACTGCTGCTTCAGCACGGCACCGTCGAACAGGCTGCCTTCCGGATGCACGGGCAACGTGATGTACACGTGGAACCCCTGCCTGGCCACGATGGCGCGACGGATGCGCGCGGCGATGGCCGCCACCAAGGGGTTGCTGGCCGCTGACTTCACGCCCTGCTTCCGCGTGACCATGTTCTGGACCACGCCGGCCTTTCCAAGAGGACCACTCATGCCCACGCCCTTGTCGACGTAGCCTGCCTTTTTCTTCTCGGCCTCGGTCATTTCCCGGCGCTCGCCCCCCTTGATCGCGGTCTCCACCGCACTTCCTGGCCCGGCGTCGGACCATCCGCAGTCGGAAATCAGGAACTGCGTCTCCAGGTAGACGAAGGCACTGGCCGAGGCGATGCAGTTGACCATCGCATCAAGGATGGAATGCATCGGCTGGTCGCGCTCCCAGTAGGGCTGCAGGCAACTGGCATCATCCAGCTTCAGGCCGAGCTCATTGCACCCCTTCTTCTCCAGGGCATGCAGTGCCGTACCCGAAGATCGCACGATCTGCACGCTGACATTCCCGGCCTTGCCCGGTCGGGTCAGGTCGCCAAACAGTTCCTGCATGCCGCCCATGGACTGCAGCCACTGATCACTCAAGGGCGTCAGTTCCATCCCGCGCGCCAGCGTGGTCTGCTCGGGCACATCCGTCCCGACCAGGCCGTTGGCCCCCCGGATTCCCCAGTTCAAGCTTTCGCGTACCACCGTGCCGATCTCGCGGTCACCGCGCTGGTTCTGCCAGACCATGGCATTCCAGCGGTGCATGAAGTTGCGGCAGATATCGAACACCGCCGGCCCCTGCAGCCGCGCGTGCACGTCCTGCCACGGCATGCGTGGCTGGCGCCCGCTGTCGAGCAGCCGCTGGATGCGATCCACCGGCTCGTTGATCCACTTCACCAGCGATTCCCAGGCCTGCTTCGCCTTGACGATCTTGCTCTCGATCTCGGCATACTTGGCTTCCGCGTCCTTGACCAGCGAGGCGGGATCGCGCACATATCCCACAACGGTGGTGGCCGTGTTGACCGGGCCCAGAATGGCGTCCTTGATCGCGGCCTTGCGCTCATCGAACCATTCACCGAATTTCTTCGCCGGGATCCTGGCGAAAGCTTCCGCGGCACGCGCGGCAGCCGCAACTGCCTCGCCGACATTGAGCTTGACCGCCTCGTCGGCGGCCCTGTTGGAAGCGGCAGTGACCTCGGCGTACTCCTTCTCGATTTCTGTCAGCCAGCCCTTGATGGCAAGGAAGGTCTTGGCGACCGTACGCTGCACCTTTGTTGCTTCTTCCATGCCTGGGATGACCCATTCTGCGAGCTTGCGGATGCCCTCGCGTTCCAGCGCCTCCGGCACACCCAGCTTGTCCGCGTAGTCCTGCAGTTCGGCCAGCGCAGCGCCGGCGTCCCACTGCGCCTTCATCCGGTCCAATGCGATGGCCAGGCCCGGCACGTACGCCTGGGCAAAGCCGGGGCGGACACGGCCGGCCGCATCCGGGCTGGTATCGGGCTTGTCCAGGGTCAGGTCCTGCTCAGCCCTCGTCATGCCGCGGAACTTGCTCAGGCAGTTGTTGTAGTGATCATTGAGCACATGCAGCCTGGGGTCGCAGACCACGTCGAAGTTGCCGTCATCCCATCGCCCATGCGCGATGTCCAGGCCCCCAACGAAGCCGATGTGCCCATCCACGACCAGGATCTTCTGGTGGTGCGAGAAGGCGATATTGAAGGCATCGGTGCGGCCGGTGGCCGGGTTGTGCAGGCCGACCTGCACCTGCCCCGGCGTGTTGGCATCCTGCATCTTGTACAAGGCCGTACGCGCCTCGTTTTCGTGGGTATAGGCCGCCGCCTCGACACTGTCGTAGAGCAGCACCCGTACATCCACGCCGCGCTGGTTGATGGCGTCGAACAACAGTTCACTGAGGCGACTGGCGTGGGCGCCTCCGCGTTCGTCCATCTCGGTGTCGAAATTCATCTGCCAGTCGGCGATGAAAATGAATTTCTGCGCATTGCGGATGGCGTCCGCCATTGCCTTCATCGCCGAACGCCCATCGGTGAACGCATCGACCTTGTTGCCTCGCCGGACGGGCGCGAATTGGCGATCGGGTGGTGCGTAGTAATCACCGCTGGTGGTGCCCTTCTGCCCGTCCAGGCAGGTCAGGGCGGTATGCGGGACGCTGCCCAGTGTGGTGCCATCTGCCATGACTAGATCTCCTTGCGCTGGGCCGGGTCGGCGTCGATATGCGACTGGAACTCGTACTCGGCGCGCTGCCGGTAGGCGTACAGGGCCGCATCGTCGGGCAGGTCGGCCAGCGTCTTGCCGTAGTTGATCGCCTCGAGGGTGTCCATCGTGGCGCGCACACCGGGCGAGCTGCTGTACGGCCGCGGTCGCTGCAGTGGAATGACGTCGATGCCATGCACCAGGAACAGGCGCCCCGGGAACCGGCCAGCGTCGTTCCAGATTTTCGCGCACAGTGCATCGTCCAGGCTCACATCACCCTGCGCATCCGCCTCGCCCTCGGCAAGCGTCTCGGCCCAGCTTTCTGGCACCAGCGCGCCGTCACGCAGTTCAGCGTCCAAGGCCTTCCGGGTGCGCACGATCTTCCAGGCCTGGCCTGCCAGTGGCAGGCCCTGGGGCCCTGGGATGTCCTGCAGCCGGAAGGCCAACTTTGGAATCTGTTCGCTGAGCGCGCTGGTGGGCATGTCCGGCAGGGGATACGTCAGCTGTGCCGGGCCTACGAATGACTTCTGCCCCGCATGGACGGTCACGGTGCCGGGACAGTTGACCACCAGATTGCCGCCTCCCAGGGTGAGGCTGGCGCCACCGGCCGTGGCGATGTGCAGGGTGCGCGGCGCGGCCATTTCCAGCGCCCCCTGCGCACTGGCAGCACGTTGCGAGGCACGCGAGATGAGGTTGACCCGGTCTGACTGGGCCCGGATGTCCAGCATGGCCTGTCCGGCCACGATGCTCAGCGCCGCATCGCCTGCAAAGTTGCGGCTGCCGGCAGCCAGCATGCCGATTGCCTGCCGCGCATGCAGGCGCGCATGGCCCGCCACGCTGGCGTCGCTGTGCTGGCCACTGGCCAGCGCCACATGCTGTGCACTGCTCCAGTGCAGGGACTGCCCGGCGACCATGGCAAGACCGGCATGGCCGTGCAGCGCCAGGGTGGGCGCATCGGTATGTGGCACCCCGGCGGCTGAAGGCTTTCCCGCGCCATCCGCGCAGGCCTGTGCATAGGTCTGGCCGGAAACGCTGGCACGGGCGACACGCTGCAGGCCGGCCAGACCCGCGCTGTCGTCGGGTGGCGCGTGGCTGGCCAGGCCAACCGTGCCGTGCGTGGCGCTCGTTGCATGGCTGACCTGGGCCAGGGTGGCAGCCTGCTGCAGCAACGCGCCGGCCGCAACCACCTCCCCGGCTGGCGACGACGCGCCATGGGGCCTGGCAGTCAGCCACACGCCACGCTCCGCGCGCAGCGTGCCCCACGCATCGGTACGCAGTTCCAGACCCTCACCGCGCAATGAGCCGCGATGGTTGTCGGCCGTGTGCAGCAGATGGCCAAGATTCAATTCACTGCTGGCCTGGCTGCTGGCCAGCTGCAGGCGCAGCTGTGCATCGGAATCGTCGAACACCAGGCGGTTGTAGCCGGTGCCGGACCACTCGCGCGACTGGATGCCCCACAACGCCCCGGCGTGACGGTGCTGCCCCTCACCTGGCGCCATCGCATGCCAGGCCGGCGCGTGACCGCCCGCAGCATTGCCCTGCGCGCTGGCACCGGTGTCGGTAGCTCGCCCGAACAGCCCGGAATCACCGGTCCCCGCCGCTGTACCGCCGGGGGTGGGAACGATGCCTGCGTCGCCGCGACCGTTGTAGAGCGCGCCGAGCACCAGCGGCCGGTCGATGTCACCTTCGATGAAACCGACCAGCACCTCCTGGCCGACACGCGGCAGGAACTGCGACCCGACACCCGGCCCGGCATAGCGCTGCGCCACGCGCATCCAGCATGTCGCGTCCGCATCGGCAGCCCCTTGCAGATGCAGGCGCACGCGGACCCGGCCCTGGCTGTCTGCATGCAGGTCCGCATCGTCGCGGCCGCCACCGCTGATGACCGTGGCCGACTGGTAGCCCGGTGCAAGCGGGCGCGGATTGAGGCGCTCCCCCGTGCCATCGGGCAGCACGGGCCGCCAGGGCTTCTGCTGGTCGACGGCGCGGAACCGATTGACGCAGCCGTTGGCCAACGCGGCGTCCAACGGAGCACCCGGCAGCGCCTGGCTGGCATCACGCCAGGCGGCGGGTGCCTCGGCGCGCGACGGTGCAGATGCCTTGGTCAGTGGCGATGGATTGCACCCGTGGTGCAGCACTTCGATCGGCAGGATCACCGGCGCGGAACCCGAGCCGGAGCCCAGGACGCGGATGAAGCGACCGGCCTGCAGGCTGCGGATACTCCCCGCCCCCACCCAACCGGCCAGGCCCGCTTCATGCGCCTCCGCCGCGCGGCGGGCCCGGCGCTGCCCGTCATCTACATGGGCGAAGGCATGGGCGCCGACGGGCTCGTAGATCTCGCGCGGACTGCTGCCTGCGCCCTGCAATGGCAGCTGGACATGGCGCACCACCGGCCCCTGATAGTCGCTGGTGGAAAGGGACAGGCGGTTGCTGCCCAACAAGCGGTGCGGACCCAGCTGCTGCAGCGTGTCCGTTGCCTCGGTGCCGTCGTTGCGATGGAAGCGGATGCCGCCATCGCGGGCCGACTGTGGGTTTTCCGGCTGCACGGTGCTGTCGAACGACATCACCAGGGTCAGTCCGTCGCCGCTGTCACCGTCGAAGGCGCAGGCAATTCCCTCTTCGGCGAGCAGGCGCAGCACGAATGCCAGATCCGGCTCACGGTACTGCACGCAGTAGCTGCGCACGGGCGCGGTGGCCAGGGCAGCCACGGCATCGTCGCTCCAGCGCCAACGGGCCAGGTCGCCATGGCCGCCCAGCACGTCCTCGACGATGTCGCGCACGGGGCGCTCCTGGTACACCCGGCTGTGCCGGGCATGACCCAGAAACCACGTCCATGGCACAAGATGCAGGCGGTAGCGGGCCAGCCCGCCGTCGCTGCCGAGCAGGCAGGCCTCGGCAACATGCCCCCAGCGGTGATGGTCCTGCCCGTCGTCGAGGCGGGTGAGCAGCGCCCCGCTTCGGCCCAGCCAGGCGTCGAGCGGCAGGTTGGCATCCGGGTGCAGCACATCCACCCAGTAATCGAATCCGCTGGCCAGGTGTTCATGGCCCCACCATTGTTCGACGAACAACGGCGGCAGACCCTCGGCCTGCAGGCGGTGCAGCTGTTGATCGGGCTCCAGCCCGACCAGCGAAGCAAGCGCGGAATGCGCACGTGAAGCGTCCATGACTTCTCCTGTGCCAGGCGCTCCTGCGCTGGCGATGGCCTGCTGCCACCTTCCACGCGGACCTGACCAGGCCCGGCCGCCGACTTCCCTTGGCGGTCGCGTCTGACCCGGCGCCCTGCGCCGATCCTCGCGGAAGACCCTGTTCCATTGGGACTCTGGGCCGATATTCATCCCCGGACCGGCCGCCGTCAAGTTCCCGTCACATCCGCCAACGCCGGTCATGACGGTTTTTTCACCACCGGGTCATGAGGCTTGTGGCACAAGCGATACAGGCGTCTATCCACAGGTTTCCTGCGGTCCGGTCCACACGGGGTGTGGAAAACGCCCGACGCTGGCCGTGCGGCCCTGCCGCGCGCTACCCTTGCTGCTTGAATCCACTGTGGTGCAAGGCTTCCGCCCTACCCGATCAATGAAAAGCATCGAGCATCGAGATTTCACCCTGTCGCCGGAAGACAACGAGCGATTGGCCAACCTGTGCGGCCCCTTTGATGGGCATTTGCGACAGATCGAGCTGAAGCTCGGTGTGGAGATCGCCAACCGCGGCTTCGTGTTCCGCATCAGCGGGCCGGGCGAGGCGATCATCGAGGCGCAGAAGCTGATCGAAGCGCTGTATGTCGAAGCCGCCGAGACCACCTTTGACAGCCACGCCATCCACCTGCGCCTGGCGCAGGCCAATGTCGAGCAGATCGCCGAGCGTTCCTACGAAGCGCAGGATGTGGCGATCAAGGTCAAGCGCGGCACCGTGCGCGGCCGCGGCGCCAACCAGGGCCGCTACCTGCACCAGATCGCCACGCATGACATCAACTTCGGCATCGGCCCGGCCGGTACCGGCAAGACCTTCCTGGCCGTGGCCAGCGCCGTCGAGGCTCTCAACGAGTCACGCGTGCAGCGGCTGATCCTGGTGCGCCCGGCGGTGGAAGCCGGCGAGAAGCTGGGCTTCCTGCCCGGCGACCTGAGCCAGAAGGTCGACCCCTACCTGCGCCCGCTGTACGACGCCCTGTACGAAATGATGGGCGTGGAGAAGGTGGTCAAGCTGCTGGAAAAGAACGTCATCGAGATCGCGCCGCTGGCCTACATGCGCGGCCGCACGCTCAACGACGCGTTCGTGATCCTGGACGAGGCGCAGAACACCACCATCGAACAGATGAAGATGTTCCTGACCCGCCTGGGCTACGGCTCCACTGCAGTGGTCACCGGCGACCTGACCCAGACCGACCTGCCCAAGCACGTGAAGTCGGGCCTGCGCGATGCCATCGACGTGCTGCGCGATGTGGAAGGCGTGACGTTCACGTTCTTCGAGGCACGCGACGTCGTGCGCCACCCGCTGGTGGCACGCATCGTCAATGCCTACGACCGCCGCGACCTGCATCAGCTCAAGCCGGGCGCCGAATAACCGTACGCTGCCGTCGCGAGGCGGCCCGGGCTCCGCTGGAAGGTACCGGAAGGATGAGGATCGACTACGACGCCGGCGACTGGACGTCGCAGTAAGACGCCACACGCGCGATACTGTCGCCTCTCAGATCTGAATGCCGGAATTGTCATGACCAAGGGCCCCGTCCGCCTCGATGTCGCCATCAGCTATGCCCTGCCCCGCGCCGGGCTGCCGGCGGCGGTGAGCTTCCGCAAATGGGTGGCCGCGGCCCTGAAGGGCCGTATCCGCGAGGCCGACCTGGCCATCCGTGTGGTCGATGCCAAGGAAGGCCAGTCGCTGAACCGGCATTACCGTGGCAAGGATTACGCCACCAACGTGCTCAGCTTCCCGGCCGATGTGCCCGAAGGCCTGCCCAAGGGCGTGAAGTTCCCGCTGCTGGGTGACCTGGTGATCTGCGCGCCGGTGGTCGCCCGCGAGGCCGACGAGCAGGGCAAGGCCCTGAACGCCCACTACGCGCACCTGACCGTGCACGGCGTGCTGCACCTGCTGGGCTGGGACCACGAGGACGACAAGGAAGCCGAGGCGATGGAACAGCTCGAGCGCGAGATCCTGGCCGAGCTCGGTATCGAAGACCCCTACGCCGGCGAGCGCTGAGCCGCGTACGGCGCTATCCTGCAGCTGCAACCTCCCCGGAGACACGGACGATGATGGGTGACATGGGGCCGATGCTGGCCAAAACGGCAATCTTTGCCCTGCTGCTGGTCGTGGCCGCCAACCTGCTGCACCGCCTCAGCGCCCGCCACCCTGATGGCCGGCATTGGCTGCTGCGCACGCTGGCCGTGCTGTCGCCGTCCAGCCTGCTGGCCGCCCTGGCGGTAGGCGTGGTCGGCCCGCACCTGCTGGAGGGCCCTGGGCCGGTGAGCAGCAACGGCACGCTGTGGATGACGTCGATGGTGCTGATCCTGATCGGCGCGTTCTCCGCGCCGGTATGCTGGCGCGTGGTCCTGCAGAAGCGGCTGGGCCGCGACAGCAGCAGCCTGCCGTTTTTCCATGCAAGCCGTGCGCAGCTGTGGGCGCTGTTCGTACTGGCCGCGGTATACATGAGCGTCATCCCCCGCTCGGTCGCTGATGTGCCGGACTGGCTGCTGGAATCGGGCCCCCTGCAGCTTGCATTGGGTGCGGTGCTGCAATTGGTGCACGTGGCACTGTTCTCGGCGATGCTGGCCCTGCCGGTGATGGCGCTGCGCGCCGTGGCCCGCCGTTCGCTGGGGCGCATGCGGTCCCTGTTGGGCCGCACCTCGCAGGGCTGAGCATGCCCCCCGGGTGCGCCCCGGCCTGTCCGGTCGCGGGCGCGCCCCACCGCCGCTACCATGTCCGGGCACCCTTCATCGCGGATCCCATGCCTGTGCTGCTGCGTACTGCCCTGCCCCTGCTGCTTGCCTCTTTCGCCTCCACCGCATCGGCCGCCCCGCTGGACCTGCCGGCCCTGATCGAATGCCGCCAGGGCGTGGCCGAGCATGCCGCGCTGGCGCCGCTGCTGGCCGACCCGCTGAAGGCCGTGGCCCAGGGCCTGCAGCCGCTGCCGCAGGGCAACCAGTTCATGAGCGAATTCCGCCTGGCCAACCCCATCACCGTGTTCGGCCAGCAGACCGAACGGGTGGCCCTGGCCGGCGCCAGCGTGATGGCCGTGCTCGACCAGGCCGACCCGCACCCGCTGGCCAAGCGCCTGGAACTGGAAACCGGCTACGACCAGGACGGCAAGTTCATGGCCGGCCGCGAGGTGGTCAGCCGCGACGTGACCAACCCCAGGACCGGCGAGGCCCAGATCGAATCGATCATCCTCAGCGTGTCGACGGTGGCCAGCCACCCCGGCAAGACCCTGGCCGGCTGCACCTACAGCCTGGATCTGCCGGCCGAGGACGAGGTTCCGGCCGCCGCCGGCGGCGGTCACTGAAAGGCCCCAACATCCTGCTAGACTTGGGGCAACGCCCGGCTTGCCGGGTGCCCTTTTTCCAGAGATGTCAGAAGACGACAGTAGTAGCTCCTCCCTGGAGCCCCATGAAAAGAAGCGCGGCTGGCTTGAACGCCTGACCTCCGCCTTCTCCGGCGAACCCCATACCCGCGACGAGCTGGTCGCTGTCCTGCACACCGCGCAGGAGGAGGGTCTGATCGCCGCCGATACCCTGAAGATGATGGAAGGCGCCATTTCGGTGGCCGAGCTGACCGTGGGCGACGTGATGATCTCGCGCTCGCAGATGGTCTCTCTGCCGGTCGAGGCGCCGTTCCTGGACCTGATGAAACAGGTCGTCGAATCGGGCCACTCACGCTTCCCGGTGCACGGCGAGAACAAGGACGACATCCTTGGCATCCTGCTGGCCAAGGACCTGCTGCGCGGCGTGGTAGCCGACAACGGGCCGGCCAACGTGCGCGAGCTGCTGCGCCCGGCGGTGCTGATCCCCGAGGCGAAGAAGCTCAACGTGCTGCTGAAGGAGTTCCGCCTGTCGCGCAACCACATGGCCATGGTGGTGGACGAGTACGGCGGTGTCGCCGGCCTGGTCACCATCGAGGACGTGCTGGAACAGATCGTCGGCGAGATCGACGACGAGCATGACGAGGCCGAGGACCAGTCGGCGCAGATCGCCATCCAGGCCGACGGCCGCTACGTGGTCGATGCACTGACCGCGATCGGTGATTTCAACGAGCGTTTCGGTGCCACGTTCTCCGACGAGGACTACGACACCATCGGCGGCCTGGTGACCGAAGCGATCGGCCACCTGCCGGAGGTGGGCGACGAACTGGCGCTGGACCGCTTCATGTTCCGCGTGGCGCGTGCCGATGCGCGCCGGGTGCAGGCCTTCCATGTGACGGTGCTGCCGCCGGACGAGCAGGACGACGCTTGAAGCGCCGGGGCCCGTTCTCGCCACTGCGCCTGACCGCGCGCCTGACCCTGTGGCTGGCACTGTGCGTGCTGGCCACGGCCCTGCCGCAGGCCGCCTTCGCACAGGCGGCTTCGGCCGCCCCGGCGGCCGGCGTCGCCAGCCCGCAGGAGGCACCGGCGCCGCGCATCGGCGTGGTGACCATGCAGCCGGGCACGGTGTTCTTCGAGCGCTTCGGCCACGACGCCATCGTGGTCCTCGACCCGGTCAGCGGCGAGGCGATCTCGTACAACTTCGGTTATTTCGATCCGTCCGAGGATGACTTCATCAGCCGCTTCGCACGCGGCGACATGATGTATTACCTGGTGGCGCTGCCGCTGCAGCAGGACCTGTCGTACTACGACGAGACCGGCCGCGGCGCCAGCGTGCAGTGGCTGGACCTGCGCCCGGACCAGGCGCGTGCCCTGGCCGCCGGCCTGGCCGAACGGGCCAAACCTGAGAACGCGCGCTACCACTACGACTACTACACCGCCAACTGCGCCACCATGGTGCGCGACACCTTGAACGAAGCACTGGATGGCGGCCTGCATGCGCAGCTGTCCGGGCGTTCGCGCGGCAACACCTACCGCAGCGAATCGGTGCGCCTGGCCTCGCCGGCACCGTGGATGTGGCTGGGCTTCGACGTCGGCCTCGGGCCCTTCGCCGACCAGCCGCTGTCGCGCTGGCAGGAGGCCTTCGTGCCGATGCGTCTGGCCGATGCGCTGCGCCAGGTGCGCAACAGCGATGGCCGGCCACTGGTGCAGAGCGAGCAGGAACTGCTGCCGCACCGCATCGCGGCCGAACCGAAGGAGTTCGCCCGTCGCTGGTGGCCGTGGCTGCTGTGCGGCCTGGTGATCGCCGCCGGCGTGCTGGCCCTGCGCAGCCGCCCACGCCTGCTGGCCGGGCTGGCGCTGCCGTTCTGGCTGCTGTGCGCGCTGTTCGGCGGTGTGCTGGTGTTCCTGTGGGGCTTCAGCATCCACTACGCCGCCTGGGCCAACCGCAACCTGCTGCTGCTCTCGCCGCTGGCGGTGCTGCTGCTGCCGGGCGCCATCGCCCTGCTGCGCCGGCGCATGCCCGGGCACATGTTCAGCATCGTCCTGTGGCTGCTGGCCGCGCAGTCGGTGGCCGCCCTCGTGCTGCACTGGCTGAGCCTGCAGGCGCAGTACAACGCGCAGTGGATCGTGCTGCTGCTGCCGGTGCACGTGGCACTGGCCTGGGTGCTGGCGCGTCGTCCTCACTTGTCCGAAACACCCCGCTGACGCAGGATGGCGGGCATGTCATTGCCCGCCTCCGCTTCCGCCCCCGCATCGAACAACCCCGCCTGCGTCATCAACTGCGTCCACTACGATGACCAGGGCAAGCGCCACGACATCAGCCTGGATGCCATCAGCGACGTGATCGCCGGTGGCAACGGTTTCGTCTGGGTCGGCCTGTTCGACCCCAACGACGACGTGCTGCTGAAACTGCAGGAAGAATTCTGCCTGCATGACCTGGCCATCGAAGACGCGCGCAACGCGCACCAGCGGCCCAAGGCCGAGGCCTACGGCAACTCGCTGTTCGTGGTGATGACCACCGCGCAGATGGTCGACGAGCGCATCCAGTATGGCGAAACCCACGCCTTCCTCGGCCCACGCTTCCTGGTGACGGTACGCCACGGTGCATCGCTGTCGTATGCACCGGTGCGCGCGCGGGTGGAACGCGAACCGCAGCTGCTGAAGATGGGCGCGTCCTACTGCCTGTACGCGGTGGCCGATTTCGTGGTGGACAACTACCTGCCGATCACCACCCGCTTCCGCGACACGCTGGACCTGCTGGAGAAGGACATCTTCGCCGAGACCTACAAGCGCAGCACGGTGACGCGCCTGTACGAACTCAAGCGCGAACTGAACAAGATGCGCATGGCGGTGGCGCCGCTGCAGGACGTGCTGGCGCAGCTGCGCCGCTACCAGGGCGAGCTGATTCCCGACGAAGTGAAGCTGTACGTGCGTGACGTGCACGACCACGCCGCGCGCATCAGCGATGTGATCGACACGCTGCGCGAGATGCTGGGCACGGCCCTGAGCGTGAACCTGTCGCTGGTGACGCTGGCACAGGGCGAGACGGTGAAGCGCCTGGGTGCGTGGGCGGCACTGCTGGCCGCGCCGACGCTGATCACCAGCTGGTACGGCATGAATTTCAGCCACATGCCCGAGCTCAACCAGCCGTGGTCCTACCCGTTGATGATCGTCGGCGTGGCCGTGGTGTGCGTGGGCCTGTACCGGTTGTTCAAGCGTGCCAGATGGCTGTAGGGCGTATCGACCAACGGTCGATACCTACCGGACCGGTGGGCAATGCCGGCCAGCGGCCGGCACCACTGTTCGGGATCAGGCCACGTAGACGGTCTTGATGTTCATGAACTCATGGATGCCGTGGTCGGCCAGTTCGCGGCCGAAGCCCGACTCCTTGCTGCCGCCGAACGGCAGGCGCGCATCACTCTTGACGATGGCGTTGATGAACGCCGCGCCGCATTCCATGCGCTGGGCGAATCGCTCGCCGCGCACCACGTCGGCGGTCCACACGCTGCCGCCCAGGCCGAAGCGGGTGTCGTTGGCCACGCGCAGGGCCTCGGCTTCGTCCTTGACCCGGATCACCGCAGCCACCGGCCCGAACAGTTCCTCGTCGTAGGCCGGCATGCCCGGCCCGACCTGGTCGAGCACCGTGGCCGGGTAGCCCGCGTGGGTGCCGGCAATCGGTTCGCCGCCCACCCGCACGCGCGCGCCCTTGGCCACGCTGGCCTGTACCTGCTTGTGCAGTTCATCGCGCAGGTCGGCACGGGCCATCGGCGCCAGCGTGGTGCCGCGCTCGTTCGGATCACCGTACTGGCGCTGGCCGGCGGCCTCGACGAAGCGGTCGGTGAAGGCATCGGCCACCGCATCGACCACGATGAAGCGCTTGGCCGCGATGCAGGTCTGTCCGCTGTTGTCGAAGCGCGATTTCACTGCGGCGGCGACGGTCTTGTCCAGGTCGGCGTCGTCGAGCACGACGAAGGCATCGCTGCCGCCCAGCTCCATCACCGATTTCTTCAGCTGGCTGCCGGCGTTGGAGGCAATCGAACGCCCTGCCCGCTCGCTGCCGGTCAGGGTCACCGCCTTCACCCGCGCATCGCGCAGCACATCGGCCGCCTGGTCGTTGTTGATATGCAGCACATCGAACACACCTGCCGGCAGGCCGCCGTCACGGCACACTGCCAGGATCAGGTCGGCGCACTGCGGCACGTTGCTGGCGTGCTTGAGCAGGGCGACGTTGCCGGCCATGAACGCCGGCGCGAGGAAACGGAACACCTGCCAGATCGGGAAATTCCAAGGCATCACCGCGAACACGCAGCCGATCGGCTCATAGCGCACATAGCTGCGCTGCGCCTCGGTGTCGATGATCTGCGGCTTCAGGTAATCGGCGGCGTGGTCGGCGTAGAACTCGCAGGCGGCCGCGCATTTTTCGACCTCGGCCAGCGCCTCGGCCTTGAGTTTGCCCATCTCGCCGGTCATGGCCTGCTGCAGGTCATCGCGGCGTGCGCGCAGCTGGGCGGCGATGCTCTTGAGGATGGCACCGCGATCCTGCAGGGAACGCTCGGCCCACACCGGGAACGCGTCGGCGGCGGCCTGCAGGCGCTGCTCGATGTCGGCCGCGCCGAGCAGTTCATGGCGGTAGGTGACCAGGCCGGTGGCCGGGTTGACGATTTCGACGGTCATGGGGGATCTCCATCAGGCAGATCCCCAGTGTGCGCCCGATCCCGTGAGCCGGGTGTTGCCGCCGCATGGCGGCGGCGTGCGGGCCTCAGCCGTTGTCCTGGCGGGCCAGCTGCAGGTCGCGCTGGCGGCGCTTTTCGGCACGCGCGTTGATGTACCAGCCGATCACTGCGGCCACCGACACCGCCGACACCAGCAGGGTTGCCAGCGCGTTGATCTTCGGGCTGATGCCCATGCGCACCGAGGCGAACACCTTCATCGGCAACGTGGTCGAGCCGGGAGTGGCAACGAAACTGGCGACCACCACATCATCCAGCGACAGGGTGAAGGCCAGCAGCCAGCCGGCTACCAGCGCCGGGGCGATGATCGGCAGGGTGATGCGGCCGAACACCGTCAGCCGGCTGGCGCCGAGATCCATCGCCGCTTCTTCCAGCGAGAGATCCATTTCCTGCAGGCGCGAGGACACCACCACGGTGACGAAGCACAGGGTGAAGGTGACGTGGGCGATCCAGATGGTGGCCAGGCCGCGCGCGGGGAAGCCGGGAATGGCGCCCATCGAGGCCAGCAGGGCCATCAGCGAGAAGCCCAGGATGACATCGGGCATGACCAGTGGCGCGGTGACCAGCGCACCAAACACCTGCTTGCCACGGAAGCGGCGGAAGCGGGTCATCACCATCGCCGCCAGCGTACCCAGCACCGTGGCGGTGCAGGCGGTCCAGAACGCCACGACCAGGCTGGTCCACATCGCATCCATCAGCGCGCGGTCGGCGAACAGGTCGCTGTAGGCGCGGGTGGAAAACCCGGCCCAGACCATCGCCAGCCGCGAGCTGTTGAACGAATAGAACATCAACAGCAGGATCGGCAGGTACAGGAAGGCGAAGCCGAGCACCAGCACGCCCAGGCCCAGGCCCTTTGCGCTGCGCGGGCTCATGCCTGCTTCCCTTCCAGCAGGCGCTGCTGGGACCGGTTGAACCAGAGGATGGGCACCAGCAGCAGCAGGATCATCGCCACCGCCATGGCCGAAGCGCCCGGCCAGTTGCGGTTGTTGAAGAACTCGTTCCACAGCTGGCGGCCGACCATCAGCGTCTCCGAGCCACCGAGCATTTCCGGGATCACGAATTCACCCACCGCCGGGATCATCACCAGCATGCAGCCGGCGATGATGCCGGCCTTGGACAACGGCAGGGTGATGCGCAGGAAGGCCTGCCAGGGCTTGGCGCCGAGATCGTAGGCCGCTTCCAGCAGGCGGTTGTCATGCTTGACCAGGTTGGCGTACAGCGGCAGCACCATGAAGGGCAGATAGCAGTAGACGATGCCGATGTAGGCCGCGGTCGGGGTGTCGATCAGCTGCAGCTTGGGCAGGCCCATGCGGGTCATCAGCGATTGCAGGCTGGTGAACTGCAGGAACTGGTCGAGCAGGCCGTTGCGGTCCAGGATCGCCTTCCACGCATACACGCGGATCAGGAACGAGGTCCACGACGGCAGCACCACCAGCATCATCGCCACGTTGCGTGCGGCTGGCGACAGGCGGGCGATGGCATAGGCCATCGGGTAGCCGATGAGCAGGGTGAGGAAGGTGGAGATGGCCGCGATCTTGATCGAGCTGAGGAACGCCTGGGCGTAGATCGAGTCGCGGAACAGCGCCAGGTAGTTCTCGAGGTTGAGCTTCAGCGAGAACGCGCCATCGACGTACTGCAGCAGCCAGGTGTACGGCGGCGAGCCGACCCGGCTGTGCGAGAAGCTGATCATCAGCACGATCAGGAACGGCACCGCGAAGAACAGCAGCAGCCACAGGTAGGGAATGCCGATGACCGTGGCACGCGTGCCCGGCAGCCAGCGCTTCAGGCCCGCCGCGCTCATGAGGTCAGCACCACGCCGTCGTTGTCACGCCAGTGCACCCACACCTGGTCGCCCCAGGTCAGGCCATCGCTGGCCCAGCGCTGCGAGTTGGCGAAGTTGGCCAGCACCTTGGCACCACTGGGCAGGCGCACGTGGTAGACCGAATGGCTGCCGAAATAGGCGATGTCCTCGATCACGCCCTGCGCCTTGTTGGTCGGCGCGTCCGGCTCGTCCTTGCCGATCATCACCTTTTCCGGGCGCAGCGCGAACGCGACCGGCTGCCCTTCGTAGCAGGTGATGCCGTGGGCGATGTAGACCGGGGCCGGGAACAGCGGCGAGCGCACGGTCACGTACTCGGGCAGGTCCTCGTCGATGACCCCTTCAAACAGGTTGACCGAGCCGATGAAGCCGGCAACGAAACGGTTGGCGGGCTGCTCGTAGACCTCATCGGGCTTGCCGACCTGCTGGATCCAGCCGGCATCCATCACCGCGATGCGGGTGGCCATGGTCATGGCCTCTTCCTGGTCGTGGGTGACCATCACGCAGGTCACGCCGGAGGATTCGATGATGCTGACCAGTTCCAGCTGCATCTGCGAGCGCAGCTTCTTGTCCAGCGCGCCCATCGGTTCGTCCAGCAGCAGCAGCTTCGGCCCCTTGGCCAGCGACCGTGCCAGCGCCACGCGCTGCTGCTGGCCGCCGGACAGCTGGTGCGGCTTGCGCTTGCCCAGGTGCGCCATCTGCACCAGGTCCAGCATCTCGCCCACGCGACGGCTGATCGCATCCTTGGCCAGGCCATCCTGCTTCAGGCCGAAGGCGATGTTCTGCTCGACCGTCATGTGCGGGAACAGGGCGTAGGACTGGAACATCATGTTGACCGGCCGCTGGTACGGCGGCAGTGCATCCAGGCGCTGGCCATCGAGGGTGATGCTGCCCTTGGTGGGCGTCTCGAAGCCGCCCAGGCAGCGCAGCAGGGTCGATTTGCCGCTGCCCGAGCCACCGAGCAGGGCAAAGATCTCGCCCTTGCGCACGTCCAGGTTGACGTCGTCGACGGCGACGAAACCGTCGAATTCCTTGCGCAGGTCACGAATGGAAAGATAGCCGGGCGCACCGTTCGCATCGACGACGGCGGCTTCCGGCTGGGCTTCAACGGGCATGGGGGCTCCGGGAGCGGGCGGTGGACAGCGGCGGCCATTCTACCGGCCGGGGGGCGCAAATGCGTGCCGACCAACGGTCGGCACCTACCGGGCCGGAGGGCCCGCGGGGGCGTGGCCCGGCGGAACGCATCACCGCGCGGCCATCGGCGGGGCGTCCTGCCAGCCCAGGCCCAGGCTCTTCTGCAGGCCCACGTAGCGCACCAGCAGCTGCAGGCGCGCCTGGGCGGCGGCATCCTGCGCCTGCAGGCGCTGGCGCTGCACGTCCAGCAGGTCGATCTGCGAGGTGGCGCCCGCCTGCCGGCGCTGGTTCATCAGCGCCAGCGAGCGGTCCGCCGAGGCTTCGGCACGGACGCTGGCCTGCAGCTGCTGACGGGCGGCACCGAAGCGTGCCAAGGCGGTGTTGGCGTCCTGCAGCGCGGCCAGCACCGTGCCTTCGTAGGCCGCCAGCCGCGCCTCGTTGCCGGCCCGGGCCTGGGCCACGCGCGCCTTGTTCACCCCGAAATCGAACAACGACCAGCGCAGGAAGGGGGCGACGATGGTGGCCGCCGAATCCGGCCCCAGATCGGATACCGATGTGGCCCCGGCACCGATGGTGCCCAGCAGGGTCACCTGCGGGAAGTAGGCTGAAATCGCCTGGCCGATCTGCGCCGAGGAGGCCGCCAGCTCGCGCTCGGCCTTGCGTACATCCGGGCGTCGCTGGATCAGCGCACCGGCATCATCCACCGGCACGCTGGCCGGCAACGCCGGCAGCGCCTGGTCCGCGGCCAGCCGCGCATCCAGCGCGCCCGGCTCGCGGCCGACCATCAGGGCCAGCACATCGCGGGCCTCATCCGCCTGCGCCTGCAGCGGTGGCAGCGCGGCCTGCTGCTGTTGCAGCTGGGCCTGCGCGCGCTCGACCTGCAGGTCCGAATCGGCCCCGCGCTGGCGGCGCTGGCGGGTCAGCTGCAGGCTGTCATCGGCCGCGCGCAGGTTGTCCTCGGCCAGCGCGATGCGCTCGCGGCTGCTGCGGTAGCCCAGGTAGACCTGCGCCAGCTCGGCCGCCAACTGCACCTGCGCATCGGCCAGCGCCGCCGCATTGGCCTCGGCTTCGGCGGCGGCCTGTTCCGCCGCGCGACGACGGCGGCCGAACAGATCCAGTTCCCAGCTGGCATCGAAGCCGGCCACGTACAGCTCGGTATCCAGATCGATATCGGCAAACTGCTGGCGCAGCTGCGCCGCCTCCTGCGGGCGACCGTTGGCCTCGGCCACGCCCGCGATGTTCTCGCCGAGGCCACGCACGCTGTTTTCCAGGGAATCAGGCGCCTTGACGTTGGCATAGCCCGCAGCCGCGCCCACGCTGGGCAGCTGCTCGGCGCGGCGCTGGCGCTGCAGCGCGCGCGAGGCCAGCAGCTTGGCCTGCGCCGCGCGCAGGTTGGGACTGTTGCGCAGCGCCTCGTCCACCAGCTGGTCCAGCAGCGGATCGTTCAGTGCGCGCCACCACTGGCTGGGCGGCGTGGCTGGCTGCACGCCGGCCTGCGCCGCTCGCGGCAGCCGGGCCTGCGCGGTGGCGCCGGTAGCCACGTCCGGCTTCACGTAATCCGGCCCGAGCATGCAACCGGCCAGCAGCAGCGGCAGCGTGGCCGGCCACAGCCGGTGCAGGCGAAGGGAAGCGGTGAGCGTCGTCGAAGTCATCAGTGCATCGCCAATGGAACGCCCTTGGGCAGGGGCTTGAGCAGGAAGACCAGGGGCAGGGTCGCCACCACGATCAGGCCGAAGATCCAGAACAGGTCGTTGTAGGCCATCACCATCGCCTGCAGCTGCACGGTCTGCGCCAGCACCGCCATTGCCTGCGTCGCGTCGCCCAGCTGCTGGCCATAGGCGTGCAGCGCATCCTGGGCGATGGTCGAGTTGGCGGTGACGCTGCTGCCGATCGCATCGATGTGCAGGGTGGCGCGGCGTTCCTGGAAGGTGGAAATGATGGCTAGCCCGATCGAGCCGCCGAGGTTGCGCGCGGCGTTGAACAGGCCCGAGGCATCGCTGGTGTATTCGCGCGGCACCGAGGTGATGGCCGCCTGGTTCAGGGCCATCATCGCCAGCGCCAGGCCGCAGCCCTGCAGCAGCTGGCCGATGACGAAGTGCGGGCCGATGCTGTCCGGCGTCAGCCCCAGGTTGACGAAGCAGGCGGCGGCAAAGCACAGCATGCCGCCAAACACCATGATGCGCACATCCACGGTTTCCAGCATCTTCGGCATCAACGGCATCAGCAGGATCGTTGGCAGGCCTGCCAGCAGCAGCACGTAGCCGGCCTGCTCGGTGTTGTAGCCGGCGATGATCGCCAGGAACTGCGGGATCATGTACATGACCCCGAACAGGATCATGCCCACCGCCATCACCATCACGAACACCGCGCCAAAACTGCGCTGGAACAGGATGTTGAGGCGGATGACCGGCGCCTTGCTGGTGAACTGGGAAAGCGCCAGCAGGGCAAACCCCAGCAGCGAGACGAGGCTGAGCACCACGATCATGGTCGATTCGAACCAGCGCTCGCGCTGGCCGTCTTCCAGCACCACGGTCAGCGCGGACAGCCCGGCGGTCATGCCGAGGATGCCCAGCCAGTCGGCGCGCAGCAGCCCGCCCCAGTTCGATTTCTCATGCGGCAGGCCGAGCAGCAGCAGCGCGACCAGGCCGGCGCAGATCGGCACGTTGATGAAAAACGCGTAGTGCCAGCTGACGTTCTCGGTCAGCCAGCCGCCCAGCAGCGGGCCGATCACCGGGCCGAGGATGACGGTCATGCCGAACAGCGCGGTGCCCAGCGGCTGCTGCTTCGGTGGCAGCCGCGTGCCGACGATGGTCAACGCCGTGGGGATCAGCGCACCGCCGGCAAAGCCCTGCCCTACCCGGCCAGCGATCATCATCGGCAGCGAATCGGCCAGGCCGCACATCACCGAAAACGCGGTGAACAGCGTGGCGCAGATCAGCAGGAAGGTGCGCAGGCCCAGCGTGCGCACGAACCAGCCGGTCAGCGGAATCATCACGATTTCCGAGACCAGGAAGGCGGTGGAGATCCAGGTGCCCTCGGTGCCGCTGGCGCCGACTTCGCCCTGGATGGTGGGCAGCGCCGCGTTGACGATGGAGATGTCCAGCGTGGCCATGAACGAGCCGATGGTGCCGGCCGCCACGGCCAGCCACGCACCGGCATCGGCCTTGCCTCCGGCGGCGGGTGCTGCGGGAGCGGTGGTGGCGTTCATCGCGCCGGTGCGGCCGTGGCCTCGGCCTCGTCGCGGGTGCGCTCGCGCGCGTCCTTGGCATTGCGCGTATCGACCGTCACGTCCACCGACATGCCCGGCACCAGCACCTTGCGCGCCTCGGCTCCGGCATCGACACGGATGCGTACCGGCACGCGCTGCACGACCTTGGTGAAGTTGCCGGTGGCGTTCTGCGGCGGCAGCAGCGCGAACTGCGAGCCGGTACCCGGCGAGATGCTTTCCACCGTGCCGTGCAGGGTGGTGCCCGGCAGCGCATCGACCTTGATCTCGGCGGGCTGTCCGGTGCGCATCAACCCCACCTGGGTTTCCTTGAAATTGGCGGTGAGGTACAGCGATTCGACCGGCACGATGGTCATGGTGCGGGTGCCGGCAGCAACGAACTGGCCCACCTGCACGGTCTTGTTGCCGACGCGCCCGTCGATGCGCGCGCGCAGCTCGGTGTCCTCGAAGGCGACCCGTGCCTGCGCGGCATCAGCCTGCGCCTGCTTCAGCCCGGCCTGGGCCTGTTCCAGCTGCGCCTGGCTGGCCTCGATCTGGCTCTGCGCGCCCTGGATCTGTGCCTTGGCCGCGTCGAACTGGGCCTGTGCGCGTTCGACGTCGTGGCGCAGGCTTTCCACGTGCTCGTGGGTATCGGCGCCACTGGCGGCCAGCGGGGTGAAACGGGCCAGCTCGGCCTTGCCGAAACGCAGCGAGGCCGTGGCAGCGGTGAGCTGGGTGCGTGCCTGCAGCAGGCTGGACTGCTGGCCCTGCACGCCGGCGGCGGCGGCGGCGATATCGGCTTCGCGCACGGCGATCACCGCCTCGGCCTGGTCAAGGGTGGCGCGGTAAGTGCGCGGATCGATGCGCAGCAGCGGTTCGCCGGCCTTGACCCACTGGTTGTCCTGCACCAGCACTTCGGTGACGTAGCCGTTGATGCGCGGTGCGACGGCGACGGCGTCGGCCTGCAGGTAGGCGTTGTTGGTGTCCTGCAGGTAGCGGCCGACCAGCAGGTGGTAGACGAGCCAGGCGACCAGCGCGATGACCACGACGATGCCGATGAGGGCCAGGGTCCAGCGGACCTTGGGGTTCTTCAGCGGCGAAGGCTTGTCCTCTTGGGTGGAGGCGTCTTCGTCGGTGGGGGCGTCGGTGCGCTGGGGGTGGTCGGTCATTGTCTCGTCGTGGCGGTGGTCGGTGCCATACGGGACGGTAGGGGAAGGGGTGCGGAGGTGAGGTGAAAGCGTTTGTCGCTCGCCGGCGATTAGTTCCCGGTTGGCAGGGTGCAGAGCAGAGGCAAAGGCCAAAAAAAAACGGAGGCCGTTGGCCTCCGTTTTTCTGCTTGGTGGAGGCCGACCGTTGGTCGGCCCTACCAGAAAGCGTGCCGACCAACGGTCGGCACCTACTTGCCGGTCTTCACTTCGGTCCACAGGCGGGTGTAGAGCTTGTCGGTTTCCGGGGTGTTGATCGAATAGGTGAACATCTTCTCGGCGACGTCGGCCGGCGGGTAGATGGTCGGGTCGGTGCGGATGGCTTCGTCCACCAGCGGGGTCGCGGTCGGCACCGGGTTGGCGTAGTGGATGAAATTGGTGTTGGCCGCGGCGACCTTCGGTTCCAGCAGGTAGTTGATGAACTTGTAGGCCGCTTCCGGGTGCTTGGCGTCCTTCGGGATCGCCAGCATGTCGAACCACTGCGGTGCGCCTTCCTTCGGGATCGAGTAGGCCACGTGCACGCCGTTGCTGGCTTCCTCGGCGCGGTCGCGGGCCTGGATGATGTCACCCGACCAGCCCACCACCAGGCAGGTACCGCCGTTGGCCAGCGAACCCACGTACTGCGAGGAGTGGAAGTTCTGCACGTACGGACGGATCGACTTCAGCAGGTCGGCGGCCTTCTGCAGCTCGGCCGGGTCGCCGCTGTGCGGGTCCAGGCCCAGGTAATGCAGGGCGATCGGGATCATGTCGGCCGGCGTGTCCAGGATGGTCACGCCGCAGTCCTTCATCTTGCTGATGTTTTCCGGCTTGAAGATCAGGTCCCAGCTGTTGGCGATGTCGGCGCTGCCGCCGAAACGCTCCTTCAGCATGTCCACGTTGTAGCCGATGCCGGTGGTGCCGATCATGTACGGCACGCCGTACTTGTTGTCCGGATCCTGGGTGGCGATGCGCTTCATCACCGACGGGTCCAGGTTGGCCAGGTTCGGGATCTTGCTCTTGTCCAGCGGCAGGAACACGCCGGCCTGGATCTGGCGGCCGAAGAAGTTCAGCGTCGGCACCACCACGTCGTAGCCGCTGTTGCCGGCCAGCAGCTTGGTCTCGACCATCTCGTCGCTGTCGAACACATCGTAGGTCACCTTGATCCCGCTCTCCTTCTCGAAGGTCGGGATGGTGTCCTCGGCAATGTAATCGCTGTAGTTGTAGACGTTCAGGACCTGGCTGTCCTGCGCGCCACCGTTGCCACCGCCACAGGCGGCAAGCATGGCGGAGGCCAGGCCGAGCGTGAGGATACGCAGCTTCATCGGGTGCTCCAGAATGCGGAATGGGTGGAGGCCGGCGGGGCCGGCGACGGGTGCCAGCCTACCCCCCGGCGGCTCATTCATCAATTGCAGCCCTTCACACGTTCAACAGCAGGAACTCGCGCTCCCAGGAGCTGATGACGCGGAAGAAGGTCTCGTATTCCTTGCGCTTGACCGAGATATAGGCCCGGCAGAAGCGTTCGCCCAGCAGGGCCTGCAGTTCGGCGCACTGTTCCAGCCCGTCCAGTGCCTCGCCCAGCGAGCGCGGCAGGTTGTAGCCCAGTTCCTTGGCGCTGCCGGTCACCGGGGCGTCCGGGGCCAGCCGCTCGCGGATGCCCAGCAGCCCGCAGGCCAGGGTCGCGGCCATCGCCAGGTAGGGGTTGGCATCGGAGCCGGCGAAGCGGCTTTCCACCCGCATGTTCTCTGGCGTGTCCAGCGGCACGCGCAGGCCACAGGTGCGGTTGTCGTAGCCCCAGTGCACGTTGCTCGGCGAGACCTCGCCGAACACCAGGCGCCGGTAGGAATTGACGTTCGGCGCGAAGAAGGCCATCGCCTGCGGCACGTACTTCTGCAGGCCACCCAGGTAATGGCCGAACACCGGGCTGAACTCGCCCTCGCCATGGGTCTCGCCGGTGAACACGTTGCTGCCGTCGCTCACCCGCACCAGGCTCTGGTGGATGTGCATGGCGCTGCCCGGCTCGTTCTCCATCGGCTTGGCCAGGAAGGTGGCGTAGACGCCGTGGCGCATCGCCGCCTCGCGCATGGTGCGCTTGAACAGGAACACCTGGTCGGCCAGGTCCATCGCATCGGCGTGGGTGAAGTTCACTTCCAGCTGCGCCGCGCCGGATTCGTGGATCAGCGTGTCCACGTCCAGCTTCATCGCATCGGCGTAGTCGTACATCAGGTCGAGGATGGGATCGAACTCGTTGACCGCATCGATCGAGTACGACTGCCGCGCCGTCTCCGGGCGCCCGGAACGACCGGCCGGCGGCAGCAGCGGGAAATCCGGGTCGGTGTTCTTCTGTACCAGGAAGAATTCCAGCTCCGGCGCCACCACCGGGCGCAGGCCCAGTTCGGCGTACGCGGCCAGCACGCGGCGCAGGACGTTGCGCGGGGCCAGCTCATGCGGCTCGCCGGTCTTGGTGTAGCAGTCATGGATGACCTGCGCGGTGGCATCGGCCGCCCACGGCACCATGCGCACCGTGTCCGGGTCGGGCCGCAGCATCATGTCCGAGTCCGACGGCGAGGTCAGGTCGTAGTAATCGTCGGGGAATTCGCCGGTGACCGTGGTGGCGAAGATGCCTTCGGGCAGGCGCGTGCCGTAGTCGTGCGAGAACTTGTCGGCGGGGATGATCTTGCCGCGCGCGTTGCCGGTGATGTCCGGTACCAGGCATTCGACCTCGGTGATGCGCCGCTCCTTCAGCCAGCGCAGCAGGCTGCTTTCCTGCGGTGCGGGGGGCGTGGCCGTCTTGCGCGGGCGAGGTCGGGAACTCATCGGGAATCCAGTCGGTTCTGTTGGTACTGCCGGCAAGCTTGGCCGAAAGCACGGAAAATAGCGTGATAGAACGGCGCCTGCATGACACGCCACTCCGGGTGCCACTGTACGCCGAGCACGAAGCAATGGTCGCTGCTGTGTGCAGCTTCAACGAGGCCATCATCGGCCCACGCCTCCACCTGCAGGCCATCGGCCAGCCGCGCGATGCCCTGCCCATGCACGGAATTGACCTGTGCCCGCTCGCTGCCCTGCCACTGTGCGAGCCAGCCACCCCGGGCCAGGCTGACGGCGTGCGCCGGGCCATACTGCACCTCGACCGGCGCCTGCGGATCCTCACGATGGTCGGACAGCCCGGGTACTGCATGTACCTGCGGATGCAGGCTGCCGCCAAGTGCCACGTTCAATTCCTGGAAACCGCGGCAGATCGCCAGCACCGGCAGGTCCCGCGCCAGCGCGGCCTGCAGCAGGGCAAAGGCGTTGCCATCGCGCGCGGGGTCGTGCAGGTTGCCCGGCCAGCTGCGGCCGCCTTCATAGTGCTGCGGTTCGATATTGCTGACCGCCCCGGTCAACAGCAGGCCATCCAACCCCTGCAGCCAGTCGTCAGCCGGCAGCGGCGGCTGCAGGCTGGGCAGCACCAGCGGAGTGACCGCCGCCGCATCGACCAGCGCGCGCACGTACTTTTCCCCAGCCACCGCGAAACGGTGATGGCCGAGCACGGTGCTGTCGGTGGGCAGGCCCACCCAGGGCAGGCGGCGCATGGGGAAACTCCTTGGCGTGGAGCCAAAATACCCGTCGGCACGCGCAGGCGGCAAGTCGTCGCCGTCACACCCCAGCGCGCGCGTATCGGCCAGACTATGCGGGTGAACAGTGATCGCCCTCCCCCGCCCTGTCCCTGCATCGCGCGCCGGCGAGGCCTGCCGTGAGCGCGGATTTCCCGCCGAGCTGGTACGCCAGCAGCCTGCCCGAGCCGGCCGCGCTGCCGCCGTTGCGGGGAGACGTGCAGGCCGACGTGGCCGTGCTCGGCGCCGGTTACACCGGCCTGACCGCCGCACTGGAGCTGGCCCAGCGCGGCTACCGCGTGGTGCTGCTGGAAGCGCAGCGCATCGGTTGGGGAGCGTCGGGACGCAACGGCGGCCAGGCGCTGGTGGGCTACGGCTGCGAGGTGGATGAGCTGGAACGCCAGATCGGCCGCGACGACGCCCGCCACCTGTTCGACTGGTCGCGCGAGGCAGTGCAGTCGATGCGCCAGCGCATCGCGCGGCACGGCATCGACTGCCACTGGGTGGAAGGCCATGCCAGCGTGGCGATCCGCGCGCGCCACGAACGCGACCTGCGCGCCGGCTGCGAACACCTGCAGCGCCACTACGACTACCCCATGCAATGGTGGGAGCGCGACGTCCTGCACGCCCAGCTGGACAGCCCGCGTTACCGCGCCGCGATGTTCGACCCGCTCAGCGCGCACCTGCATCCGCTGGCCTACGCCCGCGGCCTGGCCGATGCCGCCCGCGCGGCCGGCGTGGCCATCCACGAACACTCACCGGTCACCCGCGTGCAGCGCGGCGCGCAGGCCACCCTGCATACCGCGCAGGGCAGCGTACGTGCCGCGCACCTGGTGGTGGCTGGCAACGCCTTGCTGCAGGGGCTGCTGCCGGAACTGGAGTGCCGCGTCATGCCGGTCGGCACCTACATCGGCGCCAGCGCGCCGCTGGGCGCCGAGCGCGCGTGGCAGCTGATCCGCAACGACATGGCGGTGGCCGACACCGCCTGGGCCCTGGATTACTTCCGCCTCAGCCATGACCACCGCCTGCTGTTCGGTGGCCGTGCCAGCTATTCGGCGCTGCCGCCGCCGGGGCTGCGCGGGGTGATGCAGCGGCGCATGCACGAAGTCTTCCCGCAGCTGGCCGACGTGGCCCTGGAGCAGGTCTGGGGCGGCTATGTGGACATCACCCGCAACCGTGCGCCGCACTGGGGCCGGCTGGATGGCAACCTTTATTTTGCCCAGGGTTTCTCCGGGCACGGCGTGGCCGCCGCCGGCCTGGCGGGCGAAGTGATTGCTGCCGCCATCGACGGACAGAGCGCACGCCTGGATGTGTTCCAGCGCCTGCAGCACGCACCGTTCCCGGGCGGCCGGCTGCTGCGCATGCCGCTGCTGGTGGCGGCGATGTCCTGGTACAAGCTGCGCGACGCACTGTGGTAACACGGCCGCGGCCGGATTATCCCGGCACACGCACCAATCAGAACGACCTCATTATCAAAGGGCTACCGCGTTTCCGCTGAAGGGTACTTCAGGTAAATCACACCATTGGTGTGATGACTTTCTCACTTGTGGAATTCAGGCGTGCGGCGATTGCATATTCGGACGCCTGCCGATACCGTCGGTCCAACCGGGGCCCGCGGCGAATGGAAGCTGACAGGGTACGTAGACAGGAAGGGGAAGTACGATTGAACTGGTGGAATGAAGGCCTGCAGTTGAAGTTGCGCATCCATCCGGCAGGTCTTGCCCTGGCTGCGCTGTACGCGATTGCATGCTGGGGCGCACGGCAGCTTTCCCTTGATCAGTTCTACCTTCCTGCGGGGGTCCGCGTCGCGGCGGTTCTTCTTTGCCCCCCGCGGCTATGGCCTTATCTGCTGCTGGGTGAGTACGCCTATTTCGCGCAGATGCGCGTGCCCATGATCGAAAAGTATGGACCGGCCTGGGTAGTGCTGGGTTCGACCTTGCTGATGCCCGCTGTCATGCTGATCGTGCATCTGCACAGAAAGTTCATGACCTCCAGCAGGAACACGTGGCTTATCTCCGTTGCCGCCTCATGTGCCGTAGCGGTCACGTCACTCAACCTGGTGCTGGCACACCTGCTATGGCCGGTGCCTCCGGCGATGCCCGTACTGGCGAGCATCGCACGTCTTGTGGTCGGCGATTTCATCGGCATCCTCACTCTCGCGCCTCTGGCACTGCTGTGGATACGCCGAAGCACACATCCTGCTTGGACACGGGGCTTCGTCCTTCAGGCAGGGGCGGCGCTTACCGTGATGATCGTGCTGGGACTCTACGCGGCACAGCTGCCATTGGACGAGGTGAATGCCAAAACGTCCATGCAGTTGATGATGGTGATACCCGTGGTGGTGATGACCTGCCTGTATGGCTGGCGTGGTGCTGCCATCGGCGTTCCATCCCTCAACCTGATCATTGGGCTTGCCACTCCCGGCCCTTACACCGGCGCCTTTGATTCAGCCGCTTTCGCAACCCAGCAGGTCATGGCCACCACCGGTGTTGCATTGCTGGTGCTGGGATCGCGCATCTCCCACTACTATCACCGTTCCCGGCTGGGTGAAGTCGGCGAACGAGATGCGCTCAAGCACGCGCGCAATTCTCTTGTCGCAAGCGAGCTGGACCTTCGCGAACGCGCACGACACCTCAGGAAGTTGGGCGATGGGATTGATACCTCGCTTGATGAGGTCGCGAACTGGCTGAGCGCGCAGGGACATCCAACTGTCGCAAACAGCCTGTTACACATGGCTTCGGTCCATTCACGACAGTTCCGCGAACAGACAAGCATGGTGTATCCCGCAGCGCTGGAACATCTGGGTCTATACGTTGCCCTTCAGGCAGGCGGCGTTCGCGAAGCCTGGGACCTGAGCAATCGAGTCCTGCGTCCGCGCCTTCTCGGTGACCCTTGCCAGCTCAGCACTGGCCTGCAGCTGGCCGCCTACCGCGCTCTCAACGACGCGGTTTCGTTGCTGCTCAACCATGAAACCGGCCAGATCCAGGTTCGTGCGCGATGCGGCGGTGTCGGCTCACGTCGCGGCATACTGATGTCCGTCGCACTGCTGGACGGCTACCGCGCGTTGTCAGCGGAAACCCGCGAGGCGGCCATCGAACGTTTGGCGGGCCGCGCGATGGCGTATGGCGGCTCGGTGCAGTCGCAACGCAACCGGATCAGAATTGCGTTGATCGAGACAGGAGCACCGGCGCCTCTTCCGTCGTTTCATCCGGCAGATCGTAGTGCCTCCTTCGACGGGGAACACTCTCAGACCCGGGCCTGAAAACAGGGCGGCGCCATGAAGCCCGGCGCCGCCCCGTCTGAATCATCTGAAGCTCATGGAGCTTCCACCGACCAGACCACCTCATCGCCACTCCGGTAACGGACCAGCGAGAAGTCGCTCGACTGGTAGATCTGCGAGCGAACGGCTCCGGCGGGCACGCCGATACGCTGCTCGGGCAGCGACACCTTCGCCGAATTGCTCCCAGCGGGAAGCACGAAGTAGGTGCCACCGGCGTTGCCGATGATCAACTGCACGTTCCCCGTCAGGTCATTGACCTGCAGGTACATGACGCCGTCGCGCTGGAATCCATACAGCAACCACGCCGGATCCTGACTCAGGTTGACAGCCAGCGGCGCGGACTGTCCCAGCCCGGCAGTCGCCAGCGGCTTTCCGTGAAAATCCGACGGGCCTCCAGCATAAGCGGGCGCTACGGCAAGCAACATGATTCCACTAGCTGCACCAGAACGTAGGAATCGCACAATGACCTCCAGGTCGAAGTTGATGTCGGGAACCTCAGCGCGATACTAACCCCTTCGCGGCAGGCGTATGGCACCTGACGGAAACTTGCACCCTATTTCCCTAAAGTTTCTTCCGCAACCGCCGCTATCCATCCCGAGCGCCCCTCCCTCACGTGAGCCTCCGCACCATGCCCGTCCTCCCGCAGGTCGTTGTCGATGGCGACCTGGCCGACCCCCTTCCGCAGCGGATCCTGCTGGTGGAGAACTCACGCGCGTTCACTGGAATGCTGCGCGAAGCCATTGAACAGCGTCTGGAACTGCCGGTGGTGGTGGCCTCCACCCTGGCCGAGGCGGGCCGACTGCTGAGCGACGAAGGCGGCTGGTTCCTGGTCCTGACCGGGCTGGTGCTGGCCGACGGTGACCGCGATGCGGTCGTCGAGTTCTTCCTCAAGCGTGACCTGCCCACCGTGGTGGTCAGCAGCGTGTATGACGAAGACCTGCGCAAACGCGTGCTGCAGCAGCAGATCATCGATTACGTGCTGAAGAACACGCCCGGCAGCGTCGACTACCTGGTGTGGCTGGTGCAGCGGCTCGAACGCAACCGTCGCATCGCCGCGCTGGTGGTGGATGATTCACCGTCGGCCCGCGGCTACGCCGCCGCACTGCTGCGCATGTACGGCCATGAAGTGTTCGAGGCCGCCGATGGCGCCGAAGGCCTTGCGGCCATCGAGGCACACCCGGCGATCCGCCTGGCGGTGGTCGACCAGGAAATGCCGGGCATGCAGGGCGTGGAATTCACCCGCCGCCTGCGTACCCTGCGTTCGCGCGACAAGGTGGCGGTGATCGGCATCTCCGGCAACACCGACGCGTCGCTGATCCCGCGCTTCCTGAAGAACGGCGCCAACGATTTCCTGCGGAAACCTTTTTCGCGCGAGGAGTTCTTCTGCCGCGTTTCGCAGAACGTCGACCAGCTGGAGCTGATCGGCACCCTGCAGGACCTGGCCACCCGCGATTTCCTCACCGGCCTGCCCAACCGCCGCTGCTTCCTGGAACAGAGCCAGCGCCAGCTGCCGCAGCTGCAGCTGCATGGCCAGTGCGTGGCGGTGGCGATGATCGATATCGACCACTTCAAGCACATCAACGACACCCATGGCCACGAGGCCGGCGACGATGCGCTGCGCGCAGTGGCACGTGCGGTGGGCGACCACGCACGCAGCCAGGACCTGATCGCACGCTTCGGCGGCGAAGAGTTCTGCCTGCTGGTGCCGGAGATGGAGCAGGATGAAGCCATCGTCTACTTCGAGGAGCTGCGCCAACGCATCGCCGCGCTGGAAGTGGACATCGGCACCGCCACCCTGCGCATGACCGTCAGCATCGGCCTGTGCTGCCTGCGCCCGCAGCGCGATGCGCTGCACCGGCTGATCTCCGAAGCCGACCGCCAGCTCTACCTGGCCAAGGCCGCCGGCCGCAACCGGGTCAGCTGCACCACCGTGGCCAGCCCGCTGCGCCCACGCGAAGCGGCGATGGCCGGCGCGCTTTGATCCAGATCAACGCCGCCTGAGTGCGGCCGCCCTACAGTCGGCCCCGACATGAAAATGAAGGGGAGCCGGGGATGGCACTACTGGTATGGCAGGACGATCTGAACATCGGCATCGATGTGATCGATCAGCAACATCGGCGCATCGTGGAGATGCTCAACCATCTGCACGTGGCGCAGGCCGGGCTGCAGACGGCAGTGGTGGCCGAGGTGATCGACGAAGTGGTGGACTACACCATGTCCCACTTCGCGTTCGAGGAAGAGCTGATGGAGGAAGCGGGCTACCCGTTCTGTGCCGCGCACAAGCGCGTGCATGAAATCTTCATCAAGCGCGTGGCCGAGTACCGGCTGCGCTTCAAGGCGGGCGAGGACATCACCGACGAGCTGCGCACGATGCTCTCGCGCTGGCTGTTCAACCATATCCGCGGCGATGACCAGGCCTACGCCGAGCAGGTCAAGGCGCACCTGAACCAGTTCGCACGCGAGCACCAGAGCGGCGGCTGGCTGGGCCGCACGCTCAAGCGTGTCTTTGGTTGAGCTGGGCGCGCCGCTGCAGCGCCAGCAGTGCGCACAACGTGGCCACCGCGGTCAGGCACAGGTAGTAGCCGACCGCGACCAGGCCGAAGCGTTCGGCCAGCCACGTGGCCAGGTAAGGCGCCGGTGCCGCGCCCAGGATGCCGGCCAGATTGAACGACAGTGAGGCGCCGGTGTAGCGCACTTCCACCGGGTAGATCTCGGCCAGGAAGGTGCCGCACGGGCCGTAGGTCAGGCCCATCAGGAACAGGCCCAGGCACAGGAAGGTGAACACCAGCCACGGGCTGTGCGCCTGGAACAGCGGCGCGAACAGCACGCCGAAGCCGAGGATCAGCAGGCTGGCGAACACCATCGTGCGGCGCGTGCCCCAGCGGTCGCCGTAGCGCGCCGACAGCGGGATGCCCGCCGCGAAGAACAGCATCGCGCCCATCTGCATCAGCAGGAACTGCTCGCGGCTGTAGCCCAGCACTGCCGTACCGTGGCCCAGGCTGAACACCGTCATCAGGTAGAACAGCACGAAGGTGGCGAACGCACCCAGCGTGCCCAGCAGCATGGGCAGCCAGTGGTCACGCAGCACCGTCCACATCGGCAACCGCACCGGTGCCTTGCGCTCCAGCGCCTGCTGGAAATCGGGGGTCTCGTGGATGTTCAGGCGCACCCACAGGCCCAGGCCGACCAGCAGTGCGCTGGCCACGAACGGAATGCGCCAGCCCCACTGCAGGAAATCCTGCTGGCCCAGGCAGCGGCCCAGCAGCAGGAAGATGCCGGCCGACAGCAGGAACCCCAACGGCGCGCCCAGCTGCGGGAACATGCCGTACCAGGCGCGCTTGCCTGGCGGCGCGTTCTCGGTGGCCAGCAGCACCGCCCCACCCCATTCCCCGCCCAGGCCCAGCCCCTGGCCGAAGCGGCACAGCGCCAGCAGTGCCGGCGCCCACAGCCCGATCTGCGCGTGCGTGGGCAGCAGGCCGATGGCCACGGTGGACAGGCCCATGGTCAGCAGCGCCGCCACCAGCGTGGCCTTGCGGCCGATGCGGTCACCGAAGTGGCCGAATACCGCCGAGCCCACCGGGCGCGCAATGAAGGCCACCGCGAACGTCGCCAGCGATTGCAGCAGGGCCGCCTTGTCGCTGCTTTCCGGAAAGAACAGGTGCGGGAACACCAGCACCGCCGCGGTGGCGTAGATGTAGAAATCGAAGAACTCGATGGTGGTGCCGATGAGGCTGGCCAGCAGGACACGGCTGGGGGAATTCACGGGCGGCGCGGCAGCGGTGATCGAGGACATCGGCAAGGCGTGGAAGGTGGATCGACCGATTCTGCCACGCACGGGCGGCCGGACGGGACGATGGTTACAGGCGACACCGATGCCAACGAAATTTTTCCGTGCAGTGGTTACGCTGCGCCACCGGTCCCTGCATGGATGCTTGCCGATGGCCCCTGTGGTTGCGTTGCGCTGGTCCGACTCACCGCAGCTGCCGCGCACGGTGGCCTGCCTGTTCGTGGTGCTGCTGCATGCCCTGCTGGGCGCGTGGCTGTGGCAGGGCAGCCATCCCGGCACGGCGCCCGGCGATGATGAACGGATCAGCCTGCGTTGGCTGCCGGCGTTGCTGCAGCCGCCTTCGCCGCGCGACGTGCCCGTGGCGACGCCCACGGCACCGACGCCTGCCCGCCCCGCGCGGCGGCTCGCGCCTGTACCGCTGCCGCCGGCAGATGTGGAAAGCGACAGCACGCCGACACAGGCACCTCTCCTGCTGGGGCTGCCGGCCGGCAGCATCGATGGCGGTGATGGCATCACGGCGGCGGGCGTTGCGCCACGCCTGACCGGCCGCCGCGAGGTGCACCCGGCCTTTGCTCCGCGACGGAACTACTTCCGCATCCGCAGGACGA
Organism: Stenotrophomonas sp. FW305-3-2-15-E-LB1; assembly: GCF_058787375.1. Classification (NCBI taxonomy): domain Bacteria; kingdom Pseudomonadati; phylum Pseudomonadota; class Gammaproteobacteria; order Lysobacterales; family Lysobacteraceae; genus Stenotrophomonas; species Stenotrophomonas sp. FW305-3-2-15-E-LB1. Next base: position 224,892 of record NZ_JBYSZR010000001.1, read on the forward strand.
TGACGCCCGAACAGATCGTGCACGGCGTGGCACAGCTGCTGGGCCTGTGGCCGCCGGGGTACATCGTCGACCCGTGCCAGCTGGGGAAGCAGGACATGGACTATTTCCAGGGTGCGGTGGAGGAGATGGACCGGCAGGCGCTGCGTGATGCGGTGCTCGTGGTGAGCGCGCGGTGCCCGTAGAGTCGAGCTTGCCCGAGTGCCTTTCGGGCAGCGCAGCCAAGCGTGAGCAGCCGAGCATCGCTCGGTTCCAACAAGCCGGTAGCGCCGGGCCATGCCCGGCGGCGCGACGCTACAACTGGATCCAGGTCGCCTTGATCTCGCTGTACTTGTCGAACGCGTGCAGCGATTTGTCGCGACCATTGCCCGACTGCTTGTAGCCACCAAACGGCGCGGTCATGTCACCGCCATCCCAGCCGTTCACCCACACGCTGCCCGCGCGCAACTGCCGCGATACGCGATGCGCGCGCCCCAGGTCCCGCGTCCACAGGCCGGCCGCCAGCCCGTATCGGCTGTCGTTGGCCAACCGCACCGCCTCGGCTTCGCTGTCAAACCCAAGCACCGCCAGCACCGGTCCGAACACTTCTTCGCGGGCCAGCGCCTGCTCCGGCCGCACCTGGTCGAACACGGTGGGCTGCACATAGCAGCCGCCGGCTTCCACCTCGGCGCGCTGCCCGCCCAGCAGCAGGCGTGCGCCGTCGCCTTCGGCGCGGGCAATATCGGCCAGCACCTTGTCCATGTGCGCAGCATCGACCAGCGCCCCCATCGGCGCATCGGCCTCCAGCGGATGCCGCGGTTGCATGCGCCGGCCATAGGCCACCACCTGGTGTACGAAATCGTCACGGATCGAACGCTCCACCAGCAACCGCGAACCGGCCGTGCAGACCTCGCCCTGGTTGAAGAAGATGCCCTGCGCCACGCCCTTGGCTGCCGCATCCAGATCCGGCGCATCGGCAAACACCAGGTGCGGGCTCTTGCCGCCGCACTCGAGCCAGACCCGCTTCAGGTTGGAACGGCCGGCGTACTGCAGCAGCTTGGCGCCGGTGGCGGTGGAGCCGGTGAAGGCCAGCACGTCCACATCCATGTGCAGCGCCAGCGGTTCGCCCACGTACATGCCCTGCCCGGGCAGCACGTTGAGCACGCCGTCGGGCAACCCGGCTTCGGCGGCCAGTGCGGCCAGCCGCAGTGCGCTCAGCGGTGAGCGCTCCGACGGCTTGAGCACCACCGAATTGCCCATCGCCAGCGCCGGCGCGATTTTCCAGCAGGCCATCAGCAGCGGGAAATTCCACGGCACGATGGCCGCCACCACGCCAGCCGGCTCGCGACTGACCAGGCCCAGTTCGTGCGGGCCGGTCGGTGCGATATCGCCATACAGCTTGTCCACTGCCTCGGCGGTCCAGCGCAGGCAACGCACCACGCCGGGCAGGTCGACGCGCCGCGCATCGCGCACCGGCTTGCCCATGTCCAGGGTTTCCAGCAGGGCCAGTTCATCGGCATGGTGTTCCACCAGCGCGGCCAGGGCCAGCAGCACGCGCTTGCGCTGCGCCGGGCTGGCCTGCGACCAGTGGCCGGCATCGAAGGCACGCCGCGCCCCTGCCACCGCGCGCTCCACGTCCTGCGCATCGCAGTCGGCCACCTGGCCGAGCACGCGGCCATCAATGGGACTGATGCAGTCGAAACGGGCGCCGCTGGCCGCGTCCACGTAGCGGCCATCGATGAAGGCCTGCGTGGGAATGGCCAGCTGGCCAGCCAGCACCTGCCAGTGGGTGCGGTCGGGGAAGTCAGCCATGTCCGGCTCCAGGCAGCGATTGCCCCGTTTATACCGCCGCGGCCGTGATGCGGCCGTCCTCCTGCGGCGCTGTCACCGCGATGACGCGGCTGCGCTACAGTCGCTGCATCGGAACCGACGGAGGCGGCATGAAGAACCCCGCGATCGACCCGCATGCGCTGGCCACCCAGCGTCCCGACTCACTGGACGCGTACTGGATGCCGTTCACCGCCAACCGCCAGTACAAAGGCGCCCCCCGCATGCTGGTGCGCGCCGAGGGCATGCACTACGAGGACATCGACGGCCGCAGCATCCTCGACGGCGCCGCCGGCCTGTGGTGCTGCAACGCCGGCCACGCGCGCCCGCGCATCGTCCAGGCCATCGCCGAACAGGCGGCCACCCTGGATTATTCACCCGCCTTCCAGATGGGCTCCCCCCCGGCTTTTGCCCTGGCCCAGCGGCTGGCCGCGCTGGCCCCGGCCGGGCTCAACCATGTGTTCTTCACCAGCTCCGGCTCGGAGGCGGTGGATACCGCGATGAAGATCGTGCTGGCCCACCATCGCCTGCGTGGCGAGGGCCAGCGCACCCGCTTCATCAGCCGCGAGAAGGCCTACCACGGGGTGGGCTTCGGCGGCATGGCGCTGGGCGGGTTGCCCAACAACCGCAGGCAGTTCGGCCTGCAGCTGGGCGGCGTGGACTTCCTGCGCCATACCCTGGACCTGGAGCGCAACGCGTTCAGCAAGGGCCTGCCGCGCCACGGCGCCGAGCTGGCCGACGACCTCGAGCGGCTGATCGCCCTGCACGATGCGTCGACCATTGCCGCCGTGTTCGTCGAGCCCGTGGCCGGCTCGGCCGGGGTGATCCTGCCCGCTCCCGGCTACCTGCAGCGGCTGCGCGAGATCTGCGACCAGCACGGCATCCTGCTGGTGTTCGACGAGGTCATCACCGGCTTCGGCCGGGTGGGCATGCCCTTCGCCGCACAGCGCTTCGGGGTCACCCCGGACCTGCTGACCTTCGCCAAGGGTGTCAGCAACGGCGCCGTGCCGCTGGGCGGGGTACTGGTCGGCGATGCGGTGCATGCCAGCTTCATGCAGGGACCGGCCCAGGCCATCGAGCTGTTCCATGGCTATACCTATTCCGGCCACCCGCTGGCCTGCGCGGCGGCCCTGGCCACCCTGGACATCCACGCCGAGGAACGCCTGTTCGAGCGCGCCATCGAGCTGGGCGAGTACTGGCAGGAGCGCCTGCATGCCCTGCAGGGGCTTCCCAACGTGGTGGACATCCGCAATTTCGGCCTGGTGGGTGCGGTCGAGCTGGCACCGCGCAGGGATGCCGCCGGTGCCCGTGGCTACGAGGTCTACCGGCGCTGCTTCCACGATGGGCGGCTGCTGGTGCGCTGCACCGGTGACATCATTGCCCTGTCGCCGCCGCTGATCGTGGACAAGGCACAGATCGACCAGATCACCGGCACCCTGGGCGAGATGATCCGGGCCACCGCCTGAGGCCGGGCCGGCGGCGGCGAGCGGGTACAATGGTCGGTTCCGCTCCTGACTGTTGCCGTGCCCATGGACATCGTCGTCAAAGAAGAACTGAAGGCCTACATCGACCCGCTGACCGCGGACGAACACGACGCGCTGGAGCGCAGCATCCTGGCCGAGGGCTGCCGCGACGCGCTGGTGCTGTGGGGTGATGTGCTGGTGGACGGCCACAACCGCTTCGGCATCTGCCAGAAGCACGGCCTGCCCTTCAACACCGTGCAGAACACCCGCTTCCAGAGCATGGAAGACGTGCACCTGTGGATGATCGAGCAGCACCTGGGCCGCCGCAGCGTCTCCGACTTCCAGCGCGGCGTCCTGGCCCTGCGCAAGCGCGACATCCTGTCTGCGCGCAAGCAGGTGGAACAGGCGCAGCTGCAGCGTGAGAGCGACGGTACCGCCGATCCGGCCGACGACGCGGGCGAAGACAGCCCGCCGTGGGAACCGGCACCGAAGGTCAGCCGCGCCGAGTTGGCCCGCGAGGCCAAGCTGAGCACCAGCCAGGTGGGCATGATCGAGCGTATCCACGCCCAGGCCGCAGCCGAGGTGGTGGAAGCGGTGAAGGCGGGCGTGATCTCGATCAGCGCGGCTGCGGCCGTGGCCGACCTGCCGGAAGAAGAGCAGCGTGCGGCTGCCGCCGGTGGCAAGGATGAGCTGAAGCAGGCCGCCAAGCGCGTGCGCGATTCCAAGCGCAAGCCGCGCGCACCGAAGCCTGAAGCGGCCGAGATGGACTTCGAGGAGCCGAGCGAGGACGAGGTCGCCAGCCGTGATGCTGAGGTGCTGTCCGCGCTGGAGCAGCTGGGCGAGGATGCACCGGCCCTGCGTCGCCGCGTGGTGGCCCTGACCCGCGAGAACGACACCCTGCGCGCGCAGCTGGCCGCGCTGCGCAGGCAGCTCGAAACCCAGTAACCGCGCCGCCGGGCATGGCCCGGCGCTACCGATGGGAAGACGCGCCGCTGTAGAGCCGAGCCCACGCTCGGCTGCCGTGCACCGCAGCAGAAGCAGCCGAGCGTGGGCTCGGCTCTACAGATCAGCGTCACCGTGCGGCAGGTAGACTCTCCCCATGACGTCTGCCATCGATCCGCGCCGCGCGCAGCTGCGCCGCCTGAAAGCCATCGCCCTCGGCCTGCTGGTGTTGATGCTGGCCGGGTTTGCGGTCAGCCATTGGCAGGGCGAGCGCGGTGGCTGGGCCTGGGTATCGGCCTTCTGCGAGGCCGCTGCGGTCGGCGCGCTGGCCGACTGGTTCGCGGTGGTCGCGCTGTTCCGGCGGCCGATGGGCCTGCCCGTTCCGCATACGGCGATCATCCCGCGCAGCAAGGAACGCATCGGCGACAGCCTGGCCGTGTTCGTGCGTGACCAGTTCCTCGAGCCCGGCGTGCTGCTGGCCAAGCTGCAGGTGTTCGATCCGGCCAGCCGCCTCGGCAGCTGGCTGGCCGATCCGGCGCGTTCGCGGATGCTGGCCGACATGGCCCGCGGCTGGGCGCTGCAGGCCCTGGATTTCTTCGACGAAGGCGCCGTACGCCGGCAGCTGCACAGCTTCGTGGTGCACCAGTTGCGGCAGTGGAACGCCGCGTCCACCGCCGGCGAGCTGCTGGCGCTGCTGACCGCCGATGGCCGCCACCAGCGCGTGCTGGACGAAGGCCTGCAGCGGCTCGGCCGCTGGCTCGAGCAGCCGGAAGTGAAGGAGCGCGCCTCGCAGTTGATCGTGCGCTACATCCAGCGCGAGTGGCCGACGCTGTCGAGCACGGTGAACTGGGTCAAGCCGATCGACGAGATCGGTGACAGCCTGGCCGCGCGGCTGGCGCGGGCAGTGCTGGAAGAACTGCAGCAGGTGCTGGCCGAACCGCAGCATCCGTTGCGGCAGGATTACGAGACCTGGCTGGGCAACTACGTGCAGCGCCTGCGCGAAGACCCGGCGCTGGCCGAGCGCATCGAGCAGCTGAAGCAGGAAATGATCGACCACCCTGCCCTGCAGGAGTACGTGCAGGGGCTGTGGGCGCGCATCCATGCCAGCCTGCGCACTGACCTGCAGCGCGAGGATTCGGCGCTGGTCGGCCACCTGCAGCGCAGCCTGGCGTCGCTGGGTGCGACGCTGCAGGCCGATCCGGCACTGCGCGATGCCCTCAACCAGCACCTGCTGGAGGGCGCGCAACGACTGACCGAGCGCCTGCGCGAGGGCGTGACCACGCATATCGCGCAGACGGTGAAGGGCTGGGACGAGCGGCACCTGGTGGAGCAGCTGGAACTGAGCGTGGGGCGTGACCTGCAGTTCATCCGGTTCAACGGCACGCTGGTGGGTGGATTGATCGGGCTGCTGCTGCATGCGGCGACGGTGGTGTTCAGGTTCTGATGATTGCTTGGCAGGGCTGCGCCCTGCACCCGCAGAGGCAACGTCAACGTCAACGTCAAAAGCCTGCATCCCGAGGGTTGGCGGGGCGGTGTGGGTGGCCAGGACACGCCGTAAACCCGTCCATGGGGGCTCGATGGCGCCATCCATGGCGCCAACGGTCCTGCCCACCCACACCGCCCCGCCTCTGACAGTTTCCCGCGAGCTGTTGGAACCTGCTGCTGATGGTGGGTGCCGACCGTTGGTCGGCACGGGGTCGGATGGTTGGTGGGTGCCGACCGTTGGTCGGCACGGGGCGGATCCCGTTGTTGCGCGACCGGGGTCACACTCCTTATGCTCCCGCGCCATGCGGGCCAGGGTGGCCCGTGGGGGGATCCATGCGAAGGATATGGGTGTTGCTGCCACTGCTGGCGGCGGCCGCTGATGCGTGCGCGCAGCGTGTGTACAAGTGCAACGACGGTGGCCGTACCGTCTACCAGACCGTGCCGTGCCCGAATGGGCAGGACACGGGCGTGACGCGGCCGATCGTGCGTGATCCCAAGCTGAGCTGGCAGGAATCGGAACGGGTGGACCGCGAGCTGCGCGATGCGCGTCGCCAGCTGCAGGCCAACGCCGGCCGCAGTGCGCCGCAGGGTACTGGCGCCGTGATCGAGGCCGCCAGCAACGCCGAGGCCTGCGACAAGGCCCGCACGCGCAGAGAAATGGCCGAGTGGTTCGGCACGCGCACGCCGCAACGGCAACTCAACGACGAGGTCGCCCGCGCCTGCGCATCACGCTGAAGGCCGGGGCACCTGCCCCGGACAGGCCGTGCTTGATTAACGAAATGCGAATGCCTATCATTTACTGATCGGTTGTACGCTCAGCCACCTGGCGCCCCCACCGCGCTTCCGCCCGTGTACATCCCCGGCTCCTCGTGCGCCGACGGCCCTGGCCGTCAGCGCGTGGCGATGGGAGATGCCTCGGGTCGCGCGATTCCGCGCAGGCGCCCGCACGCATGGATTCCATCGCTGATGTTTTTCTCCTGCATGGAATCGCACTGTATGGCCCGACCGAACATTCCCGTCGTTTCACCCTTGGCGCTGGCCCTGGCCACGCTGTTGTGTGCCCCGCTGGCCCACGCCGATGCACCGTCCGCTGCCGATGCGCGCACGCTGGACACGGTGAAGGTGACCGCCGACGGCGAGATCCAGAACGGCTACACAGTGAAGAACACCCGCAGCGCGACCAAGCTGGACCTGTCGCTGCGCGAGACGCCGCAGTCGGTCACCGTCATCACCCGCCAGCGGCTGGATGACATGGGCCTGTTCTCGCTGTCCGACGTGATGGGCCAGGTGACCGGCGTGCATGTGGCAGTCACCGACAGCGAGCGCATCAACTATGTGTCGCGCGGCTACAACATCACCAATTTCCAGATCGACGGCATGCTCAACACCTTCGGTGGGTCGATCAAGACCAACACCGACAACGTGATCTACGAGCGCATCGAAGTGATCCGCGGTGCCACCGGCCTGACCACCGGTGCCGGCGATCCCTCGGGCACCATCAGCATGGTGCGCAAGCGCCCGACCGACACCTTCCAGATGGGCGCCAACCTGACCCTGGGCCGCTGGGGCAACCAGCGCCTGGAAGCCGACCTGGGCGGCCCGATCGCGTGGGACGGCCGCATCCGCGCGCGCGTGGTCGCCGCCAAGCAGCAGAGCGATTCGTTCCGCGATGTCTACAAGCTCGACAAGGATGTGTTCTACGGCATCGTCCAGGCCGACCTGACCGACAGCACGCTGTTCGAAGTGGGCTATGAGTATCAGTCGCCGCACACCACCGGCGTGACCTGGGGCGTAGTGCCGTACTGGGGCCCGGATGGGACGCCGGCCAACCTGCCGCGCTCGACCAACCTGTCTGCGTCCTGGAGCAGCTGGCCGATCGTGGAAAAGACCACCTTCGCGCGGTTGGAACAGCAGCTGGGCAGCCACTGGTCGGTGAAGGCCGCGATCAGCCGTGCCAAGCGCAACACCGATGGCGCGGTCTGGTATGGCGCGCAGGGCTACCCGCGTGCCGATGGCACCGGCGTGCTCGCCTATATCGGCAATTTCGTGGAAGACAGCACGATGGATGTGGTGGACGTCAACGCCACCGGCAGCTTCGACCTGTTCGGCCACACCCAGGAAGTGGTGTTCGGCGCAGGCCAGTCAGTGCGCAAGGGCGAGTATCCCGCGGCCTCCATCGACCCGTACCCCGCCAGTTACGCCCAGGTTCCCGACTGGCGCCACTGGACCGGCGATGTCGCGCCGCTGTCGGTGACCCGCCCGGGCTACCTCGGTTCGCAGGATGAGCTGCGCCAGCAGGCGGCCTACGTGGCCACCCGCCTGCGCCTGGCCGATCCGCTGCTGGTCGTGGCCGGCGTGCGCTACGGCAACTGGGAAACCAAGACCTGGCGCTACAGCTACGACAGCAGCGGCAACCGCACGGGCACCACGCGCACCGGCTACAAGCCCAAGGACCAGACCACGCCGTACGCCGGCGTGGTGTACGACTTCAACCGCGTGCTCAGCGCGTATGCCAGCTACACCGACATCTTTGCGCCGCAGAACTATCGCGACAGGAACGGCAGCTACCTGGAGCCGGTGGTCGGCAAGATGTACGAAGGCGGCCTGAAGGCCGAGTTCTTCGGCGGCCTGCTGAACGCCTCGGCGGCGATCTTCGAAGGCGAGAAGGACAACGTGGCCGAGGTCGATGATTCGGTGCCGCCGAATTCGCTTCCGGACGGCACCCAGGCCTACCGCTCCACCGGCAAGGGCAACAAGGTGCACGGCTGGGAAGTGGAAGCACAGGGCAGCCTGGGTGAAAGCTGGAACCTGTCGACCGGCTTTGCCCATGCCGTCAGCCGCAGCCAGGCCGGTGTGCTGCAGAACACCCCTACCCCGCAGGACACCTTCCGCCTCAACGCCAGCTGGCGCCCCGGCGGCATTGATGGCCGCTTCTGGCTGGGCGGCGGTGCCACCTGGCAGAGCCGCATCTGGCGCACCAGCACCAAGGCCGATGGCAGCAGGGCCGACATCACCCAGGACGCGTTCTACCTGCTGAACCTGGCCGGCGGCTACCGCTTCAACGAGAACTTCAGCGCCCAGCTCAACATCAGCAACCTGCTGGACAAGAAGTATTACAACAACGTCGGTTTCTACAACGGCGTGTACTGGGGCGAACCGCGCAACGTCAGCGTGACGCTGCGCTGGAAGCTCTGATGCCCTGATGGATGGCGCCGGTTCTGCGACCGGTGCCCGGCCACGGACGGCCACCCCCGGCGCACTTCGGTGCGCCGGCCTTTCTTCCTACGAACCTGCAGGACCGCCGTGGACCGCTCGCCCGAACTTGCCAGCTCCCGCCTCAGCACCTTCTTTGCCAGCGAACGCTGGGGAGTGCTGTCCCGTTCCCTGGCCGCGATCTTCGGTGGCTACGCGCTGGCCTCGATGACCAGCGTGTTCTGTGCCGTGGCCCTGCCCGCCGCGCGTGGCCAGGCTGTGCTGACCGGCATGCTGCTGGCCATCGTGGTGGCCGCCTGCGCTGCACTGTGGGCCTTCGCCACCCGCAGTGCGCTGCGCGCCTGGGTCGGCATCGTCGGCCCCACCCTGCTGCTGGCCGCCGCATCGCGCCTGCTGGGGGCCTGGGCATGAAGAACGGATTCCGCCAATCGATGGCCTGGCTGCACACCTGGACCGGCCTGCTGGTCGGCTGGCTGCTGCTGCTGATCTTCATGGCCGGCACCGCCAGCTACTACCGCGAAGAGATCAGCCGCTGGATGCGCCCGGAGCTGCCCAACGCCAAGGTCAGCACGGACGTTGCCGCGCAGCGCGCGATCGACTTCCTGCAGGACAAGGCCGGCAATGCCGAGATGTGGTACGTGACGCTGCCGCAGCCGCGCAACCCGGCCATGAGCACGTTCTGGCGCGTACCGGCCGACCAGGCCGACCCCTCCAAGGGCCGTCGCGGTGCGTTCGGCGATGCCACCCTGGACCCCAACACCGGTGGCGAACTGAAGGCGCGCGACACCCGTGGCGGTGACTTCTTCTACCGCCTGCATTTCGACCTGCACTACATCCCGGTGTACTGGGCGCGCTACCTGGTGGGCTTCTGCGCGATGTTCATGCTGGTGGCGATCATCACCGGCGTCATCACCCACAAGAAAATCTTCAAGGACTTCTTCACCTTCCGCAAGGACAAGGGCCTGCGGTCGTGGCTGGATTTCCACAACGTCAGCGCGGTGATGGCCCTGCCCTACCACGCGATGATCACCTACACCGGCATCGTCACCCTGATGATCATGTACCTGCCGTGGGGGGTGAAGGTGGCCTACCCGCAGGACGAGGACAAGTTCTTCGCCGAGGCCTTCGGTGGCATGCCCGAAGTGAGCGCACCTGCCGAGGGCCGCGCGGCACCGCTGCCGATCGCGCAGCTGCTGGACAGCGCGCGCGCGCATTGGAAGGGCGTGGAGGTGGCCGGCTTCACCGTGACCAACCCGGGCGCCGCCAACGCGGTCATCGACATCCGCCAGCGCGACGGCAAGCGCCTGTCCACCGATACCCCGGCGCTGCGCTATGACATGGCCAGTGGCGCCCTGCTGGAAGAGAGCCCGCCCTCCGGCGGCGCCACCGCGACCCGCGGCGTGATGTACGGCCTGCACCTGGCCCGCTTCGCCGACTGGGGCCTGCGCGCGTTGTTCTTCCTGTCCGGCCTGACCGGCTGCCTGATGGTGGCCAGCGGCGTGGTGCTGTGGGCGGTGAAGGAACGACCCAAGCATGCCAAGAGCGGGCGCATCGGCTTCGGCCTGCGCCTGGTGGATGCGCTCAACATCGGTGCCGTAGCCGGCCTGCCGATCGCGTTTGCCGCGTACTTCTGGGGCAACCGCCTGCTGCCGCTGGAGATGGCCGAGCGCTCCAACGCCGAGGCCAACGTGTTCTTCTACGCCTGGGGCGCGGCCCTGCTGGCCGCCTTCCTCTGGCCCAAGCGGATGATGTGGGCGTGGCAGTTGTATATCGGCGCGGCCGCGTTCGCGCTGGTGCCGGTGGTCAATGCCCTGACCACCCACGCGCACCTGGGCGTGACGCTGGTCAAGGGTGACTGGGTGCTGGCCGGCTTTGACCTGTCGATGCTGGCCTTCGGCGCGATGCTGGCGATGTGCGGCTGGCGCATGCAGCGCTGGACGCCGCCGCTGAGCGCGGCCGAGAAGAAGAAGCGCGCGGCAGCCGCTGCTGCAGCAGCCAAGGCACCGGCTGCGCCTGTGGCAACCGAGGCGGAGGCCAGCGCATGATGCTGCTGGCCCTGGCACTGTCCTTCTCCGCGTTCACCGCGCTGTCGCTGGCGATGGAAAAGCACCAGCAGGACCTGCACGGCAAGGCGGCGGCCACGCCGGCACGGCGCACGCAGTGGCGCGTGCTGGGCTGGGCATTGCTGACGGTTGCGTTCGCGCTCTGCGTAGTCGACCACGGCTGGGCGATGGGCCCGGTGCTGTGGCTGGGTGCGCTGACCCTGGCCGGGGTGCCGCTGGCGTTCGGCCTGTACCCGTACCGCCCGGCGTGGATCGCACCGCTGGCGGTTGTGCTGCCGGTAGCCGGGCTGGTCGTGGCGTTGCTGTAGCCGCCATCCACGCATGGCGTGGATCTACCATGGGCATGGCCCGGCGCTACCGGCCTACAATTCCCTGCATGGAATCAACTTCGCTGCTGCAACGGATCGCTGGAATCCGCTTCTTTTCCCGCCTGGGCGAGACACTGCCCGCGACTGCGGGGGTTGCGTCCGTTGGGTCATTGGCCGAAGCGCTGCAGGCCATGGAGGCTGACGACTTCGAGTGGATGCCCAGCGTGCTGGGCGACCCGGATCCGTTCCATGGCGCATTGCCGCGCCCCGCCGAGCTGGCCGAACCTCGCCGCGAACTCAACCGCACCCTGATGCGCGTGCTGTCTGCCGTTGATCTGCCGGCCCTGCGCTGCGGTGCACATGACCTGCATCTGGTCGCGCGTGATACGGCAATGTTCGCCGCGCGGCAGCGGTTGCTGGAAGTACACCTTGGCCTGCCGGCGCACTGGGAACCGGTGATCGCGCTGTACGAACAGGGGCATTGGCCGTTGGCCCATGCCCCGGGTCGGTTGCTGGTGTTGTAGGGCCATCCACGCATGGCGTGGATCTACCAGCGCCGCGCACGCCGGGCATGGCCCGGCGCTACCGGTCAGCCCAGCCGCTTCAACTCCCACGCGCGGTGGATGCGGGCGTTGCGCTCGAAGTCCGGGCCGATGGTGCGTGCGGTGATCTCGCGGCACTGGGCGAACCCGGCGATGGCGTTCTCTTCCAGCTTGAAGCGGCGGAAGTTGTTGGAGAAGTACAGCACGCCGCCCGGCGCCAGGCGCGCCACGGCGGCACGCAGCAGCTTCAGCTGCTCGCGCTGCACGTCGAAGTCGTCGGCGCGGGCCGAATTCGAGAACGTCGGCGGATCGCAGAAGATCACGTCGTATTGGCCGCGGTCGCCTTCCAGCCACGCCATCGCATCGGCCTGCACCAGCAGATGCTGGTTGCCGCCCTGCCCATTCAACGCCAGGTTGTCGTAGCACCACTGCAGGTAGGTGGCCGACAGATCGACGCTGGTGGTGCTGGCCGCGCCGGCCACCGCCGCCTGCACGCTGCCCACGCCGGTGTAGCAGAACAGGTTGAGGAAGCGCTTGCCACGCACCTGCTCGGCCATCATCCGACGCAGCGGGCGGTGGTCGAGGAACAGACCGGTGTCGAGGTAATCGAACAGGTTCACCTGCAGCAGCGCGTTGTTCTCGCGCACCACGATGAACTCGTCGCGCTGTTCGAAGCGGCCGTACTTGCTGCCGCCCTTGCCGCGCTCGCGCGACTTCATCGAGACCTGCTCCGGCGGCACGCCGAACACTTCACGCGCCGCGGCCAGCAGCTCGTTGCGGCGGCGGCGCACATCGTTCTCCGGAATCGCCGCCGGTGCGGCGTACTCCTGCACGTGCAGGAAGGTGCGACGCTGGCCACCGTCTTCTTCATAGACGTCGATGGCCGCCGCATATTCCGGCAGGTCGGCATCGTAGGCACGGAAGCAGGTAATGTCCTCGCGCGCGCGCCAGCTCTTGAACTTCTTCAGGTTCTTGCGCAGGCGGTTGGCCACCATCTGCGCGCCTTCGCTCAGCTCGCGCGGCTGCGCCGGGTCGCGGCCCGGCACGGCGATCGGGTCGCAGACGATCAGCGCGCATTCCAGCGCGCCGTTGAACATCTGGTACTTCTTGCCCGCGCGCAGGCCGGTGGCGAAGGCCAGTTCATCGTTGCCGCACAGCAGGCTGGCGCGCCACTGCGGCACCGCCTTCTGCAGGGCATTGCCCAGCGCGCGGTACAGCGCCGGATCGGCGGCCAGGCGCTCGTCGTACGGCGGGTTGCAGACCACCGCACCGATCTCCTGTTCCGGCGCGGCCAGGTCGGCCACGTCGGCGCGGGTGAAGCGGATGGCGTGGGCCACGCCGGCCACTTCGGCATTCTCGCGGGCGGCCTGGATCGCGGTCGGGTCGATGTCGCTGCCGTGGATGACCGGCTTCAGCGCGGCCAGGCCAGCGGCCTCGCGATCACGTGCTTCGCTCTGGATCGCCTTCCAGGCGGCCTTGTCGAAGCCCAGCCAGCGGCTCGGCGGCAGGCTGCCGTGGCGCATCAGGCCCGGGGCGACGTCGGCGGCCATCAGCGCACCTTCGATCAGCAGCGTGCCGCTGCCGCACATCGGGTCCAGCAGGCCACCACCGGCGGCGTGCAGGCGCGGCCACTGCGCGCGCATCAGCAGCGCGGCGGCCAGGTTTTCCTTCAGCGGCGCCTCGTGGGCGGCACCGCGCCAGCCACGGCGGTGCAGCGGGCCACCGCCAAGGTCGATCGACAGCGAGGCACGGCCCTTGCGCAGCGACAGGTTCACGCGCACGTCGGGCAGGTCGGTGTTGACCGAGGGGCGTTCAAGGCCCTCGTCACGCATGCGGTCGACGATGGCGTCCTTGATCCGCTGCGCCGCGAAGCGGGCATGGGTGATCTTGTCGCCGGACACGTGCGCATCCACCGCCAGGGTCATTTCCGGCTTGATGTGCTCGTGCCACGGCAGGGCACGCACGCCGTCGTACAGGGCCTGCTCGTCCGGGCACTCGAATTCGTCGATCGGCCACAGCACGCGGCTGGCCAGGCGCGACCACATCACGATCCGCAGTGCCTGCTCCAGCTCGCCGTCGGCATTGACGCCGGCGATGGTAGCGGTGGCCTTGCCAAGGCCCAGGGCCGACAGTTCATCGGCAAGCAGGTATTCCAGGCCCTTGGCGCAGGAGACGAAGAATTTCACGGGATCGGTTCGCAGGTGGTCGGGCGCGGCATGGGGGCCGGGCCAGTCGGAAAGGAGGGCCGTAGTCACGGCCGGCAGGCCCGCGCCGGGGGCGGCGGGGCTGCCATTGTAGTCAAAGCGGGCGGGCGCGCCGTGCGCCCGGGCTTCACAGCTGGCGCAGCAGGCGCTCGAAGGCCTGCGCGGAGGCCTCCACATGGCGTTCCAGGCGGTGGCCGTCGTCCACCAGCAGCAGCTGTGCCGAGCGCGCCTGCGCCCAGGCGATGACCCCGGCGGCAGGCACCACCTCGTCATGCCAGGCCTGGACCACGGTGGTCGGCACGGCGGCGGCGTCCAGCGCCGGCATCGGGCCCATGGTGGTGGGCGGCACCATCAGGAACAGGCCGGCCACCGGCACCTGCAGCGAGGCGATGCCGGAGATGTAGGCCCCCAGGCTGGACCCGGCGAGCACCACCGGCCCCTGCGCGGCGGCAGCGGCAGCGCGCTCGACCAGCCGCTGCAGGCGGGTGCGCACGTCGCCGACGCGGCTGATCTCGCTCATCGCGTCCAGGTCGGTGTAGTCGGGGCGCTCATGGGTCCAGCCCAGGCGCTGCGCGACTTCGGCCAGTGCGGTGACCTTGGTGGCCTCCGGGCCGCTCTCGAAGCCGTGGGACAGGATGCAGTGGCCGCGGCTCATGCATGCGCTCCCAGGGAGCGGTTCAACGTCGATCGGGAAGGCAGGTTCATCCTGCAATGCTAGCATCGCCGGATGCCCACCCCGCTCCTGCCCGGCCTGCAGCTGCAGCCCCTGCCCTACCACGACCGCCTGCCCCTGCGTGACGCCGACAGCCTGCGGATGGTGGTGATCCACTGCACCGAGCTGCCCGACCTGGCCATGGCCCGCGAATACGGCGAGCGCGTGCTGTACGACAGCGGCGCCGGCAACAGCGGCCACTTCTACATCGACCGCGACGGCAGCGTGGTGCAGTACGTGGCACCGGAGCGCATCGCCCACCACGTGCGCGGCATGAACGCCGATACGGTGGGCATCGAGCTGGTCAACACCGGCCGCTACCCGCACTGGTTCGACAGCCGCCACCAGGCGATGGACGAGCCGTACACGGAGCCGCAGCTGCTGGCGCTGGAGGCGCTGCTGCTGGCGCTGGTGGCGCGCTACCCCTCGCTGCAGCGGATTGCCGGGCACGACCAGCTGGACCTGGAACAGGTGCCGGCCAGTGATGATGCGGCGCTGACGGTGGCGCGCAAGCGGGATCCGGGGCCGTTGTTCCCGTGGGCGCGGGTGCTGGCGAAGGTGCCGTTGCAACCGGTGGGGTGAGGGTTTGCAGGGCTGCGCCCTGCACCTGCCTAGGCCAAGGCAAGATCAAAAGCCTGCTTTCCGTGGGATGGCGGGGTGGGTCCAAATTTGGCTGTTGGTGGGTGCCGACTGATGGTGGCTGCTGATGGTGGGTGCCGACCGTTGGTCGGCACGGCATCGGACCCTCATCCACGCGTGGCGTGGATCTACTGGCATCCATCTGTCGGAACGGCGCTCTGCTCTGGTGGGTGCCGACCGTTGGTCGGCACGGGGTCGATTCAATCGGAGCTTTCAGGCGCCGGTCGCCACCGGGCGGGTGCTGTCGCTGACCCATCCGCTCCAGGAATCGGCATAGATGCGGGCACCGCTCAGGCCGGCGCTTTCCATGGCCAGCAGCAGGTGGCAGGCGGTCACGCCCGAGCCGCACATCAGCACGACACGCTGCGGGTCCTGATTGCCGATCACGCCCTGCAGTTCTGCACGCAGTTCCCGCGGGTCGCGCAGGTGGCCGTCGAGGACGTTCAGGGCGAACGGGCGGTTGACCGCGCCGGGAACGTGGCCGGCCACCGGGTCCAGCGGCTCCACTTCGCCACGGAACCGCTCGCCGGCGCGGGCGTCGACCAGCCAGCCGGGGGCGTGCTTGAGGCGCGCGGCGATCTCGTCGGCCGAGGCCACCTGGGTGGTGTCGAAACGGCCCGGATACGGCGGCTGCGCAGACACCTCGCTGTGGCCGGTGGCCAGTGCATGGCCGGCGGCCTGCCAGGCAGCGATGCCGCCGTCGAGCACGGCCACGCGGGTGTGGCCGATCAGGCGCAGCAGCCACCACAGGCGTGCTGCGGCCATGCTGCCGTCGCTGCCGTCGTAGACCACCACCTGCGTCTCCTGGCCGATGCCCCACTGGCCCACGCGCGCGGCAAACGCGTCACTGTCGGGCAGTGGATGGCGGCCATGGCCGCTGCGGCGCAGGTCGGAAAGATCCTGGTTGAGATCGGCATGTACCGCGCCCGGGATATGCCCGGCTGCGTACTGCCCTGCCCCGGCCTGCGGATCGGCCAGGGCCGCGCGGGCATCCACCACGCGCACGGCCGTGCTGGCGGTGGCGCGCGCATCAACCACGCGCACGCCTTCACCCAGGGCGGCGGCCAGCGTGGCGACATCGACCAGGGTGGTCCACGGCGGATTGATCGGCTTCATTGCACTTGCTCCAGGCGGCGACGCAGGTTGTAGAGGATGGCCGCGGTGGCGCCCCAGATGCGCTGGCCAGGCCAGCCGTACTCCAGGACATGGCGCACGCGGCCGCGATGGTTGATTTCGACCTGGCGCAGGTTGTCAGCGGCCATCAGGTAATCCAGCGGCACCTCGAACACTTCGGCCACTTCACTGGGCTGCGGCACCGGCACGAAATCCGGATCGACCACCGCCACCACCGGGGTCACCCGGTAGCCGGTGATGGTGACGAAAGGATCGAGGTAGCCCAGCGCCTGCACCTGGCCCGGTGCCAGTGCGATTTCTTCCTGGCTCTCGCGCAGTGCGGCGGCGAGTGCGTCGCGGTCGTCGGGTTCGGTGCGGCCGCCGGGAAAGCCGACCTGGCCACCGTGGGTGCGCAGGGTTTCGGTGCGGCGGGTGAGGATGACCTGGGCACCACCGGCACGCGGCACGATACCGGCCAGCACGGCGGCTTCCACCGGCGGGCCGGGTGGCAGCAGGTCACTCAGTTCGCTGCGGTTCCAGCCATCGCCCTTCGGCGGTTCGGCCAGCGGATGCAGCGCGCGCAGCAGGCGCTCATGGTCGGCCAGTGAGCCACGCAGCGATTGCTGCAGTTGTTCGCGCAGGGGTTGCACGCGGTGCAGGATGCGGCTGCGTTCGCGATCGCTCATCGACGACCACCCTGCGATTTCATCGATATGCCGCCCGCACCCGGCGCACAGCCGGTTGTGATCCAGCTTGCACACGCCAATGCAGGGGCTTGCAACAACACGCGCCGGTTCTTCCGAAGTTTGCACCCTGCAACAGTAGCGCGAATGGCTTCGGTTGGGGACGATCGCGACACGCGGATGGGCGGTAGAGTCGACTGTCAGTCGACGATCGCGCGCAGCGCGGCAAGAGCAGTCGACCAACGGTCGACTCTACCGGGTTGGCGCACGCGTCCCGCAGCGGAAACAGAAACGCGCCGGTGGAAGCCACCGGCGCGTTGTCTGCACTGCTTCGTTTTTTACTTGACGCTGACCAGCTTGACTTCGAACTGCACCGCCACGTTCGGCGGGAAGCCGGTACGCGGGTCGGCACCGTAAGCCTGGTCCGGCGGCAGGGTGATTTCCCACTTCGAGCCAGCCGGCATCTGCAGCAGGGTCTCGCGCATGGCCTTCATTTCGACTTCGCTGACCTTGATCGACGGAATCTGCTGGGCCGGGCGGGCTTCAGCCGGGCGCTGGCCGAACGGATACGGACCGGCCACTTCCAGCTGCACGGTGTTGGCCTGGGTCGGCTTGGCACCCTTGCCGGCTTCGATCACGCGGTACTGCACGCCGCTCGGCAGGGACTGCACGCCCGCCTTGGACTTGTTGGCCGCAATGAACTGGTCGCTCTTGGTCTTGTTTTCGGCAGCAGCCTTTTCGTACTCGGCCTTGGCGGCCTGGGCACGGCCCTGCTCGCGCTTCTGGAACGCTTCAACGGCCGGCTTCAGCTGATCGGCGGTGATCGCCGGCTGCTTCTTGGCGTAGGCGTCCTGCAGGCCCTTCACCACCGAGTTGATGTCCAGCTGCTCACCACGGGCGGTCAGCTCAGCCAGGTTGTTGCCGTAGTCGTAACCGAAGTAGTAGCTCAGCTTGCCCTTTTCGGACGAGACGTCCTGGGCGAAGGCATTGCCCGTCAGGGCCAGGGCCGCGACGGCGACCGCGATAGAACGCAACTTCATCAAACAGTTCTCCAGGGGTGGTAACTCAGGGACGTTCTGCGCCGCCCTGAGGCGACGGGTTAGGATACCGGCCACAACGTGTAACCGCTACTGACCACGCAGGCTTTGACCCGCCTGCGTTTCAAGAGTTCAATCTCACTTTTTTTTAACGTTCCAGGAGCTTTCCGTGGCCTCAGCCCCCGCCGACCACCCCGTCGCCGTGACCGATGATGGTGCCATCCGCACCCTCACCGTGCAGCGCCCGGAAAAGCTCAACGCCCTCAACGCGGCCACCCTGCAGGCCCTGGCCGAGGCGTTCAGCGCCGCGGCGGCCGACCCGGACGTCCGCGTGGTGGTGTTGACCGGCGCCGGCCCCAAGGCCTTCGTGGCCGGCGCCGACATCGCCGAAATGAACACCCTCAGCGCGGTTCAGGGACGTGATTTTTCCCTGCTGGGCCAGGCCCTGATGCGGCAGATCGAGCGCATGCCCAAGCCGGTCATCGCCCGCGTCAACGGTTTCGCCTTGGGCGGCGGGCTGGAGCTGGCCATGGCCTGCCACCTGCGCATCGCGGCCGATACCGCCAAGGTCGGCCAACCGGAGATCAACCTGGGGCTGATCCCGGGCTTCGGTGGCAGCCAGCGCCTGCTGCGCCTGTGCGGCCGCGCGGCCACCCTGGAACTGTGCCTGCTGGGCGCGCCGATCGACGCCGGGCGCGCCCTCGTGCTGGGCATCGTCAACCAGGTGGTGCCGGCAGCCGAACTGGACAACCGCGTGCAGGACGTCGCCAGGCAGCTGGCCCGCTCGGCACCGCTGGCCCTGCGTGGCCTGCTGGACGCCGTGCACGTGGGCGGCGAATGCAGCCTGGAAGCGGGCCTGGAATACGAAAGCGCGCAGTTCGGCCTGCTGTTCGCCACCGAAGACATGCGCGAAGGCACCAGCGCGTTCCTGCAGCGTCGCCCGCCGGCCTTCCAGAACCGCTGACCCCATGGCATCCCGACCCAACCCCGCGCAGCTGTTCGCCCGGGTCCAGGCAGACGATCTCGATGGCGCCCTGCAGGCCGGCCTGATGGACTACGTCGCCGGCGAGGCCGACGCACGCCTGGTACCCGGCCACCCGGAACTTCCGCAGCGCCTGCTGCAGGTACAGCACGACCTGCAGAACGCCTGGGCCGCGCGTGAGCGCTATCGTGCGCGTGCCGTGCGCCTGGCGCGCCGCGAAGCCGAACGTGATGCACGTCGCACACCCGCGCCGGCACCAGATGTGAAACCTGCGCTGCCTCCTGCGGCGGCCGCGATTCTCGCCCGGGCCAAGGCCCGCGCCGCAGGCAAGGAACAGTAATGGCCACTGCAAAGAAGACCGCGCGCACTCCCGCGCGTCGTGGCAGCGTGATGCCGCGCGCCGACGTGGTGGAAATGTTCACCCGCCTGCGCGAACTCAATCCGCACCCGAAGACGGAACTGGAATACAGCTCGCCGTTCGAGC
Organism: Stenotrophomonas sp. FW305-3-2-15-E-LB1; assembly: GCF_058787375.1. NCBI lineage: Bacteria > Pseudomonadati > Pseudomonadota > Gammaproteobacteria > Lysobacterales > Lysobacteraceae > Stenotrophomonas > Stenotrophomonas sp. FW305-3-2-15-E-LB1. The sequence goes on from NZ_JBYSZR010000001.1 coordinate 244,565, forward strand.
TGCTGGTGGCCGTGGCACTGTCGGCGCAGGCCACGGACGTGGGCGTCAACAAAGCGACGCGGCGGTTGTTCCCGGTGGCCAATACACCGGCCAGTATCCTCGCGCTCGGTGAGGACGGCCTGAAGAAGTACATCGCCACCATCGGCCTGTTCAACGCGAAGGCGAAGAACGTGATCGCCACCTGCGCGATCCTGCTGGAGAAGTACGACGGCGAAGTGCCACGCGATCGCGAAGCGCTGGAAGCGCTGCCCGGGGTCGGCCGCAAGACGGCCAACGTGGTGCTCAACACCGCGTTCGGCGAACCGGTGATGGCAGTCGATACGCACATCTTCCGCGTGGCCAACCGCACCGGGCTGGCGCCGGGCAAAAACGTGCGCGAAGTGGAGGACCGCCTGGTCAAGGCGATCCCGGCCGAGTTCCTGCTCGATGCGCATCACTGGCTGATCCTGCACGGGCGTTACGTGTGCAAGGCGCGCAAGCCGGATTGCCCGGGGTGCGTGATTGCCGACCTGTGCCGGTTCAAGGAAAAGACCGCTGCGTAGGGCGCACGACAAGCATCCACGCGTGGCGTGGATCTACTGCAATCCGTGCGCAACCGCAGCGTCACATGCAAGCGTTTACATCGTCAGCCCCTGACGCGACGGGGCCTGCGGCGGATGCCTGCCGCGCGCGAACTGTCACATTTACGCAATCTTTACCTTTTAGCCTGCGCGCATCTTCCCACCTGCCTGCAAGGCTCCTCTCCATGAAACTGCATCACCAACTCCTGACGGTGGCCGTGGCTGCTGCGCTGTACGTGCCGGCTGCTCACGCTGAAGTCGCCATCGATGTGATCGGCGGTTCGGAAATCACCTTCGAAGGCCTGGTCCAGGCCGACGGCAACTGGTTCGACAATGACGTCGTGGACCTCAACGGCGGTGACGCCGGCAATGGCAAGGACAGCGAATTCGAACTGCGTCGCGCCGAGCTGGTGCTGAAGGGCAAGGGCCCGGGCAACGTGGAGTGGGTGGTCGGTTATGACGCCAAGGCCGACAAGTTCCTCGACACCAACGTGAAGTACAAGCTGCTGGGCAACGCCAACCACTTCATCCAGGCCGGCCAGTTCAAGCAGCCCAACAGCCTGGAAGAGCTGTCCAGCACCAAGAACAACGATTTCATCTCCAAGGCTGCGGTCACCAACACCTACGCGGTCGCCCGCCGCCTCGGTGGCGCCTACAGCTACGGCCAGGACAACTGGTCGGTCACCGCCAGCGCCTTCGGCCGCGAACTGACCCGCAACCTGGCCCACGGCAGCGGCTACGGCGCACGCGGCACCTTCGCCCCGATCAACGAGAAGGGCCAGGTCCTGCACTTCGGCCTGAGCTACGTCGACTACGACGCCGACGCCGACACCCTGCGCGTGCGTGCCCGCCCGAACGCCGACCTGGCCACCGCCCGCCTGGTCGACAGCGGCAACATGACCGACACCGACCGCGTCAGCACCCTCGGCGCTGAAGCCATGTACTTCCAGGGCCCGTTCAAGGCCCAGGCCGAGTACTACAGCAGCAAGGCCAAGCGCTACGACCACGACAACTACACCAGCGACGGCTACTACGTCAGCGGCGTGTGGAACGTGACCGGCGAAACCTGGAGCTACAAGGGCGGCACCCCGGGCACCGGCCTGCCGAACAACCCGGCCGGCGGCCAGTGGCAGCTGGGCGTGCGTTACGACCACATGGACCTGAACGACGGCAACCTGGCGGCCAACCCGGTCGCCGGTCGCCCGCCGATCGTCGATGGCGTGCTGGGCGGCAAGATGGACATCTGGACCGTCGGCGCCAACTGGTACTGGCGTTCGAACTTCAAGTTCATGGTCAACTACGTGATGGTGGACAGCAAGAAGTACAGCTCCACCGCCCGCGGCTTCGTCAACGACGATCCGAACATCCTGGAAGCCCGCGCGCAGTTCTTCTGGTAAGACCTGAAGCATGCGTTGCAACGAAGGCACGGCTCCGGCCGTGCCTTCGTCGTTGTGGGGCCCGCCGCCCTGCCACCCGGGCGGCGGCGCCTGCGCAGCACCCGCGCCCGGGCAGTGCCCACGGCTGCCGCCAGGCTCCCTTTCCGACCGTGTCCCGAAGGGCCTGCAGGCTCTCTGGCGCGGGTTCCGAGACATTCATGACGGGTGTCACGGTTGCGTCATATGACAGACGCGGGCATGTCACGTAACCGTTATGGAATGTGCACCGAAACGTTGGGCAGCCGCCCTTCGACCACCCCAGGAGTCTCTCCCGTGATCCACGCCTTCAAGTCGCGCGCCGCTGTCGCCATCCTGGCTGCATCGTCCGTGTTTGCCGCCAACGCCGCCGATGTCACCGGCGCGGGCGCTTCGTTCATCTACCCGGTCATGTCCAAGTGGTCGGCGGACTACAGCACCGCGACCGGCAAGAAGGTCAACTACCAGTCCATCGGTTCCGGTGGTGGTATCGCCCAGATCAAGGCGGCGACCGTGGACTTCGGTTCGTCCGATGCCCCGCTGAAGCCGGAAGAGCTGGCTGCTGCCGGCCTGGCCCAGTTCCCGTCGGTCATCGGCGGCGTGGTGCCGGTCATCAACGTGGCCGGCGTCGCCCCGGGCGCGCTGAAGCTGGACGGCCCGACCCTGGCCAACATCTTCCTGGGCAAGATCAAGACCTGGAACGACCCGGCCATCGCTGCCCTGAACAGCGGCCTGACCCTGCCGAACGCCAAGATCACCATCGTCCACCGTTCGGACGGTTCGGGCACCACCTTCAACTTCGTCAACTACCTGTCCAAGGTCAGCCCGGAGTGGAAGACCAAGGTCGGTGAAGGCACCTCGGTCCAGTGGCCGGCCGGCATCGGCGGCAAGGGCAACGAAGGCGTCGCTGCCTACGTGAAGCAGATCAAGGGCGGCATCGGCTACGTCGAACTGTCCTACGCCCTGCAGAACAAGATGTCCTACGCGGCGATGAAGAATGCTGCCGGCAAGATCGTGCAGCCGTCGGACGCCTCGTTCTCGGCCGCGGCCGCCAGCGCTGACTGGGCCAATGCCAAGGACTTCTACCTGGTCATGACCAACGCCCCGGGCGAGCAGGCGTGGCCGATCACCGCCACCAACTTCATCCTGGTGCGCAAGCAGCCGAAGAACGTGGCCGGCGCCAAGGCGACCCAGGAGTTCTTCCGCTGGATCTACAAGAACGGTGATGCGCAGGCCAAGCAGCTGGACTACGTGCCGCTGCCGGACACCCTGGTCAAGCAGATCGAGACCTACTGGACCCAGAACCTGAAGTACTGAGCAAGGCGTTCCCCCGCAGGAACGGGGATCGGCGGGTCCTCTCTCCCCCGCCGATCCCAACCGGGCGCTGGACCTTCGGGTCTGGCGCCTTTCTTTTTTGGGGGGGCTGGCCCGGCCCCCGCCCTTGCAGAGCCAAGCCCATGCTCGGCTGACGGGCCGCAGCCGAGCATGGGCTCGGCTCTACAAGAGCCCGCCGCGCGCATTCCAGCGCCCCGGACGGCGCCGGGCAGCCCCGCCACGGGGCCGCTGACCCCGTGAAACCCTTGTCAGAACGTGATGTCCGACACCTCTGTCATGGACGTCATACGGCTGTAACAAAAACATCATTTCATAGCCGCATCCGCCGACGACGTCGGCTCTTCCCCGCTATGGAGTGAACATGAAACTGCACTCGGCCGGCCTCGCCGCCCTTTCCCTGGCCATCGCCCTGGGCCTGTCGGCCTGCGGTGGCGACAAGCAGGCTGCACAGCAGCCGGCTGCCGACGCAGCCGCCGCCCCGGCCGCTGCCGGCGACAAGGTGACCGCCGAGGTCTCCGGCGCTGGCGCATCCTTCATCTTCCCGCTGGTGTCCAAGTGGTCGGCCGACTACAACACCGCCACCGGCGCCAAGATCAACTACCAGTCGATCGGTTCGGGCGGCGGTATCGCCCAGATCAAGGCCGGCACCGTTGATTTCGGTTCCTCGGACAAGCCGCTGAGCAGCGACGAGCTGGCCCAGGCCGGCCTGGCCCAGTTCCCGTCGGCCATCGGCGGCGTGGTGCCGGTCGTCAACATCGAAGGCCTGGAAGCCGGCAAGCTGCGCCTGACCGGCGCCCTGCTCGCCGACATCTTCCTGGGCAAGGTCAAGACCTGGAACGACCCGGCCATCGCCGCGGCCAACCCGGGCGTGACCCTGCCGGACGGCAAGATCACCATCGTCCACCGTTCGGACGGTTCGGGCACCACCTTCAACTTCTCCAACTACCTGTCCAAGGTCAGCCCGGAGTGGAAGACCAAGGTCGGCGAAGGCACCTCGGTGCAGTGGCCGGACGGCGTCGGTGGCAAGGGCAACGAAGGCGTTGCCTCCTACGTGAAGCAGATCAAGGGCTCCATCGGCTACGTCGAGCTGGCCTACGCCCTGCAGAACGCCATGCCGTACACCGCCCTGCAGAACGCCGCAGGCACCTGGGTGCAGCCGAACGCTGAAACCTTCGCCGCCGCTGCTGCCAGCGCCGACTGGGCCAGCGCCAAGGACTTCAACCTGGTCATCACCAACGCCCCGGGCGAGCAGGCGTGGCCGATCACCGCCACCAACTTCATGCTGATGCAGAAGAAGCCGAAGGATGCCAAGCGCAACCAGGACACCCTGGCCTTCTTCAAGTGGGCCTTCGAAAACGGCCAGACCCAGGCCAATGAGCTGCACTACGTGCCGCTGCCGGCCGAACTGACCAAGCAGATCGAGGCCTACTGGGGCACCGAGCTGAAGTGATGGACCCGACGGTGCCCGCCCCGCGCGGGCACCGTCACTTCCACGTCGTGCCGCCCCCTTTCCTGGCCCTGCCGTCCCCATGAATGCCATCGCCCAGCCTGTAGCAGCCCCGTCCACGCGCGATGCGCGTGATGCCCGCAACGACAAACTGTTCCGATGGGTGCTGGTCGGCACCGTCATCTTCGTCCTGATCGCCCTGGCCTGCGCCGCGCTGTCCATGCTGTGGGGCGGCCGCCATGCCCTGCAGATGCAGGGCCTGAGCTTCTTCTTCTCCTCCGACTGGAATCCGGTCGAAAACAAGTTCGGCGCCCTCGCCCCGATCTACGGCACCCTGGTCACCGCGTTCATCGCGATGGTCATCGCCGTGCCGGTCAGCTTCGGCATCGCCTTCTTCCTCACCGAAGTCGCGCCGCGCTGGCTGCGTGGCCCGGTCGGTACCGCCATCGAACTGCTGGCAGGCATCCCCTCGATCATCTACGGCATGTGGGGCCTGTTCGTGCTGGTGCCGGTGATGACCGAGTACGTCACCCCGTTCCTCAACGAAACCCTGGGCGAATGGCCGATCATCGGGCCGATGTTCCAGGGCCCGCCGCTGGGCATCGGCATGCTCACCGCCGGCTTCGTGCTGGCCATCATGGTCATCCCGTTCATCTCCTCGGTGATGCGCGAAGTGTTCCTGACCGTGCCGACCCGCCTGAAGGAATCGGCCTACGCGCTCGGTTCGACCAAGTGGGAAGTGAGCTGGGACATCGTCCTGCCCTACACCCGCTCGGCCGTCATCGGCGGCGTCTTCCTCGGCCTCGGCCGTGCGCTGGGCGAAACCATGGCCGTGGCCTTCGTGATCGGCAACAGCGTGCGCCTGTCGCCGTCGCTGCTGGAACCGGGCACCACCATCGCCGCGCTGATCGCCAACGATTTCGGCGAAGCCACTGAAACTTACCGCTCGGCGCTGCTGCTGCTCGGCTTCGTCCTGTTCATCGTCACCTTCGTCGTGCTGGCCATCGCCCGCCTGATGCTGATGCGCCTGTCCCGCAAGGAGGGCAACTGATGTCCACCACCGCTGACTCCCTGTACCTGCGCCGCCGCATCGGCAACGTCATTGCCATCGCGCTGTCCTGCGCCACCGCCCTGTTCGGCCTGTTCTTCCTGGGCTGGATCCTGTTCACCCTGGCCGCCAAGGGCCTGGCCGGCATCAATCTGGATCTGTTCACCAAGATGACGCCGCCGCCGATGCAGGAAGGCGGCCTGGCCAATGCCTTCTTCGGCAGCGCGGTGATGTGTGCGCTGGCGATCGGCATCGGCACCCCGCTGGGCGTGCTGGCCGGTACCTGGCTGGCCGAGTACGGCAACGCCCGCAAGGCCGGCACCGTGGTCCGCTTCGTCAACGACATCCTGCTGTCGGCGCCGTCCATCGTGCTGGGCCTTTTCGTCTACACCCTGTACGTGATGCAGACCGGCGGCAACTTCTCCGCCTTCGCAGGTGCGCTGTCGCTGGCCTTCATCGTGCTGCCGGTGGTGGTTCGCACCACCGACGAGATGCTGCGCCTGGTGCCTTCGCAGATGCGCGAAGCCGCCCTGTCGCTGGGCATCCCGCAGTGGAAGGTGATCGTGCAGGTGCTGTACCGCAGTGCGTCGGCCGGCATCATCACCGGCATCCTGCTGGCGCTGGCCCGCATTTCCGGTGAAACCGCCCCGCTGCTGTTCACCGCCTTCGGCAACCAGTACTGGAACAACAACATCTTCCAGCCGATGGCCTCGGTGCCGGTGGTGATGAACCAGTTCGCCGGCAGCCCGTATGAATCCTGGCAGGTGCTGGCCTGGGCCGGTGCCCTGGTGCTGACTGTCTTCGTGTTGCTGGTCAGCCTTGCCGCTCGCGGCATCCTGCTGCGCAACCGTTTCTCCCATGACTGACCTTTCCGTGGATAACGCCATGAACGACCTCTCCAACGCCGTGCCCATGCAGCGCATCGCGGTGCCGGCCTCGCACGAGAACCTGCACGCGCCGTCGCCGGTCAAGCTGGCCGCGCGTGGTCTGGACTTCTACTACGACAAGTTCCACGCCCTGAAGGGCATCAACCTGGAGATTCCGGAAAAGCGCGTGACCGCGCTGATCGGTCCCTCCGGTTGCGGCAAGTCGACCCTGCTGCGCATCTTCAACCGCATCTACGCGCTGTACCCGAAGCTGGAAGCGCGTGGCGAGGTGCTGCTGGACGGCGAGAACATCCTTTCGCCGAAGTACCCGATGAACCGCCTGCGCAGCAAGGTGGGCATGGTGTTCCAGAAGCCGGTTCCGTTCCCGATGACCATCTTCGAGAACGTGGCTTACGGCATCCGCCACCACGAGAAGCTGAGCAAGGCCGACATGGCCGACCGCGTCGAGCAGGCCCTGCGCCAGGGCGCGCTGTGGGACGAAGTGAAGGACAAGCTGGGGCAGAGCGCCCTGGGCCTGTCCGGTGGCCAGCAGCAGCGTCTGTGCATCGCCCGTGCCGTGGCGCTGCGCCCGTCGGTGCTGCTGCTGGACGAGCCGACCTCGGCGCTGGACCCGATCTCGACCAGCCGCATCGAGCAGCTGGTGGAAGAGCTCAAGCACGAGTACACCATCGTCATCGTCACCCACAACATGCAGCAGGCTGCGCGCGTGTCCGACTACACCGCCTTCATGTACCTGGGCGACCTGATCGAGCACGACCGTACTGAAGTGATCTTCTCGCAGCCCTCGCAGCGGCAGACCGAGGACTACATCACCGGTCGCTTCGGCTGATCGGTGTCGTCCCCTCGCCACATGTCCCAGCCAGGCGTGGCCTGGCTCTACCCGGATTGCAGACCATGAATCTTCCCAACGACCACATCGTCAAGAGCTACGACGAAGAGCAGCAGCGCCTGGTGGCCGAAATCGTGCGCATGGGCGAGATGGCTGTCGCCCAGCTGGAGGCGTCGATGGACGTCATCGAGAAGCGCGACGAGAATGCCGCCCACCGCATCATCGCCAACGATGAAGCCATCGACCAGCTGGAGCAGCAGATCAGCCACGACGTGATGCGCCTGGCCCTGCGTGGCCCGATGGCCCGCGACCTGCGCGAGATCCTGGCCGGCCTGCGCATTCCGGCCGACATCGAACGCATCGGTGACTACGCCGCCAACGTTGCCAAGCGCTCCATCGCGCTGGGCAAGGTGCCGCCGCTGCCGCAGATCCAGGGCCTGCGCGCCCTCGGCCGCCTGGCCGCGCAGCAGGTGCGCCGCGCCATCGCCGCCTACCGCGACAACGACGCCGAAGCCGCCATCGCCCTGCGCCAGGACGACGCCCGCCTGGACGCGCAGTACACCGCGCTGTTCCGCGAGCTGCTGACCTACATGATGGAAGACCCGCGCAACATCACCCCGTGCACCCACCTGCTGTTCATGGCCAAGAACCTGGAGCGCGTGGGCGACCACGCCACCAACATCGCCGAGAACGTGTGGTTCCTGGTGCACGGCGAGCAGCCGCTGCCGCCCCGCGAGAAGCGCGACGAGACGTCCAGCACCGACCACGTCTGATATTGCGCTGCAACAGCGCAAGCGCGTGCGGAGGCCCCTGTCGGCATGACAGGGGCCTTTTTTGTACGCGCGATCCGGGCATTCATCCACGCATGGCGTGGATCTACTGGGCCGGTTGTAGATCCACGCCATGCGTGGATGCCGTGCGCGGCCCCCCCCATCCCGCCTGCGGCAATCCTCACGAAAATTTGAGGTCTCGGCGAGGATTCCTTGAGTAGGATCGCTGCACCATCGTTTCACCCCGGGCGCCCGCCCACCACCCAAGGAGTACGACCGATGAGCAGTTCCAACAAGACCCTGTCCCTGCTGACCGCCACCGCCCTGGCTGCAGGGCTGGGCGTGACTGCCAGTGCTTCGGCCCTGAGCATGACCGACCTTGCCCAGGGCTACCTGGTGGCTGGCCAGGCGGCCAAGGCCGGCGATGCCAAGGCAACCGACGCCAAGGCCGGTGACGCCGCCAAGCATGCCGAGGGCAAGTGTGGTGCCGACGGCAAGAGCGCCGAAGGCAAGTGCGGCGCCGACAAGGGCAAGGCCAAGGCCGGCGCGGGCGCCGATGCCAAGGCAAAGACCGCCGGCGACAAGAAGGCCACCGAAGGCAAGTGTGGCGAAGGCAAGTGCGGTGCCAAGCACTGACGCTGCCGCCAGCGTCGTTTCCCCGCGGCTGCCGCTTCCAGCGGCGGCCGTCGGGCTGGGCCTGCGGCGGGCATTGCTGCAGGACCTGCACGACGCGCCGGCCGGCGATTTCGATTTCCTGGAATGCGCGCCGGAGAACTGGATCAACGTCGGTGGGCCAGCCGGCGATGCGCTGGACGAACTGGCCCGGCGCCATCCGCTGAGCTGCCACGGCCTGTCGCTGTCGCTGGGCGGCAGCGCACCGCTGGATACCCAGCTGCTGCAGCAGGTCGGCCGCTTCCTCGAGCGCTACCGCGTACCGCTGTACAGCGAGCACCTGAGCTACTGCAGCGACGAAGGCCAGCTCTACGACCTGCTGCCGATTCCGTTCACCGATGAAGCGGTGCGCCACACCGCCGCCCGCATCGCCCGCGTGCAGGACCTGCTCGGCCGCCGCATCGCGGTGGAGAACGTGTCGTACTACCTGGCGCCGCAGCCGGCGATGGACGAACTTGCCTTCACCAACGCGGTGCTTGCCGAGGCCGACTGCGACCTGCTGCTGGACGTCAACAACGTGTACGTCAATGCCTGCAATCACGGCTACGATGCCGACGCCTTCATCGCCGGGCTGCCGGCCCAGCGCATCGTCTGCCTGCACGTGGCCGGCCACCTGGACGAGGCACCGGACCTGAAGATCGATACCCACGGCAGCCCGGTGATCGACCCCGTGTGGGCGCTGCTGGAACGCAGCTACGACCGCTTCGGCCCGCGCCCCACGCTGCTCGAACGCGATTTCAACTTCCCGCCCTATGCCGAGCTGCAGGGCGAACTGCGTACCATCCGCCGCCTGCAGGGCACGTTGCGCGAGGCTGCCCATGGCTGATGCACCCGAGCGCCTGCGCGCGCAGCAGCACGCGTTCACCGCGCACCTGCGCGACCCGCAACAGGTGCCGGCCCCGGCCGACCTGGACCCGCGGCGGGTGGCGGTCTACCAGCGGCTGCTGTTCAACAACCTGCTGGGGCTGCTCGGCACGGGGTTCCCGGTCTGCGTGCGCCTGCTCGGCGAACCTGCGTGGGCCGACCTGGTGCGCCATTACTTCGCCCACCATCGCGCACGCGCGCCACTGTTCACCGCCGTGGCGGCCGAGTTCGTGCAATGGCTGCAGGCACAGCCCGAGCTGCCGCACCCGGCACTGGCCGAGCTGGCCCACTATGAGTGGGTGGAAACCGACCTGTACCAGCGCGCGGCCCAGCCGCTGCCACCGGCACCCGGCGTCGACCCGCTGCAGGCCCCGCTGCGCTGCTCACCGCTGGCCTGGCCACTGCTGTACGCGTGGCCGGTACACCGCTTGGGCGCCGACGATGCACCGGCCACCCCGCCCGCGGAACCCACCGCCCTGCTGGTCCGCCGCGATGCCGATGGCGTGGTGCGCTTCGCCCAGCTCAGCCCGCTGGCCGCGCACCTGCTGATCCTGATCGACGAAGCACCCGGCGCCAGCGGCCAGCAGCAGTTGCAGCAGTTGGCCACCCTGCACCACCTCGACGCCGACGCATTGGCCGAACCTGGCACCCAGCTGCTGCAGCAGTTCCTCCAGGCCGGCGTGATCGGCCCGCTGCCCGCCGTGGCCTGATTCCCCCCAACGAGGAGTTCCCCCCTGATGAACACCCTGCCCCTGGCCGCCGTGCGCGGCCAGCTGGATCGCTGCGGCCCGTGGCTGGCCCCCCTGGGCCTGCGCCTGCTGCTGGCCTGGGAATACTTCGAGTCCGGTCGCGAAAAGCTGCAGGGCCAGAACTGGTTTGCCGAACTGCAGGGCGCGTTCCCGTTTCCGTTCGACCAGTTGCCGGCCAGCGTGAACTGGCAGCTGGCGACCTGGTTCGAACTGGTCGGCGCGGCCTGCCTGCTGTTCGGCCTGGGCACGCGTTTTGCGGCTGCCAGCCTGCTGGTGCTGACCGTGGTGGCCACGTATGCGGTGCATTGGCCCATGCATTGGGATTCGCTGGGTGAACTGGCGATGGGCTATGCGATCAGCGACCAGGGGTTTGGCAATTTCAAGCTGCCGGCGTTGTTCATGGCGATGCTGCTGCCGTTGCTGTTCAACGGCGCCGGGCGCCTGAGCGTGGACGCGTGGGTGGCCCGTTACACGCCGATACGCACCGAAACTGCGGAATAGCCCGATTTAATCGCCTATTCATAAAAAAAATCCGATGCTGGATCCGTGGCCTTGATGACCACGTCCCTCCCCCGGAGTCGCCCCATGAAGCGTCTGATTGCTGCCACCCTTTCCCTGGCCCTGCTGGCCACCGCCGTCTCGCCCGCGATGGCGGCTCCGTATGGCGCCGGTGGGCGCGACGACCATCACGGCCACAAGAACCGCCACGACGACCGCCGCGATCCGCCCCGTCGCGGCCACAGGCTGGCCCACGACCACCGGGGCGAATACGTCCACGACTATCGCCACCATGGTCTGCGCGCCCCCGCCCGTGGCCAGGAATGGCGCAAGGTCGATGGCCGCTACGTGCTGATCGCCGTGGCCAGCGGCCTCATCGCCGACGTGGTGCTGGCACACCGCTGACCCCATGCAGCGTCCCGGCCGTGCGCTGCATGGCCGGGCGCTCAGGGTCGCTCTGCTAGAATCCGCGCATGAATGACCCCACCCCCGCAGCTGAAGCCGCCCCTGTTTCCGTAGTTCCGATGGCGCAGCGCGCGATGTCGCAACGCTTCCGCGGCTTCCTGCCGGTGGTGGTGGACGTGGAAACCGGCGGTTTCGACAGCCAGCGCAACGCGCTGCTGGAAATCGCCGCGGTGCCGATCGAGATGGACGAGAACGGCCTGCTCTACCCGGGCCAGACCGCCAGCGCCCACGTGGTGCCCGCCGAAGGGCTGGAGATCGACCCGAAATCGCTGGAAGTGACCGGCATCATCCTCGACCACCCGTTCCGGCTGGCCAAGGAAGAAAAAGCCGCGCTGGACCACATCTTCACCCCGGTGCGCGCGGCAATGAAGAAGTACGGCTGCCAGCGCGCGATCCTGGTCGGGCACAACGCCCATTTCGACCTGGGGTTCGTCAATGCGGCAGTGGCACGCACCGGCCACAAGCGCAACCCGTTCCACCCCTTCAGCGTATTCGACACGGTCACCCTGGCGGGTATCGCCTACGGGCAGACGGTGCTGGCGCGTGCGGCCAATGCCGCAGGGCTGGGTTGGGATGCCAACGAGGCACACAGCGCGGTGTACGACACCGAGCAGACCGCGCGGCTGTTCTGCACCATCGCCAACGCCTGGCCGCGGTAGATCCACGCCATGCGTGGATGAATTGCATCGGCCGTGCGGACCAACGGTCCGCACCCACCACTCAACCTGCCCGGTAGATCCACGCCCTGCGTGGATGAATTGCATCGGCCGTGCGGACCAACGGTCCGCACCCACCATTCAAGATGAAATGCATCGGCTGTGCGGACCAATGGTCCGCACCCACCATTCAAGATGAAATGCATCGGCTGTGCGGACCAACGGTCCGCACCCACCATTCAAGATGAATTGCATCGGCCGTGCGGACCAACGGTCCGCACCCACCATTCAACCTGCCCGGTAGATCCACGCCATGCGTGGATAGGCATCAACCGATGCTGGTGCGGTCGCGGCCATCGCTCTTGGCGCGGTACAGCGCGCGGTCGGCGCGCTGGTACAGCAGCGCCGGGGTGCGGTCGTCGGCCGCCAGTTCCACCAGGCCCGCGCTGAAGGTCACCCGCAGGCCCTTCACCCCCGCCCAGTCCGGATGGTCATGGAACAGGCCGCGCAGGCGCGCGCAGACCTGGGCTGCTTCTTCCAGGCGCGTATCGTTGAGCAGCAGCGCGAACTCTTCGCCGCCGGTACGCGCCGGCAGGTCCGAATCGCGGCACGCCGCGGCGATCACTTCCGCCACTTCCTTCAGCACCAGATCGCCGATGCTGTGGCTGTAGGTATCGTTGACGTCCTTGAAGTGGTCGATATCCAGCACCACCAGGCTCAGCGGGTGGCCGCTGCGCTGCGAGCGGGCGAAGTCACGGGCCAGCGTCTCGTCGAAGCCACGGCGATTGGCCAGACCGGTCAGCGCATCCTCGCGGGCCTGCCGTTCGAACGCTTCGGCCTGCCGTGCCAGGCGCTCGGCCAGCTCGGTCTTCTCCTGGTTCAGCGCCTGCAGGTGCACGGTCTGCGCCTGCAGGTCGAAGGTCGCCTCATCCACGCGGCGCGCCAGGCGCAGGTTGCTGGCCTTGTACTGCTGCAGCAGGAACCGGTACAGCGCCACCAGCGCGCCCAGCAGCAGCAGCCCGATCATCGCCTGCACGCTGTGCCGCTGCCACCAGAACGGTTCGACGGTGAAACTCCACACCGCCTCCTGCTGGCCCCAGGCACCGCCCGGGTGCGAGGCCGCCACGTGCAGGGTGTAATCGCCCGGCGGCAGGCCGACGAACTCGACGCTGCGCTGCGGGCCGCGCTCGACCCAGCTGGTGTCCAGCCCGTCCAGGCGCGTGCGGTAGCGGATGCGGTCGGACATCAGGTAGCTGAGGCCGACGAAGCTCACCGCCAGCCGGCGCCCGCCGGGAATCAGGTTGCGCTCGGGGCCTTCCCAATGCACCTGCGCGCCATCGACCTGCACGTTCTCGATCGCCGCCGGCGGTGCCGGGCGCTCGCGGAAGCGCTGCAGGCGCTGCGGGTCCACCGTGCTCAGGCCACCGGCGGTCACCACCCAGAAGGTCCCGTCCTGGCGCAGGATCGCCGAGGGCGCCGAGCTGCCGTTGGCCTGTGCGTTGGCCATCCCGTCGATCTCGTTGTAGCGCTCCACCTTCACCCGCGGCGCGCGGCCGTCAGCCACCGCGTTCAAGGTCGCCATGTCGGTGCGCAGCACGCCCCGGTTGCTGCTGATCCACACATTGCCCAGCCGGTCGGGCACCAGCTGGAACACCGCATCGACCGGCATGCCCTGCTCCAGGCCGACCCGCGACAGGCGGTTCCTGTACCAGCGGTACAGCCCGCGGTCGCTGCTGATCCACATCGCCTCGCCGATCTGGTGGAAGCCGAACACACTGCGGCCGCCGCCCATCGGGGCCAGATCGATGGACTGCACATGGTCGCCGCGCAGCACGCGGATGCCCTCGATGGTGCCGATCCACAGGTTGCCCTGGTGGTCGTGTTCCAGCGCGGTGATCAGGCCGGTGGGCATGCCCGGCGTGTTCGCCACCCGCACGCGGTCGCCATCGATGCGCACCACGCCCTTCTGGGTGCCGGCCCAGACCACGCCGGACGGATCGACGCTGATCGCACGGATGTTGCCACCCGGCATGCCATCGGCCGCATCGTAGTTGTGGCGCAGGCTGCCATCGGCACGCAGGCGGTAGACGCCGTCGCCAAAGGTGCCCACCCAGAGGTCGCCGCCGGGATCCTGGGCCAGGCTCAGCACCGACGCGGCCTTGCCGCCACGGTTGTGCAACGCCATCGGCCGGAAGCGGCCGTCGGCGGTCTGCTGGTCCAGGCCGCTGGCGCTGCCCACCCACAGCCGGCGATCGCGGTCCTCGAACACGGTGCGCACGTAGTCACCGCTCAGCCCATCGCGTTCGGTGTAGCTGCTGAACAGCGTTTCGCGCAGGCGGTACAGGCCGCCGTTGGCGCCGACCCAGATGCTGCCTTCGGCATCCTCGCGCAGGCTCACCACGCGCCCGCCGGGCAGGTTCAGGCCGGCCGGCAGGCGTTCCAGGCCGTGGCTGGAAATACGCAGCAGGCCCTGGTTCTCGGTACCCAGCCAGATATCGCCGTGGCGGTCCTGCAGCATCGCGGTCATGTGCAGCTGGCCCGGCAGGCTGTGGACCAGCACCAGGCGGTCATCCTCGACCCGGTACAGGCGCTCGCCGGCCACGATCCACAACGCGCCATCGGGTGCGCGATAGGGCCAGGTCAGCCCCTTGCCCACGCCCCATCCGGCCGGTGCACGCTTGAGTTCGCCATCGTTGTCGCGCAGGACCAGGCCATCGAGGGTGCCGATCCAGACCCGGTCCTGGGCATCGACCACCAGCTTGGTGAAGCTCATCGCCAGCGGCAGGTCCGGCGGCGGCGGCTGGTAGACGATGCCGGTTTCGGGCGTCAGGTACGCGATGCCCTTGCCTTCGTACAGCAGCCACAGGCGCCCCTGGCTGTCCATCTGCATCGACTGGATCAGCACTTCCGGGGTGTTGGCCTCGTGCTCCCAGACCCGCCACTGGCCAGCGCTGCTGCGGTAGGTCACGTTGCCACGCGAATCCGTGATCCACAGCCCGCCCTGGCGGTCCACCAGCAGGGCACCGATGCCGTTGTCGCGCAGCCCGGGCCGCGTGCTGCGGTCGAACACGGTGAAATCCAGGCCGTTGTAGCGCACCAGGCCTTCCCAGGTGGCGAACCACAGGTGGCCTTCGGGGGTCTGGGCGATGTCACGCAGCGAGTTGTGCGGCAGGCCGTTGCGCGACGTCCACACGTCGATGGCGTAATCGCGCAGCGGCGGTGCGGCGGTCTGCGCCGCCAGCGGCGAGGCCAGCCACAGCAACAGCCACAGCACACCGAGCCGCAGCAGGCGACCGATGTGATGTTCCGGGTGGCGCCCCGCCAGGCGCCTGCCAGCCCCCTGCCCGCCCATTACTGCAGCGGCGGCGGCCAGGTGCGGTTGCCGCGCACGGCAACAGGCAGGAACAGGAACAACCGGGCGGCACGGGGCCGCGCGCCGGTGCGAACAGGCTGGCTCATCGCGTGAACTGTGGGGAGATGGGGCGAATGATAGGCCAAACACCCCTCCCGGCGTCACCGCAGCGTGAAAGCCAGGCCCTGGTTCGGGGTCAGGGCCCGGCCGCTGCCATCAGCGCGCGGCCACCGGGCTGCCCGCCGGCCACTGCACCACCGCTTCCAGGCCGCCCTCGGGCCGGTTGCGCAGCCACAGGCGTGCACCGTCCTTCTCGGCCAGCGCGCGGGCGATGGTCAGGCCCAGGCCGGCGCCACCGGTCTGCCGCGAGCGCGAGGTCTCCACCCGCACGAACGGGTCGAACACGGCTTCGAGCTGCTCATCGGCCAGGCCCGGGCCATCGTCGGCCACGACCACGGTGATCGCACCGCCGCTGCGGTCCACCCGCACCCGCACGCGCTCGGCGTACATCACCGCGTTGTCCACCAGGTTGGAGAACAGCCGGTGCATGGCCAGCGGCCGCAGCATCAGCACCGCGCCGCTGCCACCTTCAAAGGCCACGTCGGCACCCGCTTCGGCGGTGTCCTCGACGATGCTTTCCAGCAGCGAATCCAGATCGAGCGCAGCGCGCTGTTCAGCGCTCTCGGCGCTGCGCGCCAGTTCCAGGCCTTCGCGCACCAGCGCCTGCATCGCCGCCAGGTCGCCGATCAGGCGCTCACGCAGGATCTCGTCGGTCACGTTTTCCAGGCGCAGGCGCAGCCGGGTGAGCGGGGTCTGCAGGTCATGGGTGATCGCCGCCAGCATCTGCGTGCGTTCGGCCAGGTGCCGCTGCAGGCGATGCTGCATGGCATTGAAGGCCTCGGCGGCGCGCTGCACTTCGCGCGGGCCGCGCAGGGGCAGCGGATCGCGCTGCAGGTCGTCACCCAGTTCTTCGGCGGCCGAAGCCAGTTCCTGCAGCGGCGCACTGGCCATGCGCGAAACGATATAGGCCAGCACCGCGATGGCCAGCACCAGCAGGGTCAGGAACAGCGGGTCCACGGCCAGCACGCCGTTGTGCGCCACCGCCGGCGAATCCAGCGCCAGCTTCAGCGCGGTGCCATCGCTGAGGACCACGTCCACGGCGCGGCACTTGGGCGGAATGAAAGATGGATCGCGTTCGCGCGGCGGGCGGCGGTGGCCCGGCGGCGGCGGCGGCAGCAGTTCCTGCAGCTTGGGGATGCACGAGCGGAACGAGGTGAAATGCACGTGCGCGCGTGCCACCGGTCCGGGACGGTCATCCAGCACTTCCATCAGCGCGGTGTCGATGCGCCCCACGCGCGCACCGGACGGAAGTGCGCGCACGCTCGGCCCGCCGATCTCCAGCAGGCGATCGCGCAGTTCCGGGTTGCCGTCGAGCAGGTTGACGTAGCCCTGCAGCCGGTCGGCAATGCGGTTCAGGTTCTGCCGTTCGAAATCCTGCTGGCGCTTGGACGTGGCCAGCATGGTCGCGCCGATCGCGGCCACCGCCATGCCCAGCAGCAGGATCACGAACAGCCGCCCCACCATCGAGGACAGGAAGTGGCGCAGGCGCTTCATCACGGCTTATTCCAGGTTGACGGCCGAGGCCAGCACATAGCCTTCGTTGCGCACGGTCTTGATCAGCCCATCGGGGCCGCCATCGTCGGCCAGCTTGTTGCGCAGCCGGCTGACCTGCAGGTCGATCGCCCGGTCCTGCGCTTCGTAGTTGCGGCCGCTGCTGAGCGCGACCAGCTGCTCGCGCGAGAGCACCTTGTTGGCGTGCGCGATGAACACCCGCAGCAGGCGGAACTCGGCGCCGGACAGCACCACCACGCGGCCATCGGGGTCCACCAGGTGGCGGTGTTCCAGATCGAAGATCCAGCGCGAGAAGCGTGCGCGGCGCACGGCCAGCGGTTCCAGGTTGGCCGGCAGCGCCTCGGTCCGGCGCAGCACGTTGCGGATGCGCGCCAGCAGTTCGCGCGGCTCGAACGGCTTGGCCAGGTAATCGTCGGCGCCCATTTCCAGGCCCAGCACGCGGTCGATCGGCTCGGCGCGCGCGGTGAGCATGATCACCGGCGTGTTCGAGCGCGCGCGCAGGTCACGGCACAGGGTCAGGCCATCCTCGCGCGGCAGGTTGAGGTCGAGCACGATCAGGTCCACGTGCTCGCGTTCCAGCAGCTGGCGCATGCTGGTGCCATCGGCCGCGGTGCTGACCAGGTAGCCGGCGCGGCCGAGCTGTTCGGCCAGCAGGGTGCGGATGTCATTGTCGTCGTCGACGATCAACAGGCGATGCATCGGGTTTTCGGTCTCCATGTCGCGATTTTCCCGTGTCGGGAGCTGAACCGCATCCTGTCCGGTGCGTACCACTGTATCGACGCCGGGGCGGGATACCTGCAGTTACGCGTTTCGGCCGCCAGTGTTACACATGGACACACCTCGAGGATTGAGCCCGCCCGCGCCCGATCTTCACAATGCCCACCAATGCCGCTGCGGCGGCCTGCCTGAGTGAAGCCCGCACGTGATCTCCCGCCTGTTGCCCGCGACCCGCCGGGGTCGTCTGATCGTGATTGTCCTGCTTGTGGTGATTGCTGCCGCGTGCGCCTGGTGGCTGCTGCGCAAGCCCGCCGCCCCGGCCCTGGCCACCAGCCCGGTCAGCCGCGGCGACATCGAACAGACGGTGGAAGCCACCGGCGTGATCGACGCCTACAAGCTGGTCAGCGTCGGCGCGCAGGCTTCGGGCCAGATCAAGTCGCTGAAGGTGCAGCTGGGCGATACGGTGAAGGAAGGCGACCTGATCGCCGAGATCGACGCCACCACCCAGCAGAACCAGGTGCTCAACGCGCAGGCCTCGCTGGACCAGGTGATCGCCCAGCGCGCCGTGCAGCAGGCCAGCCTGCGCCAGGCCGAGCTGGACTTCGCCCGGCAGAAGGAGATGCTGGCCGCCGAGGCGACCTCGAAGCAGGAATACGATGCCGCCGAGGCCACGCTGAAGACCGCCCGTGCCCAGCTGCAGTCCTACGAGGCGCAGATCAAGGGCCGCGAAACCGAGCTGGGCACCGCCCGCGCCAACCTGGCCTACACCCGCATCACCGCGCCGATGGACGGCACCGTGGTGGCCGTGGTGGCCGAAGAAGGCCGCACGGTGAACGCCAACCAGACCGCGCCGACCATCGTCATGCTGGCGCGCCTGGACGTGGTCACGGTCAATGCCGAGGTGTCCGAGGCCGACGTGGTCAAGATCAAGGCCGGCATGCCGGTGTACTTCACCACCCTGGGCGACCCGGACCGCAAGTACCACGCCACGCTGCGCCAGATCAATCCGGCGCCGTCGTCCATCGCCAACGAAAGCTCGTCCAGTTCCAGCAGTTCCTCCAGCTCCAGTTCCAGCAGCGCGGTCTACTACAACGCACTGTTCGACGTGGAAAACCCGGATGGCACCCTGCGCATCGACATGACCGCGCAGGTCTCGGTGCTGCTGCAGCAGGCCAAGGGCGCGCTGCTGGTGCCTGCGGTGGCGCTGGGCCCGAAGACCCGTGACGGCGAGCGCGTGGTGCGCGTGGTCGACGCGCAGGGCCAGCCGCAGCCGCGCAAGGTCAAGGTCGGCATCAACAACGGCGCCTCCGCGCAGATCCTGTCCGGGCTGAAGGAAGGCGAGCGCGTGGTGGTCGGCGAAGGCGGTGCGGCCGCGTCCAGCAGCGGCAGCGGCAGCGGCAACCGCGGCGGTGGTGCCATGCGAATGGGCGGGCCCGGTGGCATGGGCCCGCGCCGATGAGCACGACGGCGCCCCTGCTGCGCCTGCGTGACCTGCGCCGCGAGTTCCCGGCGGGCGACGATGTCATCGCCGTGCTGCGCGACGTCAACCTGGACATCCATGCCGGTGAGATGGTGGCCATCGTCGGCCAGTCCGGCTCGGGCAAGTCCACGCTGATGAACATCCTCGGCTGCCTGGACCGCCCGACCCGCGGCAGCTACCAGGTGGCCGGCCGCGAGACCGGCAAGATGGAGCCGGACGAGCTGGCCGAGCTGCGCCGCGGGCATTTCGGTTTCATCTTCCAGCGCTACCACCTGCTGGGCGACCTGGATGCGCGCGGCAACGTGGAAGTGCCGGCGGTGTACGCCGGCAGCCCCGGGCCAACCCGCAATGCGCGCGCCGAGCAGCTGCTGCAGCGGCTGGGCCTGGGCGACCGCATGCACCACAAGCCGGGCCAGCTGTCCGGCGGCCAGCAGCAGCGCGTGTCCATCGCCCGTGCCCTGATGAACGGCGGCGAGGTGATCCTGGCCGACGAACCGACCGGTGCGCTGGACACCCGCTCCGGCGAGGAAGTAATGGGCATCCTCGGCGAGCTGCATGCCGAAGGCCACACCATCATCCTCGTCACCCACGACATGAGCGTGGCCGAACACGCCCAGCGCATCATCGAAATCCGCGACGGCGAGATCATCGCCGACCGCGCCAACCCGAAGGCGCCCAGCTACCGCGCACAGCGACAGCCAAGCACCGACGTGGCCCATGGCAGCAGCTGGCGCGCGGCGCGCGACCGCTTCACCGAAGCGTTCCGGATGGCGCTGCTGGCGATGAACGCACACCGCCTGCGCACCTTCCTGACGATGCTCGGCATCATCATCGGCATCGCCTCGGTGGTCTCGGTGGTGGCGCTGGGCAACGGCTCGCAGCAGCAGATCCTGCAGAACATCAGCGCGCTGGGCACCAACACCATCGACGTCTATCCCGGCCGCGGCTTCGGTGACATGCGCTCGGCGCGCGTGCAGACGCTCAAGGCCAGCGACGCCGATGCATTGTCAAAGCAGAGCTACGTGGACAGCGCCACGCCCAGCGTGTCGACCTCGGTCACGGCGCGCTACCGCAACCAGTCGGCCACCGCCCAGGTCAGCGGCGTGGGCGAGCAGTACTTCCGGGTGAAGGGCGTGACCCTGCTCGCGGGCAGTTTCTTCGACAGTGATTCGGTGCGTGGCCTGGCCCAGGAAGGTGTCATCGACGAAAACACGAAGACCCAGTTCTTCCCTGACAGCGATCCGATCGGCCAGGTGATCCTGCTGGGCAACGTGCCGGTACGCGTGGTCGGCGTGGCCAAGAAGCAAAGCTTCGGTTTCGGCGGCAGCACCAGCCTGGGCGTGTTCGTGCCCTACACCACGGTGATGTCGCGCATGCTGGGGCAGAGCCATGTCTCCAGCATCACCGTGCGCGTCAACGATGAAACACCGATGGATGCGGCGCAGGAGGCCATCACCCGCCTCCTGACCCTGCGCCACGGCACTGAGGATTTCTTCCTCAGCAACAGTGCCGAGATCCGCGAGACCATCGAGCAGACCACGCGCACGATGACCCTGCTGATCGGCGCCATCGCCGCCATCGCGCTGCTGGTCGGCGGCATTGGCGTGATGAACATCATGCTGGTGTCGGTGACCGAGCGTACCCGCGAGATCGGCGTGCGCATGGCGGTGGGAGCGCGGCAGAGTGACATCCGCCAGCAGTTCCTGATCGAAGCCGTGCTGGTCTGCCTGATCGGTGGCGTGCTCGGCATCGGCCTGGCCCTGCTGGTGGGCGCGCTGATCGGCCACTTCTCCAGCAACTTCCAGGTGGTGTTCTCGACCGCCTCGATCATCGCCGCGTTTGCCTGCTCGACCCTGATCGGCGTGGCGTTTGGATTCCTGCCGGCACGCAATGCCGCCCAGCTCGACCCGGTGGAGGCCCTGGCCCGCGAATGAAGATGATGACCCGACTGACCTCCCCTGCCCCCTCGCGCCTGCTGCTGGCTGGCGCCGTGCTGCTCGCCCTGTCCGGCTGCGCCTCGGTGGGCCGCTATCCCACTGCGGACCCCGCCGTGGCCGCGACCTATGGCCGTGGCGATGCCACCCTCAATGCGCCGGCCGACGACCCGCGCAGCAGCCTGGATACCCCGGGCCGCGATATCCGCCAGGACACCTGGTGGACCGGCTTCGGCGATGAGCGCCTGGACCGCCTGGTCACGCAGGCCCTGGCCGCCAACAGCGACCTCGGTGCGGCCGGCCTGGCCGTGCAGCGCGCCCGCCTGCAGGCCGGCCTGGCCGGCAACGCCCTGTTGCCGCAGCCGTCCTCGTCCGGCGTCAGTGCCAGCGGCAGCCGCCCCACCGACCAGGCCGCCGACTGGAGCCGCGGCTATTCCACCGGCGTGTCGCTGTCGTGGGAGGTGGACCTGTGGGGCCGCCTGCGCACCGAGCGCGACATCGCCCGCTGGGAAGCCCAGGCCAGCGAGGAAGACCGGCAGAACACCGCCCTGCTGGTGATCGGCGACACGATCAGCCAGTACTGGTCGCTGGCCTACCTCAACCAGTCGATCGCCAGTGGCGAAGCGAACCTGCAGCGGCTGGAGCGCACACGCGACCTGGTGCAGGCGCGCTTCGATGCCGGTGCGGTGTCGAGGCTGGAAGTGCGCCAGGCGCTGCAGAACCTGGAATCACAGCGTTCGGCGCAGAGCGCGCTGGAACAGCAGCGGGTGGAAGTACGCAACGCATTGACCGTGCTGCTGGATGGCACGCCGTGGCCACAGCAGGACGAGCCGCAGGACCTGCAGGCCGCGCGCAGCCCGGGCATCGACGAAGGCCTGCCGGCCGACCTGCTGGGCCGCCGCCCCGACCTGCGGGCCGCCGAACTGCGCCTGCGCAACAGCCTGAAGACCATCAAGGCGACCGCCACCCAGTACTACCCGGCGCTGAGCCTGACCGGCAGCCTCGGCTCCAGTGCGACCTCGCTGGGGGATGTGCTGCGCAACCCGGTGGCCACGCTCGGCGCCGGGCTGTCGCTGCCCTTCCTCAATCTGCAGCGTGCGCAGCTGGACACGGACATCGCCGGCACCGCCTATCAGATCGCCGCGACCAACTTCCGCAAGACGCTGTACACCGCGCTTTCGGAAGTGGACAACGCACTCTCCGCGCGGGAGCAGCTGGCCCGCCAGGTGGCGTCCTCGCAGGCGTCCTATGACCAGGCGGTGGAAGTGGAGCGCGCGCAGGAAGTGCGTTACCGCGTGGGCGCCACCGACCTGCGCACCTGGCTGGAAGCGCAGCAGACCCGCCGCGATGCCGAACTGTCACTTGCCCGCGTGCGGCAGAGCCAGCTGAGCAACGACGTGACCCTGTTCAAGGCGCTGGGTGGCAGCGCGGGGTGAGGCAATGCGGGGCTGCGCCCCGCACCCGCCGAAGCAACGTCAACGGCAACGTCAACGGCAACGTCAAAAGCTGGCTCCCTGTGGCATGGCGGGGTGGGTCCGGTGGCAGGGGACGCCGTGAACCCTTCCATGGGGGCTTGGTCGCCGCATCCATGCGGCTCACACCCCTGCCACCGGACCCACCCCGCCCTCGACAGACTTCCGCGATCTGTCGGAATCTGCTGCTGATGGTGGGTGTCGACCGTTGGTCGGCACGGGCCCTGATCCCGGTTCTGCCCTGGTAGGTGTCGACCTTGGTCGACACGATCCTTTCGATAAAAAAAGGGGCAGATCCCTTATCCCGTTGGGGAGGGATCTGACCCCGATCACGTCAGCCGAGCGTGGGCTCGGCTCTACAGAAGCTGCCGGCCGATCAACCGCGCTGGCGCACGGCCTCGAACCCACGAGCTGTCGGAATCTGCTGCTGATGGTGGGTGCCGACCGTTGGTCGGCACGGGCCCTGACCCTGGTTCTGCTCTGGTAGGTGTCGACCTTGGTCGACACGATCCTTCCGATAAAAAAGGGTCAGATCCCTTCTCCTGTTGGGGAGGGATCTGACCCCGATCACGACAGCCGAGCGTGGGCTCGGCTCTACAGAAGCTGCCGGCCGATCAACCGCGCTGGCGCACGGCCTCGAACCCACGAGCTGTCGGAATCTGCTGCTGATGGTGGGTGCCGACCGTTGGTCGGCACGGGCCCTGACCCTGGTTCTGCTCTGGTAGGTGTCGACCTTGGTCGACACGATCCTTCCGATAAAAAAGGGTCAGATCCCTTCTCCTGTTGGGGAGGGATCTGACCCCGATCACGACAGCCGAGCGTGGGCTCGGCTCTACAGAAGCTGCCGGCCGATCAACCGCGCTGGCGCACGGCCTCGAACAGGCTGACGCCCGCGGCGACGGAGACGTTCAGGCTCTCGATCTCGCCCGGCATCGGGATCTTGACCAGGCCATCGCAGTTCTCGCGGGTCAGGCGGCGCAGGCCATCGGCTTCACCGCCCAGCACCAGCGCGATGTTGCCCTTCAGGTCCAGCTGGTACAGCGAAGCGGTGGCCTCACCGGCCAGGCCGTAGATCCAGACGCCCTGCTTCTGCAGGTCCTTCAGGCAACGCGACAGGTTGGTCACCGCCACCACGGGGATGAGGTCGGCGGCGCCGGCCGAGGTCTTGCGCACAGTCGCATTGACCGTGGCCGACTTGTCCTTGGGAATGATCACGGCGGTGGCACCGGCTGCGGCGGCCGAGCGCAGGCAGGCGCCCAGGTTGTGCGGGTCCTGCACCTCGTCCAGCACCAGCAGCAGGGCCTTGCCCTCGGCGGCGGTGACCAGGCCTTCCAGCTCGTTCTCGCTGTAGGTGCGGGCGGCGGCATAGCGCGCGGCCACGCCCTGGTGGCGCACCGAGCCGCCGACACCGTCCAGCGCCTGGCTGTTGACCTTGCGCACGTCGATGCCCTTGCGGCGGGCGTTTTCCTCGATTTCGCCCAGGCGCGGGTTCTTCGCACCGGCCTCGACCAGCACTTCGCGGACGTTGTCAGCGTCGTTCTCGATGGAGGAGGCGACGGCGTTGACGCCGACGATCCACTGGCTGTTCTTGCTCATGCGGGGGCCGAACCGGAAAGGGGGTGGCTATGGTAGAGCATCGGCGTCGGCCGCGCTGCGCGCTCGCCGGGCATGGCCCGGCGCTACCCGCCGTTCATCCTTCGGCTGAACGGCTGCGCGCCGGCCAATGCGGGGTGTCGTGGTCGGGGTGCTGGTGGGACACGACCGTGGCCAGGAACTCCAGCGCCTCCACATCCTCCTCAGTACGGGTGCCGGGCAGCTGGCCCAGGCCGTCCACGAACGGCAGCTTGCGCTCCAGGCCGTACTGCCGGGTGGGCGGCAGGCGCTCGGGTTCGTCGAAGGCACCCGCAGCCACGGCCATGCCGTCAGGGGCCTCGTAGGTCAGCGGGGTGCCGCAGTCGCCGCAGAAACCGCGCCTGACCACGTTGGAGGACTGGAAATAGCGCGGCTGGCCACGGGTCCAGCTGAACTGCACGCCGCGCACCGACACCAGGGGCGCGTAGTACCCGCCGAAGGCCTTCTGGCACATCCGGCAGTGGCAGATCGAGCTGTCGGTGAGGGCGCCACGCGCCTCGAAGCGGATGGCGCCGCACTGGCAGCCGCCGTGGTATTTGGGTTGGCCTTGCATGCTGGGTTCCTCCGAAACGTCGTGCCAACCAACGGTTGGCACCTACCGGGTGAGAATCTGCCAACCAAGGTTGGCACCTACCGGGTGAGGAATCTGCCAACCAACGGTTGGCACCTGCAGGGTGAGGAATCTGCCAACCAACGGCACCCACCTACCGGATGAGGTAGGTGCCGACCGTTGGTCGGCACGCCTTTCAATACTGCTTCTTTTCGCGCTTGGCCGGCCTGCCGCGTTCCGGCAGCGGCGGCAGGCCATCGCCCTCGTCCCCGCCCTTGTGCTCGACCAGGCGGAAGTCGATCTTGCGCTCTTCCATGCTGGCCTTCAGCACCAGGATGCGCACGCGGTCGCCCAGCCGGTAGCTGCCGCCGCGGCGTTCGCCGGTCAGCGTCTTGCGGGTGGCGTCGAACTTGTAATAGTCCTGCGGCAGCTGGGTCACGTGGACCAGGCCCTGCACCTTGGAATCATCCAGTTCCACGAACAGGCCGAAGCTGGTCACGCCGCTGATCACGCCGTCGAACTGGCCACCGACATGCTTCTCCATCCATGCCGCGCGGTAGCGCTCGTCGACCTCGCGCTCGGCCTCGTCGGCACGACGCTCGCGCTCGGAACACTGCAGCGCCAGCGCAGCCATCTCGCGGGCGTTGTAGGTGAACTTGTCGAGCGGCTTGCCGGACAGCGCGTGCTTGATCGCACGGTGTACCAGCAGGTCGGGATAACGACGGATCGGCGAAGTGAAGTGCGCGTACGCCTCCAGCGCCAGGCCGAAGTGACCGTGGTTGTCCGGGCTGTAGACCGCCAGGCTCTGGCTGCGCAGCAGCACCGATTCCAGCAGCGTGGCATCGGGGCGGTCGCGGATCTTCTTCAGCAGCTTGGTGTAGTCGCCCGGGCGCACCTTCGACCACGGCGGCAGGCTCAGCTTGAATTCCTTGAGGAATTCCAGCAGGTCGGCGAACTTGGTCTCCGGCGGCTTCTCGTGGACGCGGTACGGGGCCGGCACGTGGCGCGACAGCAGGTACTTGGCCGCCTCCACGTTGGCCGCGATCATGCATTCCTCGATCAGCTTGTGCGCATCGTTGCGCACCAGCATGCCGGCCTGGGTCACCTCGCCACGGTTGTCCAGCACGAAGCGCACTTCGCTGCTTTCAAACTCGATGGCGCCGCGCTTGGCACGCGCCTTGGACAGCACCTTGTACAGCTGGTGCAGGCGCTGCACCTGCGGCAGCAGCCCGCCCATCCAGGCCTTGGTATCGGCATCGTCCTCGCCCACCGCCTTCCACACCTGGGTGTAGGTCAGGCGCGCGTGCGAGTTCATCACCGCTTCGTAGAAGCGCGAATGGGTGACCACGCCGTCGCGGTCGATCTGCATGTCACAGACAAAGCACATGCGGTCGACCTTGGGCATCAGCGAGCAGATGCCGTTGGACAGGGTCTCCGGCAGCATCGGCACCACGAAGCCCGGGAAGTACACGGACGTGGCGCGCTTCTGCGCTTCCTCGTCCAGCGGCGTGCCCGGGCGCACGTAGTTGGAGACATCGGCAATGGCCACTACCAGGCGGAAGCCATCGACATTCGGTTCGCAGTACACCGCGTCATCGAAGTCCTTGGCATCCTCGCCGTCGATGGTCACCAGCGGTGTGCTGCGCAGGTCGACGCGGTCGCCGATCATCGCCGGCTCGACCACCATCGGCACCGAGGCGGCCTCGTCCAGCACCTCCTGCGGGAATTCGAACGGCAGTTCGTGGCCGTGGATGGCCGTCTCCACCACCAGCGAGGCGGTCAGCTTGTCGCCAAGTACCGCGATGATGCGACCGATCGGCGGGCGGCGGCTGTCCGGTGCCTGGGTCAGTTCGCAGACCACCAGCTGGCCATCGCGCGCGCCACCGGTCTGGTCCGGCGGCACCTG
Organism: Stenotrophomonas sp. FW305-3-2-15-E-LB1; assembly: GCF_058787375.1. Taxonomy (NCBI): domain Bacteria; kingdom Pseudomonadati; phylum Pseudomonadota; class Gammaproteobacteria; order Lysobacterales; family Lysobacteraceae; genus Stenotrophomonas; species Stenotrophomonas sp. FW305-3-2-15-E-LB1. The sequence goes on from NZ_JBYSZR010000001.1 coordinate 271,432, forward strand.
CACGTTGCGCTGGATGCGCTTGTCATCGGGCACCACGTAATTGATGCCCATTTCAATGCTGAAGCGACCGATCAGGCGGGTCATGCCGCGCTCGAGCACGCGGGCGATGCTGCCTTCGCGGCGGCCACGGTGATCGATGCCGGTCACGCGGGCCAGCACCTTGTCGCCGTGCATCACCTTGCGCATTTCATAAGGCGGCAGGAACAGATCGTCGCCACCCTCGACCGGGCGCAGGAAGCCGAACCCTTCCGGATTGGCGATCACCACGCCGGTCACCAGGTTCAAGGTCTGGATCGGCGCGAAGCCGCCGCGGCGGTTCTGCACCAGCTGGCCATCACGGACCATCGCGCCCAGCCGGCGCGACAGCGCCTCGGCACGGTCGGCCGCGGTCAGGCCCAGGCGCGCGCCCAGTTCCTCGGCGGTCTGCGGCCCTTCGCAGCGTTCCAGCAGGGCCAGGATGGCCTCGCGGCTGGCGATGGGCTGTTCGTACTTCTCGGCTTCGCGCGCGGCATAGGGATCGTCGATCATCTTGCCGGTGGGCGGCAGCTTGCGGCCCGGGGCCGGGCCCGGTGTGGCGGCATCCATGCCGCGGCCCTTGCGGCCGCGTGGCGGTGCACCGCCTTCATTCAATTCGGGGAACCAGCCCGGCAACGGCTTGCCCGGCTTGGTGGTGCGGGCTGCGCCCGCCTTGGCGCCCTTGGTCGGGGCCTGGCTGCGGGACTTGCTCCCGCCCTTGCTTGGTTTTTTGGTAGTCATCGCCCTACATGGTAGCCGCTGCAGGCGTGCAGAGCGGGTCAGAGGCGGCTTTGGAAGCACCGCGTGAAATATTTGTTGGAAGTCGTTGACAGCCTGCGGATTCATCTTCACAATTGCGCCTCTGGAACGCCCAGGTGGCGGAATTGGTAGACGCACTAGTTTCAGGTACTAGCGGGTAAAACCGTGGAGGTTCGAGTCCTCTCCTGGGCACCAACGAAAAAACTCCTCGCTTCGGCGGGGATTTTTTTTGCCTGTCATCCAGGAACAGGGGGTCGGATCCCTTTCCAGAGGAAAGGGCTCTGACCCCAGAGCGAGATTGTTATCGAGAAGTGTTGACACCCCGGTAACAACACCCCATAATCTCGCTCCTCGACGCCCAGGTGGCGGAATTGGTAGACGCACTAGCTTCAGGTGCTAGCGGGGGCAACTTCGTGGAGGTTCGAGTCCTCTCCTGGGCACCATGTCGAGAAAGAAAACAACCCGCGCAAGCGGGTTTTTTCTTGCCTGCAATCCAGGATGCGTAGCGCCGGGCCATGCCCGGCGAACGTAATCAGAACAACGGCCGCAGCACCAGCTCCAGCCCGAGCAGCAGCAGGGACCCAAGGAAGCACGCGCGGAACACCCGTGCACTGATGCGCTGCCGGATCACCTGCCCCAACCACATCCCCAGCAATGCCGGCAGCACCGCCAACGCACTCAGCCCCAGTTGCTGCACGCCAAAGGCACCATGGATCACCAAACCGGTGGTCAACGAAATGGTCGACACGGTGAACGCCAGGCCCAGCGCCTGCACCAGCTCCTCGCGCTGCATGCCCAGCGACTGCAGGTATGGCACCGCCGGCATCACGAACACACCGGTGGCGCCGGTCACCACGCCGGATATCGCACCCACCAGCGGCCCCAGCCAGCGCTCGCGCCGCTGCGGTACGCGGAACACCGGTGCCAGCAGCGCGTACAGCGCGTACACCACCAGCGCCACGCCCAGTGCAACGCGCGACCAGGTGCGATCCACCCGCACCAGCAGCGCGGCCGAACCCAGCGTCACCACCACCACCGCCAGCATCATCGGCCACAGCCGCCGCACGGTATGCCCCAGCGAAGGGCCGGACAGCAGCTGCCAGGCATTGGTGACGAAGGTGGGGATGAACAGCATCGACGCCGCCGCCACCGGTGACAGCGCGCCACCGAGCAACCCCATCGCCACCGTCGGCAGGCCCATGCCGGTCACGCCCTTGACCACGCCGGCCAGCACGAACACCACCACCAGCAACCCATAGAAGTACAACGTCTCGTTCATGCCGCCATTGGAGCGGGCGCCGTGCGGGCGCACAATGCGGTCTTCCCGCCCCTGCCTTCGGACCACCCGAAGGCAGCCCCGACCGGAGCCCCCCCCCCATGCGGATGGACATCGCCGATCTGCGCCTGTTCCTGGCCGTGGCTGACGCCGGCAGCATCACCGCCGGCGCCGGCCAGGCCAATCTTGCACTGGGCTCGGCCAGCGAGCGCCTGCGCGCGATCGAGGCGGACGCCGGTACCGCACTGCTGAACCGGCATCCACGCGGCGTCAGCCTGACCGAGGCCGGCGCGGCCCTCGCCCACCACGCGCGGCTGATCCTGCAGCAGCAGGCGCAGCTGCGCGGCGAGATGGAAGCCTTCGCCCAGGGTGCGCGCGGCACCCTGCACCTGTATGCCAACACCGCGGCACTGACCAACTACCTGCCCTCACGGCTTGCGCCCTGGCTGGCACAGCGCCCGCGCCTGCACGTGGAGCTGCACGAACGCACCAGCACCGAGGTCGTGCGCGCGCTCAGCGCCGGCCAGGCCGAAGCGGGCATCATCAGCGACGCGGTACCTGCCGAGGGCCTGCAACGGCACGTCGTGTCCGAAGATCCGCTGGTGATGCTGCTGCCTGCCGACCACCGCTTCGCTGCCCGGCGCTCGCTCGACTTCGTCGACGTGCTGGGCGAAACCTTCGTCGCACTCGCCGATGGCAACGCGCTGCAGACCTATGTGGAAGAACTCGCGGGCGAGGCAGGACGTCGGCTCGATGTGCGCATCCGCATGAAGACCTTCGAAGGCCTGTGCACGATGGTGGGCCACGGCATCGGCGTCGGCATCGTGCCGCGCACGATCGCGCGGCAGCATCGGCGCAGCACGCAGACGGTGTGCGTGCCACTTGCAGATGCGTGGGCGCAGCGCCGCCTGTGCGCCTGCTTCGCGGATTGGACGCGCCTGTCGCCGGCGATGCGCAGCCTGCTGCAACACCTCGGCGTACCGCCGCAGAAAAAAGCGTGAAATGTTGTTGACACATCCTCAGTCGTTCCCCATAATTCGTCTCCTGAGTCGCCCAGGTGGCGGAATTGGTAGACGCACTAGCTTCAGGTGCTAGCGGGGGCAACTTCGTGGAGGTTCGAGTCCTCTCCTGGGCACCATGACTCAGCAAATGATCAAACCCGCGAAAGCGGGTTTTTTCATGTCCGGCGTTCGGGCATACCCACGCAACGCGTGCGCGATGGCGCCGCAAACAAAAACCCCGCCTTCCGGCGGGGTTTTGTTTTTCCATCAACACCGATCGATCAATGCCCGCCGGCGGAGGCCGCGCCTGCACCTGCACCGAACGGCGGCTTGGCCAGCCACAGGAACGCGATGATCGCCAGGAACGTCCAGCCCAGCAGGTAGAAGATGTCGTTGAACGCCATCTGCGATGCCTGGTGGTTGATCATGTTGTTGAGCACCGCCGCGCCATGCTGCAGGTCACCCTGCCCCATCGCGGCCACCTGGTCCTGCATGCCCGGCTGGTAGGCCGAGATGTGTTCGGTCAGGTCGGCGTGGTGCACCTGGGTACGACGTGCCCACAGCCAGGTGGTCAGCGATGCCGCGAAACTGCCGCCCAGCGTACGCAGGAACGTGGCCAGGCCCGAGCCCGCGGCGATCTCGCGGCCGTCCAGGTCCGACAGCAGGATCTGCAGCACCGGCATGAAGAACAGCGCCACGCCAATACCCATGATCAGCTGCACGCCGGCCACGTGCGCGTAGTCCACCTGCAGGTTGAAGTCCGAGCGCATGAAGCTGGTGAAGGACAGGAACACGAAGGCGAATGAGGCGATCATGCGCATGTCGAAGCGCGAGGCATACTTGCCCACGAACGGCGTCATGATCACCGGCAGGATGCCGATCGGCGCCGTCGCCAGGCCCGCCCAGATGGCGGTGTAGCCCATGTCACGCTGCAGCCACTGCGGGATCAGCAGCGACACGCTGAAGAACGCCGCATAGGCCACCACCATCGCCAGCGTACCGGCGCGGAAGTTGCGGTGGCGGAACAGCTTCAGGTCGACGATGGGATCCTTGTCGGTCAGTTCCCAGATCAGGAACACCGTCAGCGCCACCACCGCCACGCAGGCCAGCACCACGATCTTCATCGAGGAGAACCAGTCTTCGTCGTTGCCCAGGTCGAGCACCAGCTGCAGCGCGCCCACGCCGATCACCAGGGTGATCAGGCCGACGTAGTCCATCTTCGGCTTTTCAATCTGCTCCGGGCGCCCCTTCAACTGGTTGCCCACCACCAGCGCGGCGAAGATGCCCAGCGGCACGTTGATCAGGAAGATCCATTCCCAGCTGTAGTTGTCGGTGATCCAGCCACCGAGGATGGGCCCGCAGATCGGTGCCACCACGGTGATCATCGCCAGCAGCGCCAGCGCCTGCCCACGTTTCTCGCGTGGATAGATCGACACCAGCAGCGACTGGGTGATCGGGTACATCGGCCCGGCCACGAAGCCCTGCAGTGCACGCGACAGCACCAGCATGCCCATGCTCTGGGCCAGGCCACACAGCAGCGAGGTGATGACGAAGGCCAGGGTGGCCCAGATGAACAGCTTGCGCTCGCCGAAGCGACGGCTGAGCCAGCCGGTCAGCGGCAGCGCGATGGCCGTGCTGACCGCGAACGAGGTGATGACCCAGGTCGCCTGCTGCGAACTGGCGCCGAGGTTGCCGGCGATGGTCGGCAGCGAGACGTTGGCGATGGTGGTGTCGAGCACCTGCATGAACGAGGCCATCGCCAGGCCGACGGTGCACAGGGCCACGCTGGGCGGCAGGAACCCGGAGGCCGCACCCGGCGCCGCCGGTGCGCCCGGAGTGCCGGGCGCCGCTGGAGCTTGTGCGGACATGTCGACCTCAGCCCGCGTTGGCCTGCTGCGGCAGGTTGCCTTCGATGATCGTGTGGATCACCTCATCGGCATCATGCAGCTGCTTGGCATACACATCGGTGTCGAACACCGTGCCCTTGGCGGCGGCGGTCGGCAGTACTTCACCCTTCTGGTCGCGCAGGCTCACTTCAGCCTTCATCGACAGGCCGATGCGCAGCGGGTGTTCGGCCAGCTGCTTGGCATCGATGGCGATGCGCACCGGCACGCGCTGCACGATCTTGATCCAGTTGCCGCTGGCGTTCTGCGCCGGCAGCAGCGAGAACGCCGAACCGGTGCCCAGGCCCAGGCTTTCGATGCGGCCCTTGTACTTCACGTCACCGGCATACAGGTCCGACTTCAGCTCCACTTCCTGGCCCAGGCGCATGTGGCGCAGCTGGGTTTCCTTGAAGTTGGCTTCCACCCACATCTGCTCGGTCGGCACCACGGCCATCAGGGCATTGCCCGGCTGCACGCGCTGGCCGACCTGCACCGAACGACGGGCGACGAAACCGGTGACCGGCGCGACGATGCCGGCGCGGGCATTGTTGAGGAAGGCCTGGCGCAGCTGCGCGGCAGCGGCCAGCACATCCGGCTGGGTGGCGATGACGGTGTCATCGACCAGCGCGCGGTTGCGCTCGACGGTCTCGCGCGAACCGGCCACGGCGGCTTCGGCTGCGGCCAGCTCGTCGCGGGCGTGGGCCAGTTCTTCGTTGGAAATGGCGCCGGTGGCGGCCAGGTCCTTGCGGCGGGCGAAATCTTCGCGCACGCGCTTCAGGCTGACCTGGCGGGCGTTCAGATCCGCCTGCGCGCCTTCCACGCTGCGGTACAGGCCGCGGGTCTGGCGCACGGTCTTGGCCAGGTTGGCTTCGGCCTGCTGCAGGGCGACGGAGGTGTCGGCCGGGTCCAGCTGCACCAGCAGCTGGCCGCGCTCGACGCGCATGCCGTCATCAACGTTGATGGCAACCACGGTGCCGGCCACCAGCGGGGTGATCTGCACCTGGTTGCCCTGCACGTAGGCATCGTCGGTTTCTTCGAACCAACGGCCGAACATGAAGTACCACAGCGCCAGTGCGGCAAGCAGCAGCACGACGATGACGAACAGGCCGCGCAGCAGGTTGCCGCGGCGGTTGGAGGCGGCCGGGGCCGCGGTGTCTTGGGTCTGGCTCATGGCGTGGGTCTTCAGGAATGCGAGGAATCGGAATGGGAGGCGATCGGTGCGGCGTCGGCGTCACTGGGCTGGAAACCACCGCCCAATGCCTTGCTCAGGCGCACCGAGGTCTGCACCTGCTGCGACTGCAGGCCGGCCAGCTGCTGCTGCGATTGCAGCAGGATGGACTGCGCGCTGAGCACGTCCAGGTAGCTGCCGATGCCGGCGCGGTAGCGCTGCTGGGCCAGGTCGAAGGCGGCGCGGGAGGTATCCACCGCCTGCTGCTGTGCCTGCGCCTGCTGGGCCAGCGAACGCACCGCGTTGACCTGGTCGGCCACGTCGCGCAGCGCGTCCAGCACGGCCTGGTTGTAGTTGGCCACCGCCAGGTCGTACTGCGCGTCGGTGTTGTCCAGGTTGGCGCGCAGCTTGCCGCCTTCGAAGATCGGCAGGCTCAGCGCCGGGCCGATGTAGGCGAAGGTCGAGCTGCTCTTCAGCAGGTCGCCCACGTTCGGGGCGACCACGCCGGCCAGCGCAGTCAGGTTGAAGCTCGGGTAGAACTTCGTCTTGGCGACCTTGATCTGCTTCTCGGCCGCTTCCACGCGCCAGCGCGCGGCGACGATGTCCGGGCGACGGCCCAGCAGTTCGCTGGGCAGCACGCCCGGCAGCTGCAGGGCCAGCGGGTTCAGCGCCTGCGGGCGTTCGATCGACAGGCCGCGGTCCGGGCCCTTGCCGACCAGCGCGGCCAGCGCGGTGCGGGCGGCGTCGATGCGCTGCTGCGCGGCCAGCAGCTGCTGCTGCGCGGCCGGCACGCGGGCTTCGGCCTGGCGCACCTGCAGGTCGCTGTCGATGCCGGCGCTGCGGCGCTGGCGGGTCAGTTCCAGCGACTTCTGCGAACGCGCCAGTTCTTCCTCGGCCACGTCGTTGAGCTGCCAGGCATAGGCCAGCTCGGTGTAGGCCTGGGCAATGCCGGTGGACAGGTTCAGGCGCGCGGCCTGGGCGTCCACGGTGGCGGCATGGGCGCCATCGACGGCAGCTTCCCAGGCGGCGCGCTTGCCGCCCCACAGGTCGATGCCGTAGCTGAAATCGAAGGCGACCTGGCTGCTGCCGCCATAGCGGCCGCCTAGCTCATCACCCAGCATGGATTCGGGCAGGCGCAGGCCGGTGTAGCCGCCGGACACGGACAGGCTGGGCAGGCGGTCGGCACGCGCCGTACCCACCTGCGACTGTGCCTGGCGCAGGCGCGCATCGGCCGCGTCCAGGCTGGGGTGGCCGGCCAGGCCTTCACTGATGAGGGCGTCGAGCTGGGCGTCGCCCAGTGCCTTCCACCAGTCCTGGGCCGGGAAGCCGGTGGCGCTCAGGTCGCTGTCGGCCAGGGTGCGCTCGCTGTGCAGGCTGTCCACGTCGAGCACGTGGCCCTGCGGGTTCAGGCCACGGCTGCTGGCGCAGGCGGCCAGGGCCAGGGCCAGCGCTGAAACCAGCAGCGCGCGCCCGGACCGGCGGAGAGTGGGATGCGGGATCGGGTTCATGGGGTCGTCAGGGAATCGCGGATTCGGGTCAGGAGGGACAACAGCAGCGTGCGTTCGTCGGCGGACAGGTCGCGCAGGGCGAAATCCATCACCGCGTCGCCGCGCTTCTGCAGCCGCGCCCACAGGGCACGGCCTTCATCGGTCAGAACGATCTGCAGGGCCCGCCGGTCCTGGCTGTGCGGCTCGCGGCGCACGCATCCCAGGGCTTCCAGCTTGTCCAGCAGGCGGGTGACCGCGCTGGGCACCTGGTCGATGGCCTGGGCCAGTTCGTTGGCGGTGCACGGGGCCATGCGGGCCAGCAGCTTCAGGCCGATGTAATGGGTGAAGCCGATGCCGAGGTCTTCTTCGGCCATGGAGGCATCGAGCTGGCGGACCAGGCCGTCGCGCACCTGGCGCAGCAGCAGGCCGAAGCTGGGGGGGTTGGAGGACGGACAGATCATGGGGGAGCATTTTCTTCCAAAAAAAATATTTCTCAATGGAAATATTCGATCTGGCATCGAATGCTGTGTTGCAGCAACGGGCTCGATCAGTGAAGGCGCTACCTTAATGGCGCCCGGAACTGGCCCGGTAGTACAATCCAGCCAATGAATGTCACATTCCAGCCACCCCCGCCGGTCGTGACGGCAGGTGAACCGGGCCCGCCCACCCTCCTCCGCGAGGTCGCGATGGACTGGTTCGAGCGCAACGATGGCCCGCCGGTCATCGGTTTCCGCTTCGACAGCCCGCAGGGCCTGGCCCGTGAAGTGGACTGGCACCACCACGCCCGCGCCCAGCTGATCTACGTCGAACGCGGCCTGCTGACCACCCGCACCTCGCACGGCACCTGGTCGCTGGCACCGGGTTCGGCCGGCTGGATGCCGCCGCTGGAACCGCATACGGTCAGCCTGGACGGGCCGATGCGCGGCTGGGGCATGGCCCTGGCGGCGCCGGCCTGTGCCGAACTGCCCTCCGACCCCTGCGTGCTGGGCCTGTCCAAGCTGGCCCAGGCGGTGGCCGAACGCATCTGCGAATGGCCGCTGGACTACGTCCTCAGCGACGACCGCGAGCACATCCTCAGCGTCATGCGCGATGAGATCCGCACCGCGCCGCGCCAGCGCATGCACCTGCCGATGCCGCGCGACCGCCGCCTGCTGAAGATCGCCTCGCAACTGCTGGCCGAGCCCTCCGACGAGCGCAGCCTGGCCGAATGGGCGCACTGGGCCGGTCTGTCGCCGCGCAGCCTGACCCGCCACTTCCGCGACGAGACCACCCTCAGCTTCGCCCAGTGGCGGCAGCAGGCCCGGCTGGCCGAGGCGCTGCGCCAGCTCAGCGAGGGCCGCAGCGTGGCCGATATCGCCCACGCGCTGGGCTTCAGCAGCGCCAGCGCCTTCGTCACCGTGTTCCGCCGCCACTTCGGCCTGCCGCCCGGGCGCTACCTGGCGCGGGTCGGCCATGGCCTCGAACCGGGGCTGGATCCGGCGCGTGGCTTGGCATCCCCCGCCGCATCCGGATAATCAGTGCATTGAGAGCGCCGACCGCCGTCTTCGCCTCCCGACATAGGTAACAACGCCGCATGACCGAACCTGCCCGCCCCGTGTTCCACGGTTTCGAACAACTGCCGCTGCGCGAGTACGCCGAACGCGCCTACCTCGACTATTCGATGTACGTGGTGCTCGACCGTGCCCTGCCGTTCATCGGCGACGGCCTGAAGCCGGTGCAGCGCCGCATCATCTATTCGATGAGCGAGCTGGGCCTGAATGCCGCGTCCAAGCCGAAGAAGTCCGCGCGCACCGTCGGTGACGTGATCGGTAAATACCACCCGCATGGCGACAGCGCGTGCTACGAGGCGCTGGTGCTGATGGCGCAGCCGTTCTCCTACCGCTACCCGCTGATCGAGGGCCAGGGCAACTTCGGCTCCAGCGACGACCCGAAGTCGTTCGCGGCGATGCGCTACACCGAATCCAAGCTGACCCCGATCGCCGAAGTGCTGCTGGGCGAACTGGGCCAGGGCACCACCGACTGGGCGCCGAACTTCGACGGCACCCTGCAGGAACCGACCTGGATGCCGGCGCGCCTGCCGCACCTGCTGCTGAACGGCACCACCGGCATCGCCGTGGGCATGGCCACCGACGTGCCGCCGCACAACCTCAACGAGATCGTCAGCGCGCTGCTGCACCTGCTGGACGATCCCGATGCCAGCGTGCGCGACCTGTGCGAGCACGTGAAGGGCCCGGACTACCCGTCGACCGCCGAGATCATCACCCCGGCCAACGACCTGCGCACGATGTACGAGACCGGCAACGGCAGCGTGCGTGCGCGTGCGACCTTCACCAAGGAAGCGAACAACGTGGTGGTCACCGCGCTGCCGTTCCAGGTGTCGCCGTCGAAGGTGATCGAGCAGATCGCCGGGCAGATGCGCGCCAAGAAGCTGCCGTGGCTGGAAGACGTGCGCGATGAATCCGACCACGCCAACCCGGTGCGCGTGGTGCTGGTGCCGCGCTCCAACCGCGTCGACGCCGACCAGCTGATGGGCCACCTGTTCGCCACCACGGACATGGAGCGCAGCTACCGCGTCAACCTCAACGTGATCGGGCTGGACGGCCGTCCGCAGGTGAAGAACCTGAAGATGCTGCTCAGCGAATGGCTGGCGTTCCGCAGCACCACCGTCACCCGCCGCCTGCAGCACCGCCTGCAGAAGGTCGAGCGCCGCCTGCACCTGTTGGAAGGCCTGCTGGTGGCCTTCCTCAACCTGGACGAGGTGATCCACATCATCCGTACCGAGGACGAACCGAAGGCGGCGCTGATCGCGCGCTTCGGCCTGTCCGAAGACCAGGCCGAGTACATCCTGGAAACCAAGCTGAAGCAGCTGGCCCGCCTGGAAGAGATGAAGATCCGCGGCGAGCAGGACGAGCTGGCCAAGGAGCGCGAGAAGATCCTCGGCATCCTCGACAGCAAGGCCAAGCTGAAGAAGCTGATCCGCGACGAACTGACCGCCGACGCCAAGAAGTTCGGCGACGCACGCCGTTCGCCGCTGGTGCAGCGCCAGGCCGCGCAGGCCATCGACGAGACCGAGCTGGTGCCCAGCGAGCCGATGACCGTCGTGCTGTCGGAGAAGGGCTGGATCCGCGCGGCCAAGGGCCACGACATCGATGCGTCCACCCTGTCCTACCGCGATGGCGATGCCCTGCAGGGTTCGGTGCGCGCGCGCAGCACCCAGCAGGTCGCCTTCCTGGACAGCGAAGGCCGCGCCTACTCGACGCCGGTGCACACCCTGCCCTCGGCACGTGGCAATGGTGAACCGCTGACCGGCCGCTTCTCGCCGGCACCGGGCACCAGCTTCGTCACCCTGGCCAGCGCCGAGCCGGATGCCCGCTTCGTGCTGGCCTCCAGCCACGGCTACGGCTTCGTCACCCGCTTCGAGAACCTGATCGGCCGCAACAAGGCCGGCAAGGCAATGCTGAACCTGTCGTCCGGTTCCTCGGTGCTGACCCCGTCGGCCGTGGCCAACGTGGCCACCGACCGCATCGTGGCGGTGACCAGCTCGGGCAACCTGCTGGCGATCGCCGCCAACGACCTGCCGGAACTGGACAAGGGCAAGGGCAACAAGATCATCGAGATCCCCAAGGCCAAGCTCGCCACCGAGCGGGTGGTGGCGATCGTGGCGATCAGCCCGGGCCAGACCCTGCAGGTCCGCAGCGGCCAGCGCACGATGGGCCTGAAGTTCAACGAGCTCGACACCTACCTCGGCGCCCGCGCCACCCGCGGCCACCTGCTGCCGCGCGGCTGGCAGAAGGTCGAAGGGTTGTCGGTGGAGTGACCGGTAGTGCCGGCCGCTGGCCGGCAACTGCTGCCGGAAATCCAGACACGAAAAAGCCGGGGATTCCCCGGCTTTTTCGTTTGTCGGCTGGCGGGCGGTGGAGCAGCTGGCGGGCGAAGGCTGGCTGGCGGTGCTCCGGTGCTGGCGGGCGACGTTGCTTTGTGCGCCTGGTAGAGCCGACCGCTGGTCGGCTGCTCTCCGAAAAGCGGCCGACTAACAGTCGGCCCTACCGGGTCGGTGTGGGCGCCGGCTCAGTGCGCCGGGGCGCCGTTGCCGTCGATCTTGCTCAGCTGGTACAGCTCCAGGCCGATGCGCTTGATCAGGCCCAGCTGCTGCTCCAGCCACCAGGCGTGGTCTTCCTCGGTGTCCTTCAACTGCGCCAGCAGCATGTCGCGGCTCACGTAGTCGCCCTTCTCCTCGCACAGCTTCATGCCGGCGGCGAGATTGTTCCGAACGGCGTATTCAGTATCGAGATCCTTCTGCAGCATCTCTTCCACCGTCTTGCCCGGCTCGGTGGCATGCGGGCGCATGTCCGGGTCGCCGCCCAGGAACAGGATGCGGCGCAGCAGCGCGTCGGCGTGCTGGGTTTCTTCTTCCATCTCGTGGTTCAGGCGTTCGTACAGCGCGAACAGGCCCTGGTCCTCGTAGCGGCGGGAATGGATGAAGTACTGGTCACGGGCAGCAAGCTCGCCGCGCAGCAGTTCCTTCAGGCAGGCGATGACGTCCGGGTTGCCTTTCATGGGGGTGCTCCTGTGGATCGATGCGGCATAGGGTGCCGCATTTCAAAATACGGTGATCTAATCGGAATCAGTCGCAGTTGCGCCTGCGGCTACAATCCCCCCTCGAGTGCCGGAAGGACCTGCAATGCGACGTACCTGGCGTTGGATACTGGCAGTGCTCATCGCCATCGTGCTGGTCACCGCACTGGTCCTGTGGCTGCTGCTGCGCGGTAGCTTGGCAGAGCTGGAAGGCGAACAGGCCCTGCCCGGGCTGGCCGCGCCGGTCAGCGTCGAGCGTGACGCGTTGGGCGTGGTCACCATTACCGCCGGCAGCCAGGCCGATGCCATGCGCGCCCTCGGCCATGTGCATGCGCAGGAACGCTATTTCGAAATGGACCTGATGCGCCGCAGCGCCGCCGGCGAACTGTCGGCCCTGTTCGGGCCGGTAGCCATCGACGCCGACAAGCGCATGCGCGTGCACCGGCTGCGCGCGCGCACCGAGGCGCACCTGGACGAGGCACTGGGCGACAACCCGCAGGCCGTGCGCGCCTACGTGGACGGTGTCAACGCAGGCCTGGCCGATCTGTCGGTGCGGCCCTGGGCCTACCTGCTGCTGCGGCAATCGCCCGCGCCCTGGCAGGCCAGCGACAGCGTGCTGGCCGGGCTGGCCATGTATGCCGACCTGCAGGACCCGGACAACCAGAACGAACTGGCGCTGGCGCGCATCCGCGACGTGGTGCCGCCGGCCCTGCACGCACTGCTGGCCCATGATGGCAGCAGCTGGGACGCGCCGCTGCAGGGCGAGCCGCGCGGCGATGCACAGCTGCCCGATGCCGCGCAGCTGGACCTGCGCTCGCTGGCCGCCGCACCCGCGGCGCCTGCCGCCGAGGCCGATGCAGTCGGCAGCAACAACTTCGCCGTGGCCGGTGCGCTCACCGCCGATGGCCGCGCCATCATTGCCGACGACATGCACCTGGCCCTGCGCGCACCCAGCCTGTGGTTCCGCGTACGCCTGCGCTACCCGGACCCGAAGGCACCCGGCGGCCAGGTCGACGTCAGTGGCTTCTCGCTGCCCGGCGTACCGGCGGTCATCGTGGGCAGCAACGGGCATGTCGCCTGGGGCTTCACCAACAGCTACATCGACACCGCCGACTTCCGCCGCGAACCGGCCAATGCGGCGGTGACGGTGCACGAGGAACACATCGCGGTAGCAGGCCAGGGCGACGTCGTGTTGCCGGTGCGCGAAACCGCCTGGGGGCCGATCCTGCACACCCATGCCGACGGCAGCGGCGATGCCCTGCGCTGGGTCGCCCACCTGCCCGGCGCGGTGCGCATGGATTTCGCGGACATGGCCCGCGCCGGCGACCTCGACCAGGCACTGGCAACGGCCGATCACGCGGGCATTCCCGCGCAGAACCTGGTGATCGGCGACCGCAGCGGGCGCATCGCCTGGCGGCTGGTCGGTGCGCGCCCGGACCGTGGCCCCGGCTGCGTGCCGCAGGGCTTCAACACTGCGCAGAACAGCACGGACTGCGCGCCGTGGCCGATCCGCAGCGATGCCGCACCGGCCCTGGTCGATCCACCGGGGCAACGCCTGTGGACCGCCAACAGCCGCGTGGTCGACGATGCCACCCTGGCCGTGGTCGGCAATGCCGGCTATGACCTGGGCGCGCGCGGCCAGCAGATCCGCAACCTGCTGGCCACCCAGGACCGCTTCGACGAGCACGACCTGCTGGCGATCCAGCTGGACGACCGTGCGGTGTTCCTGCAGCGCTGGTGGGTGCTGCTGCAGCAAACCGCTGAGCACAGCGACGACCCGTCATTGAAGCGCCTGGCTGCCGCCAGCGAACACTGGGACGTGCGCGCCTCGACCCATTCAACCAGCTACCGCATCGTGCGCGGTTTCCGCGGCGACGTGCTGGATGCCATCGAGAGCGCGCTGCTGGCACCTGCCAAGGCCAGGCTGGGCGACGACTACCTGCCGCCGCGGCTTGCGCAGCTGGAAGGTGTGGTCTGGCCGATGCTGGAACAGCGCCCGGCCAACCTGCTGCCGCCGGGCGTGGACAGCTGGGATGCGCTGCTGGCCAAGGCCGCGCACACCCTCGAAGCCGACCTTGAGAAGCAGGGGCCGCTGCAGCAGCGCACCTGGGGCGAGCGCAACGTCGCCGACATCTGCCACCCGGTCTCGCGTGCCCTGCCCGCCTTCACCCGCCGCTGGCTGTGCATGCCGGCCGACCAGCTGCCTGGCGACCGCGACATGCCGCGCGTGCAGGGCCCGAGCTTCGGCGCTTCGCAGCGCATGGTGGTCTCGCCGGGCCACGAAGCCGACGGCATCGTGCACATGCCCGGCGGCCAGAGTGGCCACCCGCTGTCACCCTATTGGGGCGCCGGCCACGAAGACTGGGTGCATGGCCGCCCCACCCCGTTCCTGCCGGGACCGGCGCAGCACGTGATGAAGCTGGTCCCAGCGCGGTAGTGCCGGCCGCTGGCCGGCAACCTAATGAGGCGCGAAGCTGCCGGCCAGCGGCCGGCACTACCAGGTCAGGCCTTGCGGCGCTCGATCAGGTTCAACAGCGGGCCGGTCATCGCCGTGGTCACCAGGGCCATGATCACCAGCACCGCGAACAGGCGGTCGCCGAGCAGGCCCAGCTCATAGCCCAGGTTGAGCACGATCAGCTCCATCAGGCCACGGGTGTTCATCAACGCCCCCAGGCGCCAGGCCTCGCGGTTCTCCATGCCGGTGCTGCGCGCGGCACTCCAGGTGCCCAGCAGCTTGCCAGCGGTCGCCACCACGATGACCACCGCGCACAGCAGGAGATCACTGGTCTGCAACGCATCGGCGCGCATGCGCAGGCCGGTCATGGCGAAGAACAGCGGCAGCAGCAGGGTCGCGGCGAAGGGTTCGACCCTGGCCACCAGAAGGTCGCGCAGCTGCGTGTTGGAGGACACCGCCACGCCGGCGGCGAACGCGCCGAACAGCGCGTGGATGCCCAGCACCTCGGTGACCAGCGCACTGGCCAGTGACAGCAGCAGGATGCCCAGCAGCCAGCGGCCTTCACGGCCCGGCGCGATCTGCTGGCGGGCAAACCACGGCTTGACCGCGCCCAGCATCAGCGCGATGAACAGCACCACGCAGACCAGGTTGATGCTGGCCGACAGCCAGCCGGTGGCCTGTGCAGCAGCGACGATCAGCGCCAGCATGCACCACGCCGTGGCATCGCCCAGCGCCGCACAGGCGATGGACGTCTGCCCCAGCGGCGTCTGCGTGATGCCGCGGTCGGCGAGGATGCGCAGCAGCACCGGGAAGGCGGTGATGCTCATGGAAATGCCGACGAACAGCGCAAAGGCCGTGAAGCCGACGCCCTGCGGTCCATGTTCGGGATAGAGCCAGATGGCCAGCCCCACGCCCAGCACGAACGGCAGGGCGATGCCTGCATGGCTGACAGTGAAGGCGAATCTGCGACGGCCGCGCAGCGCGCCGAGGTCGAGTTCGGCACCCGCCACCAGCAGGAACATCAGCACGCCCAGCTGGCTGAGCATACCCAGCGGCCCCAGCGACGCAGCCGGGAACAAGGCACCATGCAGCTGTGGCAGCAGGCTGCCCAGCACCAACGGGCCCATCATCAGGCCGGCCGCCATTTCGCCGATCACCGCCGGCTGGCCGAAATACTTCAACAGGGCGCCCGCGCCCTTGGCCACCAGCAGCAGCACCAGCAGCTGCAGCAGGAACAGGCCCAGCGGCGAGGACAGGTGGTGGGCCCAGTCACTGCCGACCACGGCTTCGGCCTTGGCTGCAACCGACGGCACGCCCGGCCCGGCATAACGCGCAAGCGCCAGGCCGATCGCCAGCGGAACCCCGGCCCAGGCCAGGTAACGCCACCCCCACTTCGTTGGCGGCACGCTGCCCCCGGTCTGTACGTCCATGAACATTCCCCAATGTGCAGGGGGCCGATGATACGTCCTTCTTCGCGCGCCCGCCGGGCATGGCCCGGCGCTACCGGGGAAGGTAGCGCCGGGCCGTGCCCGGCGGAATCATTCTGCGGTAGCGCCGGGCCGAGCCCGGCGGAAACATTCTTCGGCAGCGCCGGGCCGTGCCCGGCGCAATCATCAGGCCAGGGCCTGCTCGTGGACGCCGGCGATGGCGCGGCCGGACGGGTCGGCGGCGGCAGCGAAGCTGGCATCCCAGGCGATGGCGGCCGGCGATGAACAGGCGATCGACTTGCCGCCTGGCACGGTTTCCGCCGCGGCACGGCTCGGGAAGAACTGCTCGAACAGGTGGCGGTAGTAGTACGCCTCCTTGGTCTGCGGCGGGTTGTGCGGGAAGCGCTTGTCGGCCGCTGCCAGCACGCGGTCACTCACCTGCGCCTCGGCGTGTGCCTTCAGGCCATCGATCCAGCCGTAGCCGACGCCATCGCTGAACTGCTCCTTCTGCCGCCACAGGATGCTGTCGGGCAGGTAGCCATCGAAGGCCTCGCGCAGCACCGCCTTTTCGATGCGGCGGCCACCGAAACCGGCGCCGACCATCTTGTGCGCGGCATCGAAACGCATCGCCACGTCGAGGAACTCGCGGTCGAGGAACGGCACGCGCGGCTCCACGCCCCAGGCCATCATCGACTTGTTGGCGCGCAGGCAGTCGTAGTTGTGCAGGGCATCGAGCTTGCGCACCAGTTCCTGGTGGAATTCGCGCGCATCCGGCGCCTTGTGGAAGTACAGGTAGCCACCGAAGATCTCGTCGCTGCCCTCACCGGACAGCACCATCTTCACCCCCATCGCCTTGATGCGGCGGGCCAGCAGGAACATCGGTGTCGATGCACGAATGGTGGTGACGTCGTAGGTTTCGATGTGGCGGATCACTTCGGGCAGCACGTCCAGGCCTTCCTCGAAGCTGTACTCGAAGCCGTGGTGGACGGTGCCCAGTGCTTCGGCGGCGATGGCGGCAGCGGCCAGGTCGGGCGAACCCTTCAGGCCGATCGCGAAGGAATGCAGGCGCGGCCACCAGGCCTCGCTCTGCCCGCCATCCTCGATGCGGCGGCGGGCGTAGCGGGCGGCCACTGCGGCCACCAGCGAGGAATCGAGGCCACCGGACAGCAGCACGCCGTAGGGCACGTCGCTCATCAACTGGCGCTCGACGGCCTGTTCAAACGCCTGGCGCAGTTCGGCGAGGTCGGCCTGACGGCCTTCCACGTCGGCATAGTCGCGCCACGGCTGCTGGTAGTAGCGCACCAGTTCACCGCTGGCGCTGTCGTAGTAATGGCCCGGCGGGAACTGTGCGACGTCGGCGCAGGAATCGACCAGTGCCTTCATTTCCGAGGCCACGCGCAGGCGCCCCTGCGCATCGTGGCCCCAGTACAGCGGCACCACGCCGACCGGGTCGCGCGCCACCAGCACGCGGCCGGCATCACGGTCCCACAGGGCGAAGGCGAAGATGCCGTTGAGCTGTTCCAGCCACTGCGCCGGCGAGCCACCCTGGCGGTACAGCGCGTTGATCACTTCGCAGTCCGAACCGGTCTGGAAGTCGTACGCGGTGGCCAGCGTGGCCTTCAGGGCCTGGTGGTTGTAGATCTCGCCGTTGACCGCCAGGGCCAGCTGGCCGTCGGCCGACAGCAGCGGCTGCGAGCCGCCGGCCGGGTCGACGATGGCCAGGCGCTCGTGGACCAGCAGCGCGCCTTCGTCCAGGTACACGCCGCTCCAGTCCGGGCCGCGGTGGCGCTGCCGCTGCGACAGTTCCAGCGCGTGTCGGCGCAGGGCGGGAAGATCGTCACCGGCCTGCAGGCCGAAGATTCCGAAGATCGAACACATGGGTGGCGCTCCTGTTGTGGGGGATTACACGGCGGGAAGGTGTTCGACCGGCCAACCAGGCCCGGGAGGGCTGCGCCCGGGCACAAAAAAACCCGCATCGGCCGATGCGGGTTTTCTGGTGTCCGGGCGTATGTTGCTGTCTATCTACCCAGGGCGCAGTCCCGCATCGGCCGCGCACGATTGCGCGCACGGTTATTCCCGCGCAGATTATTGCGGTTGGTAGTGTTGACGGCGGTGGCCAGGTGGATCGACATGGCACCGACCGTAACGCGGTTTCCGGGGCCGTGCAACAGTTGCGTTGGCAACCACAGGAGCCGTGCCGACCAACGGTCGGCACCCACCTGGGCGGGATTGCGGGGTTACGCCAGCAGGCGCTGCACCAGCCGCTGGTACAGCCCCGGCAGGGCCTCCAGCTCGTCCACGCGCACGTTCTCGTCCACCTGGTGGATGCTGGCGTTGACCGGCCCCACTTCGATGCACTGCGCACCCAGCGGTGCGATGAAGCGCGCATCGGACGTGCCGCCCCCGGTGCTCTCTTCCGGCGCACGGCCGATGTGCTCGGCCAGCACCGCACGCGCGGCCGCACGCAGCGGGCCTTCCGGGGTGTAGAACGGCTCGCCGCTGCGGTGCCACTTCAGCGCGTACTGCAGGCCATGCCGGTCCAGCAACGCGGTGATCTCCGCTTCCAGCTTCGGTGCGTCCCAGTGCGGGTTGTAGCGGATGTTGAAATCCACCTCCAGTTCGCCGGGGATCACGTTGTTGGCGCCGGTGCCGGCGTGGATGTTGGAGATCTGCAGGCTGGTCGGCGGGAAGCTTTCATAGCCCTCGTCCCAGCGCCGTGCACTCAGTTCGGCCAGCGCAGGCGCCGCCTGGTGGATGGGATTGCGTGCCTTCTCCGGGTAGGCCACGTGGCCCTGCACGCCCTGCACGCGCAGCTTGGCCGACAGGCTGCCACGACGGCCGACACGCAACAGGTCGCCCAGCGT
The DNA here is from genome assembly GCF_058787375.1 of Stenotrophomonas sp. FW305-3-2-15-E-LB1. NCBI lineage: Bacteria > Pseudomonadati > Pseudomonadota > Gammaproteobacteria > Lysobacterales > Lysobacteraceae > Stenotrophomonas > Stenotrophomonas sp. FW305-3-2-15-E-LB1. Next base: position 290,342 of record NZ_JBYSZR010000001.1, read on the forward strand.
CGCCGTCGACGAGGGCTCGCCGGTGATGCACCAGTCGATGCGCTGGCCGCGCTCGGCAAACAGGCGGGCGACGTGGCGCACGCCGTCGATGGCGTCGCCTTCCTCGTCGCTGGTGAGCAGCACAGCCAGCGTGCCGGCATGGTCCGGGTGGGCGGCAACAAACTGCTCGGCAGCGATGACGAAGGCTGCCACGCTGCCCTTCATGTCCGCGGCGCCGCGGCCGTACAGCACGCCGTCGCGGATTTCCGGGGTGAACGGATCACTCTGCCACGCCTCGCGCGGGCCCGGCGGCACCACGTCGGTGTGGCCGAGCAGCACCAGCACCGGCGCACCGCTGCCGTGGGTGGCCCACAGGTTGTCGACCTCGCCCAGGCGCAGGTGCTCGCACTGGAAGCCTGCCTGCTGCAGGCGTGCGGACAGCAGCGCCTGGCAGCCCGCGTCATCCGGCGTCACCGACGGCCGCGCGATCAGCTCGCAGGCCAGGTCGAGGACGGCGCTCACGCGCCACCCACGCCGAAGCGGGCCTTGAAGCCGTTGTCACTGAAGCCCTGGCTGACCGTGCCATCGGCGGTCACCACCACAGGGCGCTTGATCAGCTGCGGGTACTCGCGCAGCAGCAGCTTCCACTCGGCATCCGAGTCGGCAGCCTTGCGGTTGTCCGGCAGCTGCCGCCACGTGGTGGAGGACTTGTTGACCATCGCGCCCAGGCCGCCCAGCTGCGCGGCCCACTCCAGCAGGGTCTCCGGGCTGGGTTTGTGGTCGCGGTAGTCGACGAAGATGTACGGCACGCCGAAGCGGTCCAGCCACTTGGTCGCCTTCTTGCAGGTATCGCAGTTCTTCAAACCGTAGACAGTGGTGCTCATGGCCATCTGTGATGCAGGAAAACAGGCAGCCAGAATCTCACAAGAGGCGCTCGGACACGACCCGGAACGGCACCGTTGGCAGGCGGAATGCCAGGCCTTCAGCCAGGTCCACGCCCATCGCCTGCAGCCGCGGGCAGTGCTGCTCGCCCTGCAGCTGCAGCGGTTGCAGCCGGGCGATATCCACCGGCAGATCGATGCGGGTACTGGCCCAGCGCTGGTCGCAGGTGCGGGCGATGACTTCGTCCTGGCAGGCCAGGAAGCGCAGCAGGGCAGCGTGGCCACCGCAGGCCGCCGCCCACGCCGGATGATTCCAGCCGTCGGCCGCGCACCACTGCAGGTGCAGGGCCGGGGCACTGCCCTGCCCGCCTTCGATCAGGGTGTGCCCACCGCCATCGGCATGCACCACATGCTCAAAGCGCGTGGACAGATGCGGCTGCATGGCATCGCTGAACGCGCGCGCGCCGGCCACGAAGGCCAGCTGATCCATCACGTTGCGGTCGAACAGCACCACCGGCGTGCCCTGCGGGTCGTCGTCGCGGCGCAGGTACCAGCGCCAGTTGCTCTGCCGGGGCGAAGGCATCAACGCACGCAGCGGGCCGGCCGCACGCGGGCCGAAGTGGCCGTGGCGATAGCTGAGGATGGTGTACGGGGTACGCCCTTCGTGCACGACGTAATGGTGGCCCGGGGGTGGCAGCGGCGCGTGCCGCACGTCCACCCACCAGCTGGCGTAGACCACGTCGCGCACATCGCTGGCCAGCGCGGGCATGGGCCAGCGCCGCGACAGCGCGCGGCGCAGCCGGGTCCACTGCGGGGCATGCAACAGGCGCGGCAGCATCCGCCCGAACGCAGTGTCGGACGGATGCCGGTAGATCGCGGACTGCGCCAGGTCTTCCAGCGCAGTCACCTTCAGTCGGCCAGGCCGCGCAGCAGGTCGTTGACGCTGGTCTTGCTGCGGGTCTTCGCATCGACCTGCTTGACGATCACCGCGCAGTACAGCGAATGGGTGCCGTCCTTGCTCGGCAGCGAGCCGGACACCACCACGCTGTACGGCGGGATGTAGCCGTAGGTGATCTCGCCGGTGGCGCGGTTGTAGATGCGGGTGCTCTGGCTGAGGAACACGCCCATGCCGATCACGCTGTGGTGGCCGACGACCACGCCTTCCACCACTTCCGAACGCGCACCGATGAAGCAGTGGTCTTCGATGATGGTCGGGCTGGCCTGCAGCGGCTCGAGCACGCCACCGATGCCGGCGCCGCCGGACAGGTGGCAGTGCTGGCCGATCTGCGCGCAGGAACCGACGGTGGCCCAGGTGTCGACCATGGTGCCTTCGCCCACGTAAGCACCGATGTTGGTGAAGCTCGGCATCAGCACAACGTCCTTGCCGAAGTACGTACCGCGGCGGGCGATCGCACCCGGCACCACGCGCACGCCACCGCGGCGGAACTTCGCTTCGTCATAGCCGGCAAAGCGCGATTCGACCTTGTCCCAGAACGGCGCCGGGCGCGCGTCGACCACGGCCATGTCGTTGACGCGGAAATACAGCAGCACCGCTTTCTTCAGCCACTCGTTGACCTTCCAGCCGCCGTGGCCATCCGGCTCGGCGACACGGAATTCACCGGTTTCCAGGCCATCGATCACGCGGTTGACCAGCGGCCGGGTGGAACCTTCCAGCTCATGCAGGGTCAGCGTGGCGCGGCGCTCGAAGGCGCTCTCGATGCCGAATTTCAGTTCTTCCACGCCCGGCACCGGCGGCTTGCGCAGCGACTTGCGGGCGATGGTTTCGGCGCGGGCGGCTTCGGCGCTCTTGGCCGGGGCCTTCTTCGCGGCCGGCTTCTTCGCAGCGGCAGCCTTCTTCACCGGCGCCTTGGCCGGGGCGGCCTTCTTCGGTGCAGCAGTCTTTTTCGCCGCTGCGCTCTTGGCGGTCGCAGCAGTCTGACCAGCCTTCGGCTGTTGTGGAACTTTCTTCACAGGCTTGGTGGCCATCAGGTGGGGTCTCCGGCGTTTCGATCAGGGTCCAGGCAGGCCAGCATCGCGTCATGCAGCTGCTGCCGGGCGGGTTCGGTCAGGGGGAGGTCGTGTTCGTCACTGATCACGAAGGTGTCTTCGGCGCGTTCGCCGAACGTGGCAATGCGCGCGTCATGCACGCGCAGGCCCTGGTTGCGCAGCACGAACGCCACGTCGGCCAGCAGGCCGGGGCGGTCGGGCGCGACCAGGGCAAAACGGGTCGCGCCGGGCTCATCGCGGAACTCGATGCGCGGGGCGAAACGGAAGTGGCGCAGCTGCCGTGGCACCACCCGCCGCGACGGGCGCAGGCGGGTCAGGTCGCCACTCAGCGCTTCGCGCAACGCAGCTTCCAGGTTGGCACTGCTGCCATCGGCGAAGGTATCGGCCGGGCTCACTTCGAAGGTATCGAAAATGGTGTCGGACGGACCGTCCAGCACGCGTGCGCGATGGATGCCGTAGCCCTTGCGGTCCAGGGTCATCACGATCGCCGCGAACAGGCCATCACGGTCCGGCGAGTGCACGAACACTTCCAGTGCCGGGTCGTCCACGCTGATCCGGCGCACCTTCACAAGGGTGTGGCCCTGCTTGATCGGCACCAGCGCCGAGGCCTGCCAGGCCAGCTGCTCCGGGCGCAGGCGCATGAACCCTTCGTCGGGCATCACCGCGAACTGGCGGTCGATGGTGGCATCGTCGTAGCCCTGCTCGCGCACCAGCGCGCGCACGCTGTCGCGCGCCTCGGCCACGCGCTCGGCGGGCGGCACCGGGTGCTCCAGGCCCTCGCGCAGCGCGCGCCGGGTGGCGAAGTACAGGTCGGCCAGCAGCCGGTCCTTCCACGCGTTCCACAGCTTGGGGCTGGTGCCGGCGATGTCGGCGCAGGTCAGCAGGTACAGGTAGTCGAGGCGATCACGGCTGCCGACCAGGGTGGCGAAGCGATGGATCACCACCGGATCGGCGATGTCCTGCTTCTGCGCGGTCACCGACATGCGCAGGTGCTGCTCCACCAGCCAGGCCACCAGCTCGGTATCGGTGCCGCTCAGTGCGTGGGCGTGGCAGAACGCGCGTGCGTCCACCGCCCCCAGTTCGGAATGGTCGCCGCCGCGGCCCTTGGCGATGTCATGGAACAGGCCCGCCAGCAGCAGAAGTTCGGGCTTGCGCAGGCGCGGCCAGACTTCGTGGGCGATCGAGAAACGTTCATCGGCACGGCTGCTGGCGAACAGCCCGATGTTGCGCAGGACCATCAGCGTGTGCTGGTCGACCGTGTAGACATGGAACAGATCGAACTGCATGCGCCCGCTGACCTGTGCAAAGGCGGGAATCCACTGCCCGAGCACGCCCAGCCGCGCCATGCGCGAAAGCGTGTCGACCGGGCGCTGGCCACGCAGCAGGGCCATGAACTGCTCGCGTGCATTGGCGTCGGCGCGGTCGTAGGCCGGCAGCAGCGGCAGCGCCTCGGCCAGCGCGCGTGCGGTGAGCGAATGCAGGCCGCGCACCTGCGGGTTGTTGGCCCAGCCAGCGAACAGGGCGAAAACCTGGCCGACATCACCGCACGGCCACTCCGCATCGTTGGCGGCCAGGTAGCCACGGCGCAGCGAAAAGCCCACGGTGAGGGGTTCAGGCTGCGCCTCGCCGTCGAACTGTTCCTCGAAACGCTGCAGCAGGCGGTCGCTGATCCGGCGCACCACCAGGGCGGCGCGGTAGAACCCCTGCATCATCTTCTCGACGCCCAGGTTCTCGGCGTCGTCTTCGAAGCCCAGGCGCGCGGCCAGGGTCTTCTGGTAATCAAAGCGCAGGCGTTCTTCCGGGCGCCGCGCCACCAGGTGCAGGCCGAAACGCAGGCGTGCCAGCACCGCGCGCTCGCGCTTCAGCGCGGCCGCTTCATCGGCGCCCAGGTGGCCCAGCCCGACCAGTGCTTCCAGGTCACGCACGCCGAAGGCGCGCAGTGCCATCCAGCCCAGGGTGTTGAGATCGCGCAGGCCACCGGGGCCGTCCTTCAGGTCCGGCTCCAGGTTGTCGGCGGTATCGCCGAAGCGCTGGTGGCGGTTGCGCAGCTCTTCCAACTTGGCCAGGAAGAACGTGCGCGCCGGCCACAGCTCGCGGTCATCGATGGCCCCGCGCAGCGCGCGCCGCGCGGCCTCGTCGGCCACGATCGGGCGCGCTTCGATCAGTGCGGTCAGCACGGTCTGGTCGGCGGCCGCCTCGCGGCACTGCGCCGTCGAACGCACGGCATGGCTGACCGCCAGGCCGCAGTCCCACAGCAGCGCGAACAGGCGCGAAAGCCCGGCTTCATGGGCCAGCTGCGCCGGCGCATCGCCGAACACCAGCAGGTCGATGTCCGAGCGCGGGAACAGTTCGCCACGCCCGTAGCCACCCACCGCGAACACCGACAGGCCACTGCCGGCCGGCACGCAGCGCTGCCAGGCCAACCGGATCAGGTGGTCGGCCGCGCGTGCGCGCAGCGCGATCAAGCGCTCGATGTTGTCGCCCTGGTCGAAGCGGCGGTACAGGCGCGCATCGGCCTGCTGCAGCGCCTGCCGTGCGGCAGACGCCCATTCGGGATCGTCGAGCGAATCGGCCGGCGCGTCCAGCAGTGAACCCGCCGGCAGCATCGTCAGGAGACCTGCGATTCGCCCGGCGACAGGGTCAGCACGTCCACGCCGGTCTCGGTGACCGCGATCATGTGCTCCCACTGCGCCGACAGCTTGCGGTCCTTGGTCACCACGGTCCAGCCATCCGGCAGCACCTTGTTGTAGCGGGTGCCCTCGTTGATCATCGGCTCGATGGTGAAGGTCATGCCCGGCTGCAGCACCAGGCCCTGGCCCGGGCGGCCGTAATGCACCACCTGCGGCTCATCGTGGTAGACCTTGCCGATGCCGTGGCCGCAGTACTCGCGCACCACGCTGAAACGCTCGCCTTCGGCATAGCTCTGGATGGCATGGCCGATGTCGCCCAGGGTGGCGCCCGGACGCACCGCGCGGATGCCGCGCCACATGGCTTCGTAGGTGGCTTCCACCAGGCGGCGGGCCATCACCGACGGCGTGCCGACGAAGTACATGCGGCTGGTGTCGCCGTGCCAGCCGTCCTTGATGACGGTGACGTCGATGTTGATGATGTCGCCATCCTTGAGCACCTTCCCTTCGCTGGGGATGCCGTGGCAGATGACATTGTTGACCGAGGTGCACACGCTCTTGGGGAAGCCGCGGTAGCCGACGTTGGCCGGCGTGGCGCCCTGCACGTTCACGATGTGGTCGTGGCAGATGCGGTCCAGCTCCTCGGTGGTGACACCGGGCTTGACGTGGGGGGTGACGATGTCGAGCACTTCGCTGGCCAGGCGGCCGGCGATGCGCATCGCCTCGATTTCCTGCGGGGTTTTCAGATTCACGCTCATGGCACCCATTATCGCCGATCCGGCCACAATCTGAACGAACGCCACCCAACTGGGCGCATCGACGATGCACGGATCCGGCAAGGAGCCCGGAAACGTGACCCGACCCACGCTTTGTCCGACGCAATTATCACTGAATACAGACACTTACCCGCCCTAGGCTGAACAGGACCGTCGTCAACGCGGTGCAGAACGTGCCGCTCCGACCTGTCCAACAGACCCTCGGGTCAGGGAGGCTGTACATGCGATCTGCACTGCGTTCCCCCATCACCTGGGCCGCGGCCCTGCTCCTGGCCGGCCCCGCATCGGCGGCCGACACCACGACATTCAATGTCCTGCTGACCATCAACAAGGCCTGCACCATCACTGCTGCCGCCGCGACCAACGTCAACTTCGGCAACGCAGACGCCAGCTCGACCACGCCGCTCAACGCCCAGGGCACGCTGACCGCCCAGTGCAGCGTGACCACCCCCTACACGATCGCGCTCAATGCCGGCCTCAACGCAGGGACCGCAGCCGACGTGACCACACGGCGCATGCGCAATACCGATACCGGCGTGACCGCCAACAACTTCGTCGGCTACCAGCTGTACCAGGATGCTGGCCACAGCGTGGTCTGGGGCTCCACCACCGGCACCAACACCCAGGCAGGCACCGGCACGGGCGCCAACCAGGTCTACCAGGTCTACGGCCAGGTGGCCAACCCGAGCGTCAACAACGCCGCGCCGGGCGCCTACCAGGACACCATCACCGCCACGATCACCTATTGAGGTGGCGCTGATGGTGCTGCGTACCGACCGCTGGCTGCGAACGCTGGCGTGGGTTGCTTTGGCCCTGCCCGCGAGCCCTTGCCTGGCCGCCAGCCTGCAGGTATCCCCGACCCAGTTCGAGCTGCGGCCGGAGCAGAAGGCCGAGGCCCTGTGGATCAGCAACAGCGGCACCGAAACGGTGCAGGTGCAGGTGCGCGTCTTCCAGTGGCAGCAGGCCGATGGCCGTGACCAGTTGACGCCGACGCAGGCGCTGCTGCCCAGCCCGCCGATGCAGGCCCTGGCCGCCGGCCAGCGCCAGCTGATCCGGCTCGTGCGGGCCGAAGAAGGCGCGCCCGCCACGCAGCAGGCATACCGCGTGATCGTCGATGAAATACCGGCGTACGACCCCACGCGGCAAGGCATGCAGTTCGTCCTGCGCTATTCGATACCCGTCGTGGTGCAGCCGGCCGGCAAGCCGCCCGAACCGCGGCTGTCCGCGCGGCTGGTGGAAGCCGGCGCCGCGCAGGCGCAGCTGGAGGTCAGCAACAGCGGCCAGGGGCAGGCCCAGATTGCCGATCTCGGCCTGGTCGTGCGCGGCCACAGGACACCGGTGATGGATGGGCTGGTGGGATACGTACTGCCCGGCCAGACCATGCGCTGGCCGCTGCAGCAGCCCCCTGCGCAACTGCAGGGCGGCACCTTCAGCGCGAGGATCAACGGTGGCTCGGAGCCGATTCCATTGCCCGCCACGCCGCCGGCTCGCTGAGGCCTGCGTGCTGGCCTGCTGCAGCGGCATGGCGTCGCTTTCCGGGCAGGCCCTGGCGCGCGAGGTGGGCGCCGAGGCGATGGACGTCGCTGCCGACGCGTTGCTGCCGCCCCCGACGCCACTGACCGCCAGCCAGGCGCTGTACCTGGAAACCACCTTGAACCAGGCCCCGCGCGGGCTGCTGCGTTTCGATGAGCTGGGCGGACGGCTGCTGGCCCCCGCCGCGACCCTGCGCCAGCTCGGCTTCCCCGTGCAGGGCGACAGTCCGGTCTACCTGGACCAGCTCGCCGGCGTGGTCGTGCACTACGATGCCGGCCTGCAGATCCTGGACCTGCAGGTTCCACTGCAGCTGCTGCAGCTGCCCACCGCCCAGCTGGGGCGCAGCGCGCAGGGCACCCCGGCCGCGCAGTCCTCTCCCGGCATGGCGTTGAACTACGACCTGTATGCCAGCCACAGCGACGGGCTGGGCAACCTGAGCCTCAATACCGACCTGCGCCTGTTCGGCGTCGGCCGCGGCAGCCTGCGCAGCACCGGCCTGATGCGCACCTACCAGCTGCCCGGCGAAGGCTGGCAGCACCAGTCGGTGCGGCTGGACACAAGCTGGCGCCTGGATCTTCCCGACCAGGCACTCAGCCTGACCGTGGGCGATTTCTACAGCGGATTCCTGGAATGGTCGCGTCCTGCGCGCATGGCCGGCATCCAGATCGGGCGCAATTACGGGCTGCAGCCGTACCGGGTGCTCACCCCCACCCCGTCGTTCCTGGGCGAAGCCGTCGTTCCATCCAACGTCGAGCTGTATGTCGATGGCCTGCGCCAGTACGGCGGTCAGGTTCCCGTGGGGCCGTTCCAGCTGGCCACGCAGCCGGGCATCAGCGGCACCGGCACCGCGCAGGTGGTGGTCACCGATGCCTTCGGCCGCATGCAGACCCTGGATTTTTCGTTCTACGGCACGCAGCAGCTGCTGGCCGCCGGCCTGTCCGACTGGTCCGCCGGCATCGGCCGGCTGCGGCGTGATTTCGGCATCCACTCGTTCCGCTACGACAGTGACACGGTCGCCAGCGCCACCCTGCGCCGCGGCATCAGCAACCAGTTCACCCTCGAAGCACATGCCGAAGGCGGTGGCGGTGTCCTCAATGCGGGCGTGGGTGGCGCATGGCTGCTGGGCCGGGCCGGCGTGCTCAGTGCGAACTGGAGCGAGAGCCGGGATGACCAGCGCCGGGGCCGGCAGTACGGGATGGGCTACAACTGGAACAACCGCCGGTTCAACGTGAACCTGGCCAGCCGCCGCACATCCGGCGACTACCGCGACCTGGGCAGCCTGCAGGACAGCCTGCCGCCGCGCATCAGCGAGCAGGCCAGCTTCGGCGTGGACCTGCAGCGGCTGGGCACGGTGAGCCTGAGCTACCTGCGGCTTGACCAGGCCGTGCCGGTGCTGGATGCACCGCAACCGGCGCCCGGCCCCGGCCTGCCCTATACCCGCACCCGCTACCTGAGCCTGTTCTGGTCGCGCAGCTTCGGCCGCTGGAATGCCTACCTGTCGGCCACCCAGGACATCGACCAGCGGCAGAACCGCAGCATCTACCTGTCGCTGGGCACCCGCCTGGGCGAGGACAGGCAGGCCACCCTGGCGGTGCAGCGCAATGGCGACGTCGATCGCGCCAGTGCCGAAGTGATGCGGCCGGTACCCGGCGATGGCAGCCGCAGCGGCCCGGGCTGGCGCCTGCAGGCCCGCGACGACGGCGGCCTGGCGGAAATCGGCGCGCTGGGCAGCCACGGCCGCTACTCGGCCGGGCTTTCCCGCGATGCCGGCCAGACCTTCGCCTACGGCAACGCCAGCGGCAGCCTGGTGTGGATGGCGGGCAGCGTGTTTGCCGCCCGCGAAGTACCCGATGCGTTCGCGGTGGTGTCCACCGGTCGCCCCGGCATTCCGGTGATGCTGGAAAACCGCCCGGTTGGCGTGACCAACCGGAACGGGCTGCTGCTGGTCACGCCACTGCTGTCCTGGCAGCGCAACCGGCTGGGCATCGATACCCTCGACCTTCCTGCCGACATGCGCGCCGAGCGTGTCGAGACCTTCGCCACGCCGCGCCAGGGCGCTGGCATGCGGGTGGATTTCAAGCTGGTGCACAGCCGCGGCGCATTGCTGACCCTGCTCGACGAAGCAGGCCAGCCGCTGCCGCTGGGCGCGCGGATCAGCGGTGCGGGCGTGACCCCGACGGTGGTCGGCCACGATGGCCAGGCCTGGGTCGAGTTCAGCGGCGAGCCGCCACGGCTGCTGATCGAAAGCGAGCGCGGGCGCTGCCATGTGCAGATGCCGGCCAGCACCTCGCGCCGCTCGCCGCCGCTGCGCTGCCTGCCGGAGCCTGCACCGTGAACCGGGTGCTGCTGCTGTTGCTGTTGTGCGGGCTGGCCATGCTGGCACTGCCCGCGCGTGCGGCCACCACCTGCACGCTGTCCAGCCCGACGCTGGCCTTCGGCACCGTCTCCAATGGGCTGGTCGACACCAGCACGACGTTCAGCGTGACCTGCACCACCGGCGCGGTCGCATTGCTGGCCAACGCGCGGGTGACGTTCTGCCTGGGGCTGCCCGCCGGCACCGGTGGAACCGGCATCGCCCCCTGGCGCACCCTGGCCAACAGCTTTGGTGACCGGTTGAACTACCAGATCTACAGCGACCCCTCGCGAACCATCGCGATCGGCAGCGGCGCGGCGACCAGCCCGACATGGGTGAGCTGGCAGATGCAGTATCCGGTGCCACTGCTGGGCGGCTCGGGCACCGCATCATTCACGCTGTACGGGCGCTACCCGGCCAACCAGGTGCTGTCAGCAGGCGCGTTCACCAGCGCCCTGGCCGCGACCTTCCAGTACGCGTACAACGAGCCGCTGCTGGGCACGCCCAACTACCCCGCGACCTGTCTGCTGCAGCCTCCGGCGGCCACCGGCAATTCAAACCTGCAGGCGGCGGCGATGACCCTCACTGCCACGGCGACGGTGAACCCGGCGTGCGGCGCCTATGTCACCGCGCCGATGGATTTCGGCGTGAACACCGGCACGGTTGCCGCCAACATCGACCGCACGGCCGTCTTCAGACTGACCTGCGTCAACCGCAGCCCGTTCCAGATCGGGCTGGACAACGGCACCCACGCCGATGGCGCCGGCAACAGGGGAATGCGGGTCGGCAGCAGCGGCGCCCTGCTGCCCTACGAGCTGTACCGCGACCCGGCGCGTACCCAGCGCTGGGGCAATGTGCTGAACACCTCCACGGCCAGCGGCACCGGCACCGGCGCCGCGCAGAACCTGACCATCTATGGCCGGGTGCCTCCCGCGCCAGGCACCGCGACGCCGCCAGGCAGCTACTCGGACACCATCACGGTCACCATCACCTACTGAGGCGGCGCGACAGGCTTCAGACCGGGGCAGTGCCGCCGATATCGACTGCATTGCCCTGGTGCCGCCCATGTCCTCCCTGCGCCTGATCTGCCTGACCTGTGCCGCCCTGCCCGTTTTTGCCGCGGCAGCCAGCGACATCCCCCTGCCCGACGCTGCGGCGGCTGACCCCGCTCCCGCGCAGGTCGGTGTCGGGGTGACCCTGCAGATCCGCGCACCCGGCACGGCGCAGGCACCACTGCAGCGCAGCGACTCGGCCGGGGGCCATGCGGAGCAGATCCGGGCCCTCAGCCCACCCGCACAGGAAGGCGATGCGACGCCCGGCCTCGTGACGATTACCTACTGATGGGGAAGGTCGTGCTGCGGGCGCTGCTGTGCGGGCTGCTGGCCGCCCCTGCCCAGGCCCTGGAACTGTCGCGCAGCGGCGTTGAGATCCCGGCCGGAACCAGCCACGACGCGCTGTGGCTGACCAACGACGAGGCCACCGAATGGACCGGCCACGCCACCGTCTACCGCTGGAACCAGCCTGGCCAGGGGGACACCCTGGACCCGGCAGACGATCTTGCGGTCAGCCCCGCGCGGCTGCACATCCTGCCCGGCCAGCGGCAACGGCTGCGGATCGTGCGGCTGGGACCGGCACCTGAACGGGAGGAACGTGCGTACCGGCTGCTGATCGCGCCCCAGGCAGGAACCGCCCCCAGCCGCGCCGAGCGCCACTCCCTTCCGGTTTTCCTGCAGCCGATGGCGTCGGCCCGCCCACTGCCTCTGGAGGCCGCCCTGCTGGCAGGGCCCGGGCAGCCGCCGCGGCTGTGGCTTTACAATAGCGGCACGCTGCACGCGCGCCTGGCCGACCTGACGTTCATCGACGCACAGGGGCACAGCGCGCCCGTGCTGCCGGGGCTGGCCGGCTACGTGCTGGCCGGCAGCGGGCGCAGCTGGCCGCTGCCGCCCCGCGACGGGGGCTATGCCGGCGGCGGGTTCCGCGCCCGACTGGCCGATGGCAGCGAAGCCGTGCTCACGCCCGCGCCTGCCATTGCACCACCGGCACTCTCCGGACTATAATCCGCCGGATGTTCTGCCGCCCCGTGCGCGGAACGCCGTCCACGCCGTACGTCATCGGCGAATCCACACCTGCTGCCCCCATCCGTGCCGGGGTGCTCCGCAAGGAGTTCGGCCACGGAGGCAACAGGGAAGCCCAACCCCGGAACCATCAGCGCTTCCACGCGTCCCGCATACCTATCCCGCGGGCGGAATCGCCGGTTCCCCATCAGGAGTTTTGCAATGCCCCAGGTCACCATGCGTCAGATGCTGGAAGCCGGCGTCCACTTCGGCCACCAGACCCGCTACTGGAACCCCAAGATGGCTCCGTACATCTTCGGCGCCCGCGGCAAGATCCACATCATCAACCTGGAAAAGACCGTCCCGCTGTTCAACGACGCGATGAACTTCATCTCGTCGGTTGCCCAGAAGCGCGGCACCGTCCTGTTCCTGGGCACCAAGCGCAGCGCCCGCGAAACCATCCGTGAAGAAGCCGAGCGTTGCGGCATGCCGTTCATGAACCAGCGTTGGCTGGGCGGCACCCTGACCAACTTCCGTACCGTCAAGCAGTCGGTTGCCCGCCTGAAGGAACTGGAAGCCGGTGAAACCGACGGCACCTTCGAGAAGCTGGTCAAGCACGAAGTGCTGGGCCTGCGTCGCGAGCGCGACAAGCTGGAAGCCTCGCTGGGCGGCATCAAGGACATGAACCGCCTGCCGGACGCCATCTTCGTGATCGACATCGGCCACGAAGACATCGCGATCAAGGAAGCCAAGAAGCTGGGCATCCCGGTCATCGCCGTGGTCGACACCAACTACAACCCGGAACTGGTCGACTACGCGATCCCGGGCAACGACGACGCCATCCGCGCTGTGCAGCTGTACGCCCGCGCCGCTGCCGACGCCGTGCTGGAAGGCAAGGCTGCTGCTCCGCACGCTGCTTCGGTGCGTGAAGAAGACTTCGCCGACGCCGCCGCTGCTGAAGAAGGCAAGCCGGCCCGCCGCGCACCGGCCAAGAAGGCCGCTGCTGACAAGGGCGAAGCCCAGGCCTGATCCAGGCCCCCGGTGGGCGCCCAGCGCCCACCTGTCCTGACCGCTGCCACTGGCGCGGCGACCGGACACTGTCACACGGGCCGGCCAACATGCCGGCCCTACCCCTTTCTTTCGTGAGGTAATCCCGTGGAAATCACTGCTTCCCTGGTCAAGGAACTGCGCGAGCGCACTGGCGCCGGCATGATGGAATGCAAGAAGGCGCTGACCGAAGCCGGCGGCGACATCAACGCCGCTGCTGAAGCCCTGCGCAAGTCGGGCGCCGCCAAGGCCGACAAGAAGGCTGACCGCGTGGCCGCCGAAGGCCGTCTGGGCCTGGCCCAGGACGGCGGCAAGGCCGTGCTGGTCGAGATCAACTCGGAAACCGACTTCGTTGCCAACGACGTCAACTTCAAGAACTTCGTCGATTCCGTCGCCGCTGCCGCCCTGGCATCGGGTGCCGTTGACGCCGAAGCCCTGAAGACCGCCAAGCTGGCCTCCGGCGAGACCGTCGAAGAAGCCCGCGCCACCGCGATCCAGAAGCTGGGTGAAAACATCCAGATCCGTCGCCTGGTCAAGGTCGACACCACCGGCAACGTCGGTGCCTACGTCCACACCAACGGCAAGGTCGGCGTGCTGGTTGACCTGATCGGCGGCGACGTCGAGCTGGCCCGCGGCCTGGCCATGCACGTGGCTGCGCTGAAGCCGCCGCACAACAAGGCTGCCGATGTGCCGGCCGAGTTCGTGGAAAAGGAAAAGGAAATCGAACTGGCCAAGATGTCCGAGAAGGACAAGTCCAAGCCGGCCGACATCCTGGAAAAGATCATCAGCGGCAAGATCAACAAGATCGTCAGCGAAGTGACCCTGTACGGCCAGACCTACGTGCTGGGCGACACCACCGTCGAGCAGGTGGTCAAGGCCGCCGGCGCCGACGTGGCTGGCTTCCAGCTGCTGGTCGTTGGCGAAGGCATCGAGAAGGTGGTTGAAGACTACGCCGCCGAAGTTGCCAAGGCGATGCAGGTCTGATTCCAGCCCACCGGCTGCGAAACGACCAGAAGGAGCCGCGGGAAACCGCGGCTCTTTTTTTGTGCCTGCAGGCATGCACCGTTGGCCTGTGGGTGCGCACCGTTGGTGCGCACACCTTCTCCCCCTGTGGGTGCGCACCGTTGGTGCGCACATCCCAAACAAGGATCTTTGCGTTATCGCCCATTCAAGCCGATACTCGGCATAGGGGAATACGCAATCACGTAACAGGAACAGAAGTCGCAGACTGTGATGCATTCCTAGGTATTCTTGTCCTAATGGAATTGAACGATCCGACATGCCTCCTGAGCTGACTGCTGCCCTGGCGCTGTGCCGCAACCTGCCCTCGCCCCCCGGTATTGCCCTGCGCATCATCGAACTGGCCCAGGACCCGGAAGCGGACATCGCCACCGCCGCCGACATCATCGCCATCGACATGGCGCTGAGCGCTCGCATGCTGCGCATCGCCAATTCGCCGCTGTACGCCAGCCGGCGCCGCATCGAGAACCTCGGCCAGGCCCTGACCATGCTCGGGCTCAACGCCACGATCAGCCTCGCCCTGGGCTTCACTGTGACCCAGGGCCTGACCGGCGGCAGCGGTGCCGACCACGACCTGCGCCAGCGCGCCTGGAAGCGCAGCATCCTCAGCGCCCTGGCCGCCAGCCAGCTGGGCCAGGCCCGCGGCCTGCGCCGGCTGGAAGAACTGATGCTGGCCGGCCTGCTGCAGGACATGGGCGTGCTGTGCCTGGCCCAGGCCGAATCGGAGCGTTACCTGCCGCTGCTGCGCGAAGCCGGTGACAACCTGGACCTGATCGCCCGCGAGCGCGAGGAACTGGGCTGCACCCACGCCGACGTCGGCGCCTGGGTGGCCGAACAGTGGGGCCTGCCGCGCTACCTGGTGGACAGCATCCGCCTGAGCGAGTCCGAGCCTGCCACCGACAATGCGTTCCAGGCCTGCGTGCAGCTGTCCGGCGCGGTCGCCGACATCTGGCTGGACGCGGATGCCGACGCCGCCCGCGAACGCGCCCTGCACGAGGTCCACGAGCGCCTGCAGCTGGACAGCGCCCGCTTCGACCAGGTGCTCGCCCGCATCAGCGACGCGCTGCCGGACATCGCCAGCCTGTTCGAGACCGGCCTGAGCTCGCCGTCGCGCGTGCGCGAGCTGATCGACCACGCACAGGAGCTGACCACGCTGCGCAACCTGCGCGAGATGCAGGATGCCGAACAGGCGCGCCGCCGTGCCGACGAGTTCGAGGCACGGGCCAAGCGCCTGGCCGACCAGGCCCACCGCGACGCCCTGACCGGCGTGCTCAACCGCCGCCAGCTGGAAACCGTGCTCGACCAGGAGTTCCAGCGCGCCGGCCGGCATGGCTGGCCGTTGTCGGTGGCCTTCATCGACCTGGACGATTTCAAGAAGATCAACGACGCCCACGGCCACCTGACCGGTGACGAAGTGCTGCGCGTGTTCGCCAACAAGCTGCAGGGCCAGCTGCGCAACAGCGACACCGTCGCCCGCTTCGGCGGCGAGGAGTTCGTCGCGCTGCTGCCCAACACCAGCGAAGCGGTCGCCCTGGACGTGATCCGCCGGGTGCTGGCCAACATCGTCTCCACCCCGATGGTCGAACTGGAGAGCGGGCCGCTGTTCGTGACGTTCTCCGCCGGCGTGGCCACCCAGGGCGGTTACGAGCGCTTTGCCGGCGTGCAGGACCTGCTGCGCGCCGCCGATGACGTGCTGTACCGCTCCAAGAACCTGGGCCGTAACCGTGTCATCGCACGCTCTCCCGGCGAACTGGGGCATGATGAGCTGTCTGCCACGGCGGGCGCCGAACTGGGCTGAACCCGCCGCCCCGGCTGAACGGGGCGGTGAAGCTTTCTGCGCCGCAGTGCACAAAATGCTTTGGCCGCGCGCCGCATGCGCGTAGAATCCCCCGCGATTTCCACGCTCACGAGGTCCATATGTCCAAGCTCGCCTATCGCCGCATCCTTCTAAAACTGTCCGGGGAGGCGCTGATGGGAGATGAGGACTACGGCATCGACCCGAAGATCATCAACCGCCTGGCCCGTGAAGTGATCGAGGCCCAGCAGGCGGGCGCCGAAGTGGCGCTGGTGATCGGCGGCGGCAACATCTTCCGCGGCGCCGGCCTGGCCGCAGGCGGCATGGATCGCGTCACCGGCGACCAGATGGGCATGCTGGCCACGGTCATCAACGCCCTGGCCATGCAGGACGCGCTGGAGAAGCTGGGCGCCAAGGCCCGCGTGATGAGCGCCATCAAGATCAACGACGTGTGCGAGGACTACATCCGCCGCCGCGCCATCCGCCACCTGGAAAAGGGCCGCCTGGTGATCTTCGCCGCCGGCGTCGGCAGCCCGTTCTTCACCACCGACTCGGGCGCGGCCCTGCGTGCGATCGAGATCGGCGCGGACCTGCTGCTGAAGGCCACCAAGGTCGATGGCGTGTACGACAAGGACCCGAACAAGCACAGCGATGCGGTCCGCTTCGACAGCCTGAGCTACGACGAAGTGATCCGCCGCGGCCTGGAAGTGATGGATACGGCCGCCTTCGCGCTGGCCCGCGACAGCGACCTGCCGATGCGCGTGTTCGACATGGGCCAGCCGGGCGAGCTGCTGAAGATCCTCGGCGGCGCCAACATCGGCACCCTGGTCCAGGGCCGCGACCCGGCCTGAGCCTGAGCGCCAGGCGTGCTCCGGGCCGATTCAGGCCCGGCAGCGTCCCGTATTCGCCTATAATCGCCCGATTCCAGTTACATCCAGGACCCGGGCGATGCTCAACGACATCAAGAACAACGCGCAGACGCGCATGGCCAAGAGCATCGACGCTCTGAAGCACACCCTCACCTCGATCCGCACCGGGCGTGCCACTCCCGCCCTGCTGGACCGCGTTACGGTCAATGCCTACGGCAACGCCAGCACCCCGCTGAACCAGGTCGCGTCGATCTCCAACGCCGATGCCCACTCGCTGCTGGTCACGCCCTTCGACAAGAGCATGATCAAGGAAATCGAGAAGGGCCTGTACAACCACGAGTTCACCCCGAACACGCTGGGCGCCGCCATCCGCATCAACATGCCGCCGCCGACCGAAGAGCGCCGCAAGGAGCTGGCCAAGCAGGTGCAGAAGGAAGGCGAAGGCGCCAAGATCGCCGTGCGCAACATCCGCCAGGATGCCAACAAGGAAATCGCCAAGCTGGTCAAGGACAAGGCCATCAGCGAAGACGAGAAGAAGCGCGGCGAAGACGACATCCAGAAGCTGACTGACACCAGCATCAAGGACGTCGACAAAGTCGTCGCCGACAAGGAAAAGGAACTGTTGTCGGTCTGAAGTCGATGCCTTCAGTCCCGCCTCCCTTGCCGGCCGCCCTGCCCCGCCACCTTGCCATCATCATGGATGGCAACGGGCGCTGGGCACAGCAGCGCCGCCGTCCGCGCGCGATCGGCCACCGTGCCGGCGCGCGCGCGGTCAACCGTACCATCGACCGTTGCCTTGAACTGGGCATTCCGGCGCTGACCCTGTTCGCGTTCTCCAGCGAGAACTGGGGCCGCCCGCAGGAAGAAGTCGATGCCCTGATGAAGCTGTTCCTCGGCGCGCTCGACCGTGAAGTGGACGAGCTGCACCGTCGTGGCGTGCGCGTGCGCTTCATCGGCGAACGCGACCGCTTCGGTGCAGGGCTGGTCAGCCGCATGCAGCTGGCCGAACAGCGCACCGCCGACAACACCACCCTGACCCTGTCGATCGCCGCCAGTTACGGCGGGCGCCAGGACATCGCCCGCGCCGCCCGTGCGCTGGCGGCGGAAGTGGCCGCCGGGCGCCTGCTCCCCGAGCAGATCGACGAATCGCTGCTGGGCCGCCAGGTCGCCCTGGCCGACCTGCCGCCGCCGGACCTGTTCATCCGTACCGGTGGCGATACCCGCATCAGCAACTTCCTGCTGTGGCAGCTGGCGTATACCGAACTGTGGTTCACCGAGGCACTGTGGCCGGACTTCGATTCCGCGCAGCTGCAGCAGGCGCTGGACGCCTACGCCAATCGTGAACGCCGCTTCGGCCTGACCAGCGCCCAGATCGCCGCCCTGGCCACCGAGACGCCCAGCCCATGACCAAGACCCGAGTCCTCGCCGCGCTGATCATGGCGCCGGTGGCCATTGCCGCGATCCTGCTGCTGCCCACCCAATGGCTGGCTGCGGCCGCCGCCGCCGTGTTCCTGATCGGCCTGTGGGAATGGCTGAAGCTGGCCGGCATCGAAGACACCCTGGCCCGTACCGTGCTGCTGGTGCTGAACCTGCTGCTGATGGTGCTGATGGTGTGGGCCGATGGCAGCTCGCTGGTTCTGTTCCAGCTGGCCACCCTGGTCGGCGTGGCCTGGTGGCTGGCCGCCCTGGTCTGGCTGCGCTTCTTCACCTTCGGCGCGCAGCCGGGCAGCCCGGCACGCATCCTCAAGCTGCTGGCCGGCACCCTGGCCATCGTCCCGGCATGGGCGTCGCTGGTGCTGATCCATGCCGGTGGCGATCCGCCGGGCCACCAGGGCCACCTGTGGCTGCTGGCCGCGCTGGCGCTGGTCTGGGCCGCCGATTCGGGCGCCTATTTCGCCGGCCGCCACTTCGGCAAGCACAAGCTGGCCCCGCGCATCAGCCCCAACAAGACCTGGGAAGGCCTGTTCGGCGGCCTGCTGGCCGGTGTCGCCGTGGCCGTGGGCCTGGGCCTGCTCGCCGGCGTGGATGTCGCGCACCTGCCGGGCCTGCTGGTCACCTCGGTGGTAGCTGTGTTCGCCTCGGTGCTGGGCGACCTCTACGAAAGCCTGATCAAGCGCCACGCCGGCGCCAAGGATTCGGGCCACCTCATTCCTGGCCACGGCGGCGTGCTGGACCGCGTCGACGGCGTGCTGGCCGCCCTGCCGGTGTTCGCGCTGGGCAAGGAAATCTTCGGATTCTGACCATGGATGCTGCTGCAGACCTGCGCCGGGTCGCCGTATTCGGCGCCACCGGCTCGATTGGTGCCTCCACGCTGGACGTGATCGCACGCCACCCGCAGCGCTACCAGGCCACGGTGCTGGCCGCCGGCCGCCAGGTGCAGGCCCTGCTGGCGCTGTGCCGCCAGCATCGCCCCGCCCATGCCGTCATCGCCGATGACAGCCTGTACGCCGAACTGCGCGACGGCCTGCGCGACGCTGGCCTGGCCACCGAAGCCCACGCTGGCGCTGCCGCGCTGGACCAGCTCGCGGCCAGCGATGCCTGTGACACCGTGGTGGCCGCCATCGTCGGTGCCGCCGGCCTGTCCTCGACCCTGGCCGCTGCCGCTGCCGGCAAGCGCATCCTGCTGGCCAACAAGGAATCGCTGGTGCTGGCCGGCGAGCTGCTGACCCGCACCGCCGAACGCGGCGGCGCCGAGATCATCCCGATCGACAGCGAGCACAGCGCCATCTTCCAGTGCCTGCGCTCGCGCGATGCCAGCCTGGACGGGGCCGGCGTGCGCCGGATCCTGCTGACCGCCTCCGGTGGCCCGTTCCGTGGCCGCAGCCGCGCCGAACTGGAGCAGGTGACCCCGGCCCAGGCCGTTGCCCACCCGAAGTGGTCGATGGGCCCGAAGATCTCGGTCGATTCGGCGACGTTGATGAACAAGGGCCTGGAAGTGATCGAGGCGCACCACCTGTTCAAGGTGCCCGGCGAGCGCATCGAGGTGCTGGTCCATCCGCAGAGCCTGGTCCATTCGCTGGTCGAGTTCGTCGACGGCTCGACCCTGGCCCAGCTGGGCCTGCCGGACATGCGCACCACCCTGGCCGTCGGCCTGGGCTGGCCGCAGCGCATCGAATCGGGCGTATCCGGGCTGGACCTGCTGGCCCAGGGCCGGCTCGATTTCGAAGCGCCCGATACCGAGGCCTTCCCCTGCCTGGCCCTGGCCTGGCAGGCGATGCAGGCCGGCGGCACTGCTCCGGCGGTGCTGAATGCCGCCAATGAAGAGGCGGTTTCAGCGTTTCTTCAGGGCAGGATCGGTTTCCTGAGCATTCCCGCGCTGGTTGCTAACGCTCTTTCAACACTGCCGACCGAAGCAGCCGATACACTGGACGGCCTGTTGTCCGCCGACCAGCGGGCCCGCCAGTTGACCCTGAACGCCATCGACGCCGCCTGAACGCCACGCCCATACCGCATGACGCCGCTGCCACTGCCCGCCACCGTGAGCCTGCATGACTGACTTCATCGGATCGGTCTGGTGGATGATCGTCAGCCTCGGGCTGCTGGTCACCTTCCACGAGTTCGGGCACTACGCCGTGGGCCGCCTCTGCGGGGTCAAGGTGCTGCGCTTCTCGGTCGGCTTCGGCCGCCCGCTGTGGTCGCGCCGCGACAAGCACGGCACCGAGTTCGCCATCGCCGCCCTGCCGCTCGGCGGTTATGTGAAATTCCTCGACGAGCGCGAGGTGGAGGTGCACCCGCACGAGCGGGGGCAGGCCTTCAACCACAAGACGGTCTGGCAGCGCATCGCCATCGTCGCTGCCGGGCCGATCGCCAACCTGCTGCTGTGCATCCTGCTGCTGTGGGCGATGTTCGTGATCGGCAAGCAGGACTATTCGGCCACCATCGGCCGCACCACCGGCATTGCCGCCAGCGCCGGCCTGTCCAGCGGCGACCGTGTGCTGCGCGTGGACGACCGCGACGTGGTCACCCTGGGCGATGCCAGCATGGCCCTGACCGCCGCAGCGATGGACCGGCGCGACGTCACCCTCGAAGTGCTGGACAGCAGTGACCAGGTGCGCAACCGCACCCTGCCGCTGTCGCAACTGCCGGCCGGCTTCGATGAACGCCGCGTGCCCAGCCTGGCGGGCCTGCAGTGGCAGGCCGCGCTGCAGCCGGCGCAGGTGGACAGCCTGACAGCCGATTCGGCCGTGGCCGGCCTGCTGCAGGCGGGCGACGTGATCGTGGCCATCGACGGCCAGCGCATCGACGGGGCCGACCAGGTCAGCCCGCAGATCCAGGAACTGGGCCGCCGTGGCGGGCCCGGCATGATCGAAGTGCTGCGCGGGGGCGAGCGCCTGGCGCTGGAAGTGACCCCGCGCCAGGGCAAGGACGGCCAGGGCAAGCCGGTCTGGCAGATCGGCGTGGCCTTCCCGGGCGCCTTCAGCCCCGCCTATGACACCCTGATGCGCTACGGCCCGCTCGATGCGGTGACCGTGGCCGTGCGTGAAACCGGCCGCCTGGCCTCCGATTCGCTGGGCATGATGGCCCGCATCGTCACCGGCAAGGCCTCGCTGCAGAACGTTTCCGGCCCGGTCACCATCGCCCGCGTGGCCAATGTTTCGGCCAAGCGCGGCCTCGACTGGTTCCTGCAGTTCCTCGCGCTGCTGTCGCTGAGCCTGTGCATCATCAACCTGCTTCCGATTCCCATCTTGGACGGCGGGCACCTGCTGTATTACCTTATCGAGTTGGTCAAGGGCAGCCCGCTGAGCGAGCGTGCCATCGCCGCGGGTCAGTACATCGGCCTGGCGTTGCTGGCCGGGTTGATGGGGCTGGCGTTCTACAACGACATCCTCGGCCTGGCCACGCGATGAACTTTTCCACGTTTTTGGCGTCTACAGCGCCGGCACCCCGTACCAATGAAATCGACCTTCCTACCGGACGTGACATGACGCGACTCCCCAATCGCCGCCTGCTGGCCCTCGCCCTCGCCGCCGTCACCGGCGCTCCCGCCCTGGCCCAGGCAGCCGAGCCCTTCACTGTCAGCGACATCCGCGTCGACGGCCTGCAGCGCATCAGCTCGGGTACGGTGTTCACCTACCTGCCGGTGGAACGTGGCGAGACGGTCACCGACAGCAAGGTCGGCGAGACCATCCGCGCCCTCTACAAGACCGGCTTCTTCGAAGACGTGCAGTTGGACCGCCAGGGCAACATCCTGGTCGTGACCGTCAAGGAACGGCCGGCGATCAACAAGCTGACCGTCACCGGCAACAAGGACATCAAGTCCGACCAGCTGCTGAAGGGCCTGTCCGACATCGGCCTGACCGAAGGCGGCACCTTCGACCGCCTGAGCCTGGACCGCGTGACGCAGGAACTGCGCCGCCAGTACAACGATCGTGGCAAGTACAACGTCGAGATCACCCCGACGGTGAGCCCGCTGGACCGCAACCGCGTGGACATCGCCATTGCCATCAAGGAAGGCAAGGCGGCCAAGATCCGCCACGTCAACCTGGTCGGCACCGAGAAGTACGACAGCGAAGACATCCTGGAAACCTGGGAATCCAAGGAGCACAACTGGGCGTCGTGGTACCGCCGCGATGACCAGTACTCCAAGGAAAAGCTGTCCGGCGACCTGGAAAAGCTCAACTCCTGGTACCTGGACCGCGGCTACGTCGATTTCAGCATCGACTCGACCCAGGTCTCGATCAGCCCGGACAAGCGCGACATGTTCGTGACGGCCGGCGTGACCGAAGGCAACCAGTACAAGATCTCCGACATCAAGGTCAGCGGCGACACCATCCTCCCGCAGGAAGATGTCGAGCGCATGGTCGTGCAGCGCGCCGGCGACACGTTCTCGCGTGCGCTGCTGGAGTTCAGCTCTGACGCGATCACCAATTCGCTGTCCAACATCGGCTACGCGTTCGCCAAGGTGAACCCGATCCCGACCACCAACCGTGCCGAGCAGACGGTCGCGGTGAACATGCAGGTCGTCCCCGGCCCGCGCGTGTCGGTGCGCCGCATCATCTTCAAGGGCAACACCCGCACCTCCGACGAAGTGCTGCGTCGCGAAATGCGCCAGTTCGAGAACACCTGGTACTCGCAGGCGGCGATCGATCGTTCCAAGATCCGCCTGCAGCGCCTGGGTTACTTCGAGTCGGTGGACGTTGAAACCCCGCCGGTCAGTGGCAGCAACGACCAGGTCGACGTGGTGTACAACGTCAAGGAAACCACGTCGGGCAGCTTCGTGTTCGGCCTGGGCTACTCGCAGTCCTACGGCATGACCACCTCGGTGCAGCTGTCGCAGAACAACTTCCTCGGCGGCGGCAACCGCGTGTCGGTCGAAGCCTCGCGCAGCAGCTACCTGCAGCGTTACGGCTTCAGCTACACCAACCCGTACTTCACCGATGACGGCGTGTCGCTGGGCTACAACCTGTCCTGGCGCGAACTGGATTACTCCGACTTCAACACCGCGCAGTACAACAGCACCAATGGTTCTGCGCAGGTGGTGTTCGGCGTGCCGCTGACCGAGACCGACAGCGTCTCGCTGATGTTCGGCATCGACAGCAACCAGATCACGACCTACCGAAACGCGACGCCGCAGTCGATCATCGACTACATCGATGCTCTGGGCACGAAGACGTTCCATGCGTGGCGCAGCGAGCTGGGCTGGGCGCGCGATTCGCGCAACGACTACTTCATGCCGACCCGTGGTACGTACCAGCGCATCGGCCTGGAAACCACCCTGCCGGGCTCGACCGTCGAGTACTTCAAGCTGAACTACCAGATCAGCAAGTATTGGCCGATCATGCCCTCGCTGGTGATCAACACGCGTGCTGAAATCGGCTACGGCGACAGCTACGGCAAGGACCAGATCCGCGACCTGTGCTGGACCGCGCCGACCGAAGCCAACCCGAACCCGACGCAGACCGTCGACTGCAACCCGAGCTCCTCGGACTACGTGAAGACGGTCAAGGCCTCCGGCCTGCCCTTCTACGAGAACTTCTACGCTGGCGGCACCAACTCGGTGCGCGGCTTCGAGGACAACACCCTTGGCCCGCGTTCGGAAGCGATCAATGGTTACTCGAACGGCCAGCCGCTGGGTGGTTCGCTGAAGACCGTCGGGTCGGTGGAAGCCTATTTCCCGCGCCTGTTCGACAGCCCGTCGGCACGCGTGTCGGCCTTCGTGGACTTCGGCAACGTCTACAACGGCGTGGATAACTTCAAGGCCAACGAACTGCGCGTGTCCACCGGTGTGGCCCTGCTGTGGCGCGCCCCGGTCGGCCCGATCTCGATCAGCTACGCGTTCCCGCTGAAGAAGAAGGACGGCGACGAAATCGAGCGCCTGCAGTTTACGTTTGGTGGCCAGTTCTAACTGGCCCCCAAACGTTCCCACGGTTTGCGATGCAAACCGCGGGGCCTATCCTGCTCCCTATCCCCCGCGCCATTGGCGCGCCCCCCTTAACAGAAGGGGGGCTCTCCACCAGACGGGTTACGAAGCGCCGGGCTCTGCCCGGCGTTTTCGTTTTGCAGGACGGATGCTGGCTGCTTTTTACCGCCACCGCGTGAAATCATCTGGTGATGGCGCAGGGGGCTGACCAGGACCGTTGGCGCCATGGGCCCTAGGCATGCCTAGGGCGGGTTGGGCAGGACGCCCAACCCCGGTCTTGCCGTGTGCGCAGGACAGCGCACACGAGCAAGGCGCCATCGAGCACCATGGAGGGGATTTTGCGTGTCCTGACCAGGGCCACCCGCCGCCTCCCCCCCGATAGCAGACAGGCGCCGCAGAACGCCCCCGCATGACCGGACTGGCGTCACACGTTAAACTCCCGCCGTGAATACTCCTACCTACACCGCCCAGCAACTCGCCGATCAGTTCGGTCTGCAGGTCCATGGCGACCCCGCCACCGCCATCCGTGGCGTGGCTACCCTCGCCCATGCCGGTGCCGGCCAGCTGACCTTCCTCGCCAACCCGCGCTACCGCGCCCAGCTGGCCGACAGCCAGGCCTCGCTGGTGGTCCTGCGTGCCGAGGACGCCGAAGCCGCCCCCGGCGCCGCGCTCGTCGCCAAGGATCCCTACACCACCTTCGCCAAGATCGCCGCGCTGTTCGACGTCGCACCCGTGCGTGAGCCGGGCATCCACCCCAGCGCGGTCATCGACCCGCAGGCCCAGGTGGCCGCCAGCGCCCACATCGGCCCGTTCGTCACCATCGGTGCGCGCAGCGTGGTCGGCGAGAACTGCATCATCGGCGCCGGCAGCATCATCGGCGAAGACTGCACCCTGGACACCGGCTGCGAGCTGATTGCCCGCGTCACCCTGGTCACCCGCGTGAAGCTCGGCAAGCGCGTGCGCATCCATCCCGGTGCCGTGCTCGGCGCCGATGGCTTCGGTCTGGCGATGGATGCCGGCAAGTGGATCAAGGTGCCGCAGCTGGGCGGCGTCCGCATCGGCGATGACTGCGAGATCGGCGCCAATACCTGCGTCGACCGCGGTGCGCTGGAAGACACCGTGCTGGCCGAAGACGTCCGCCTCGACAACCTGGTGCAGATCGCGCACAACGTGCAGATCGGCGCCCATTCGGCCATCGCCGGCTGCACCGGCATCGCCGGCAGCGCCAAGATCGGCCGTTACTGCCTGCTCGGCGGCGCCGTCGGCGTCGTCGGCCATCTGGAAATCTGCGACAAGGTCGTGATCACCGGCAAATCGGTGGTCCGCAACTCCATCACCGAACCGGGCGAGTACTCGTCCGGGACGCCCCTGACCGACAACCGCACGTGGCGCAAGAACGCCGCGCGCTTCAAGCAGCTCGATGCACTGGCCCGTCGCATCCTGTCTGTGAGCAAGGAGAAAGAATGAGCCAGCCCCAGACCCTGCCGGACATGGCGCAGATCCAGTCGCTGCTGCCGCACCGCTACCCGTTCCTGCTGGTCGACAAGGTTCTGTCGATCGACTACGACGCCCGCAAGATCGTCGCCACCAAGAACGTCAGCATCAACGAGCCGTTCTTCCAGGGCCACTTCCCCAACCAGCCGATCATGCCGGGCGTGCTGATCATCGAAGCCATGGCCCAGGCCGGCGGCGTGCTGACCCAGCTCACCCTGGGCCGCGATTCGCAGTCCAAGCTGTTCTACATGGTCAAGGTCGACAAGGCCCGCTTCACCAAGCAGGTGGTGCCGGGCGACGTGCTGGAAATGCACGTGGAGATCAAGCGCGTGATCCGCAACATGGCCGTGTATGACTGCGTGGCCAAGGTCGACGGCGAAGTCGTCGCCTGCGCCGAGGTGCTGTGCGCCGGCACCCGCGACTGACCCTGTACGGAGGACCGAGATGACCGATAGCGCTCCCCTGATCCATCCCACCGCCGTGATCGATCCGTCGGCACGACTGGCCGACGACGTCCGCGTGGGCGCGTTCACCATCATCGGGCCCGACGTCGAGATCGGCGCCGGCACCGAGGTCGGTCCGCATTGCAGCATCCATGGCCCGACCCGGATCGGCCGCGACAACCGTTTCATCGGCCACGTCGCGGTCGGTGGCGAGCCGCAGGACAAGAAGTTCGCCGGTGAACGCACCGAACTGGTGATCGGCGACCGCAACGTGTTCCGCGAATTCGTCACCCTCAACCGCGGTACCGGCGGCGGCGGTGGCATCACCACCATCGGCAACGACAACTGGATGCTGGCCTACACGCACGTGGCGCATGACTGCCACGTCGGCGATTTCTGCGTGTTCTCCAACAACACCACCCTGGCCGGGCATGTCACCGTCGGCGACTACGTGATCATCAGCGGCTTCGCCGGTGCCCACCAGTTCTGCCGCATCGGTGCCCACGCCTTCCTCGGCATGGGCGCGCTGACCAATGGCGATGTGCCGCCGTTCACCATGGTCGGCACCGATTCGCTGGGCCGCCCGCGCGGCATCAACAGCGAAGGCCTCAAGCGCCGTGGCTTCGATGCCGAACGCATCACCGCCATCAAGCGTGCCTACCGCACCCTGTACGTGGCAGGCCTGCCGCTGGCCGAAGCCAAGCAGCAGCTGGCCGAGCAGGCACAGGCCAGCGATGACGTCCGCTCCATGCTGGACTTCATCGAGCACACCGAGAGGCACCTGCTGCGATGAGCGCCACGACCGGCCAGGCGCCGGCCGGCGCCGCCGTCATCCCGCTGGCCTCGATGGCCGGCAGCGTGCCTGCGCAGCGGGTGCTCAGCGAGCGCCCGTTGCGGATCGCGCTGGTGGCGGGCGAAGCCTCCGGCGACCTGCTCGGCGCGGGCCTGGTGCGTGAGCTGAAGGCGCGCTTCCCGCATGCCGAGTTCGCCGGCATCGGCGGCGACGCGATGCGCAATGCGGGCTGCCAGACCTGGCACGATGCCAGCGAGCTGGCGGTGATGGGCCTGACCGAAGTCCTGCGTCACCTGCCACGCCTGCTCAAGCTGCGCTCGGCGTTTCGCGAGCGGGCGCTGGCGTGGCAACCGGATGTCTTCATCGGTATCGATGCGCCGGATTTCAACCTGGGCATCGAGCGCTGGCTGAAGCAGCGCGGCATCCCCACCGTGCACTACGTCAGCCCCTCGGTCTGGGCCTGGCGCGAGAAGCGCGCGGAGAAGATCGGCAGCAGTGCCGACCTGGTGCTGTGCCTGTTCCCGATGGAACCGCCCATCTATGCCAGGCACGGCATCGATGCGCGGTTTGTCGGCCACCCGATGGCCGATGACATTCCGCTGCACGGTGACCGCGATGCGGCCCGTGCCGCGCTCGGCCTGCCCGCCTCAGCCAAGGTGCTGGCGGTGCTGCCGGGCAGCCGCCTGGGCGAGATCTCACGCCTGGGCGAACCGTTCTTCGAGGCGGCCTGGCAGGTCTCCGAACGCATCCCCGGCCTGCACGTGGTGGTGCCGGCGGCCAACGCCGCCTGCCGCCGCCTGATCGAGGAACAGCTGTCACGCTCGGCGCTGCCGGTGGCGTACTCGCATGTCCTCGATGGGCAGGCCCGCACGGCGATGATCGCCGCCGACGTGGTGGTGCTGGCCTCCGGCACGGCCACGCTGGAGGCCATGCTGGTGAAGCGGCCGATGGTGGTAGGCTACCGGGTCAACGAACTGACCTACCGCCTGGTGAAGGCGCTGGGGCTGATCAAGGTCGACCGCTTCGCCCTGCCCAACATCCTCGCTGCGCAGGATCTTGCCCCGGAACTGATGCAGCACGACTGCACGCCGGACAAGCTGGCCGCGGCCATCCAGCAGTGGTTCGACCACCCGCAGCGCAGCGCCGACCTGCAGGGCACCTACGAGCGCCTGCACGAGCGCCTGCGCCGCAATGCCTCGGCGCGCGCCGCCGATGCGGTGGGCGAGCTGCTGGTCAGCAAGCAGGAAACCGCATGAGCCGTCGCGCGGCCGCGGCGGCCAGCCTGGCCCTGTTCGACGGCGCTGCCGTGGTCGAGCCCGAACGCCTGGTGGCCGGCGTGGACGAAGCCGGCCGTGGCCCGCTGGCCGGCCCGGTGGCCGTTGCCGCCGTGGTGTTCGACCCGTCGCGGCCGCGTATCAACGGCCTGGACGATTCCAAGCAGCTGACCGCCGCGCGCCGCGAGCAGCTGCACGACCGCATCATCGAACGGGCCCTGGCCTGGAAGGTGGTGCTGGTGGACGTGAACGCCATCGACCGCCTGAACATCTACCAGGCCACCCTGCAGGGCATGCGCGACGTGGTGGCTGCCGTGGCCCACGTGGCCGGCTTCGCCCGCATCGATGGCAACGTCGTGCCCAAGGGCCTGGTGCTGCCGGCGCAGGCGCTGGTGGGCGGTGATGGCATCGACCGCGCGATCATGGCGGCCTCGATCCTGGCCAAGGTCTCGCGCGACCGCTACATGCAGGAACTGCACGTGCGGCACCCGCAGTACGGCTTCGACCAGCACAAGGGCTATGGCACCCCCGCCCACCTGGCCGCGCTGCGCAGCCACGGCCCCTGCGACGAGCACCGCCGCAGCTTCGCGCCGGTGCGTGAATGCCTGGAAGCGCCGCAGGTTGTGGCGGCCGACATCGCGATTGCCTGAACAACGGCCGCCGGGCATGGCCCGGCGCTACCCTGAACGCGTGACCGCGCCCGGCGGATCCGCGCAATCGCCGCACCGTCAAGTCCTTGTCGCCACCCCCTGCCCTCGTTACCCTGACCGGGCACTCCAGCGCTTCCCGACCCCGGTGACGATTTCCCCGTCAGCACCCGGGGCCCGCGCGCTCCAACCTGGTCCGGCATGTCCAACTCCCGCTTCGTACATCTCCACGTCCACACCGAGTTCTCGCTGGCGGACTCGACCATCCGCGTGCCGGCCAAGCCGGACCAGGCCGACCCGAAGAAGGCCAAGCAGGCCAACCTGCTGTCGCGCTCGGTCGAACTCGGCCTGCCCGCGCTGGCGGTAACCGACCTCAACAACCTGTTCGCCCTGGTCAAGTTCTACAAGGCCGCCGAAGGCGTGGGCATCAAGCCCATCGCCGGCGCCGACGTGATGATCGCCGAGGAAGGCCAGGACCCGTGGCGGATGACCCTGCTGTGCCGCGACCGCGAGGGCTACCTGAGCCTGTCGCGGCTGCTGACCCGCGCCTGGATGGAAGGCCATCGGCCCGAAGGCGGCGTGGCGATCCACCCGGACTGGCTGAAGGCCGGCAATGCCAACCTGTTCGCGCTGGCCGGCCGTGACAGCCTGGCCGGCCGCCTGGCGCTGGACGGCAAGCACGACCTTGCCGAGCAGCAGCTGGCCGACTGGCAGCGCGCGTTCGGCGATGGCCTGCACCTGGAACTGACCCGCACCGGCCGCGAAGGCGAGGAAACCTTCAACCGCTTCGCGCTGATGGCCGCCGGCCAGCGCGGCCTGCCGGTGGTGGCCAGCAACGACGTGCGCTTCCTGGCGCCGACCGATTTCAGCGCGCACGAAGCGCGCGTGTGCATTTCCACCGGCCGCGTGCTGGACGACCCCAAGCGCCCGCGCGAGTACAGCGACCAGCAGTACCTGAAGTCGGCCGAGGAGATGTGTGCGCTGTTCGCCGACATCCCCGATGCCATCGACAACACGCTGGCGCTGGCCGAGCGCTGCAACATCGAGATGCGGCTGGGCACCTACTTCCTGCCCAACTACCCGGTGCCCGACGACGAGACCCTGGACACCTGGATCCAGAAGATGTCGCGCGATGGCCTGGAAGAACGCCTGGAGAAGAATCCGCTGGCGCCGGGCAAGACCCGCGAGGAGTACTTCGAACGCCTGGAGTTCGAGCTCAACACCATCATCAAGATGGGCTTCCCGGGCTACTTCCTGATCGTTGCCGACTTCATCCAGTGGGGCAAGAACCAGGGCATCCCGATCGGCCCCGGCCGTGGTTCGGGTGCCGGTTCGCTGGTGGCGTGGGCGCTGAAGATCACCGACCTGGACCCGCTGCCGTACAACCTGCTGTTCGAGCGGTTCCTGAACCCGGAACGCGTGTCGATGCCTGACTTCGACATCGACTTCTGCATGGACCGCCGCGATGAAGTGATCGACTACGTCGCGCGCAAGTACGGGCGCGAGCGCGTCAGCCAGATCATCACCTACGGCACCATGGCGGCCAAGGCGGTGGTGCGCGACTCCGGCCGCGTGCTGGGCTTCCCGTACGGCCTGGTCGACGGCGTCTCCAAGCTGATCCCGAACATCCTGGGCATCCACCTGAAGGATGCGCTGGGCAAGGGCAAGGAAGGCCCGAGCTCGGAAATGGCCTCGGCCGAACTGATCCAGCGCTACGAGAGCGAGGACGATGTCCGCGACCTGATCGACCTGGCGCTGCAGCTGGAAGACCTGACCCGCAACGCCGGCAAGCACGCCGGTGGCGTGGTGATCGGGCCCGAGCCGCTGAGCGAGTTCTGCCCGCTGTACGCCGAACACGATGAGAACGGCCTGGGCAAGAACCCGGTCACCCAGTTCGACAAGAACGACGTGGAAGAAGTCGGCCTGGTGAAGTTCGACTTCCTCGGCCTGCGCACGCTGACGATCATCGACTGGGCGGTGAAGGCGATCAACAAGCGCCACGAGCGCGCCGGCATCCCGCCGGTGGATATCGCCGCGATCCCGCTGGACGATGCGCCCACCTACAAGGACATCTTCGCCAACGGCAACACCGGTGCGGTGTTCCAGTTCGAATCCTCGGGCATGCGCCGCCTGCTGAAGGACGCGCGGCCCGACCGCTTCGAAGACCTCATCGCGCTGGTGTCGCTGTACCGACCCGGCCCGATGGACCTGATTCCCTCCTTCAACGCGCGTAAGCACGGCCAGGAAGAGATCATCTATCCCGATCCGCGCACCGAAGCGATCCTGAAGGACACCTACGGCATCATGGTGTACCAGGAGCAGGTGATGCAGATGGCGCAGATCGTCGGCGGCTACTCGCTGGGCGGCGCCGACCTGCTGCGCCGTGCGATGGGCAAGAAGGTGCCGGCCGAAATGGCCAAGCACCGCGAAATCTTCCGCGAAGGTGCGGCCAAGGACGGCGTCGACGAGGCCAAGGCCGACGCGATCTTCGACCTGATGGAGAAGTTCGCCGGCTACGGCTTCAACAAGTCGCACGCTGCCGCCTACGCGCTGGTCAGCTACCAGACCGCCTGGCTCAAGCGCCATTACCCGGCCGAGTTCATGGCCGCCACGCTGTCCTCGGACATGGACAACACCGACAAGGTGGTCGGCTTCCTGGACGAGGTGCGCAACCTCGGCCTGACCGTGCTGCCGCCGAAGGTGAACCAGTCCGCCTTCATGTTCGAAGCGGCCACGCCGGACACCATCCAGTACGGCCTGGGCGCGATCAAGGGCGTCGGCCAGGGTGCCTGCGAAGCGGTCGTGGACGAACGCCTGAAGGGCGGCCAGTACAAGGA
Source organism: Stenotrophomonas sp. FW305-3-2-15-E-LB1 (assembly GCF_058787375.1). Taxonomy (NCBI): domain Bacteria; kingdom Pseudomonadati; phylum Pseudomonadota; class Gammaproteobacteria; order Lysobacterales; family Lysobacteraceae; genus Stenotrophomonas; species Stenotrophomonas sp. FW305-3-2-15-E-LB1. The sequence goes on from NZ_JBYSZR010000001.1 coordinate 322,131, forward strand.
CCTGCTCGACTTCTGCACCCGCATCGGTTCGGCCAAGCTCAACCGGCGCACGCTGGAAGCGATGATCAACTGCGGCGCGCTGGACGAGCTGGGCCACAACCGCGCCTCGCTGATGCTGCAGCTGCCGGAAGTGATCAAGGCCACCGAGCAGATGGCGCGCGAGCGTGCCTCGGGCCAGAACTCGCTGTTCGGCGGCCCCGACCCGAGCACGGCGACCATCCAGCTGGACCTGGTCGAAGCCGAGGAATGGCCGCTGCTGCAGCGCCTGAACGGCGAGCGCGACACGCTCGGCTTCTACCTCAGCGGCCACCCGTTCGATCCGTGGCGCGACGATGTGCGCGACCTGGTCGGCAACGACCTGGGTTCGGTCGAGAAGATCTGGAGTTCCAGCAACAGCGGTGGCGGTGGTGGCAACGGCGGCGAAAAGCGCTGGCGCCCGGAAGTGCCGACCGTGCTGGCCGGCCAGGTGGTCGGCGTGCGCCGCAAGGGCGAAAGCCAGATCTTCATCCAGCTCGAGGACGGTCGCGGCCGCGTCGAGTGCAGCGCGTTCTCCGATGCCATGGCCGAGTTCGGCCACCTGATGACCAAGGACCGCATCCTGGTGGTCAAGGGCGGCCTGCGCGAGGACGAGTTCAACGGCGGCTATGCGCTGCGCATCCGCCAGTGCTGGGATTTCGACGAGGTCTGCGCCAACTACGCCACGCGCCTGTCGCTGCGCCTGGACCTGCGCCAGCAGCGGCCGGTCTGGGAACGCGTCAATGCCGTGCTCGACCGCCACCGCCCCGGGCGCACGCCGCTGCGCCTGGACCTGCTGCTGAAGGGCCCGCAGGGCGGCGTGGCCGGCATGCTCGATGTCTCCGGGCAGAGCGCGGTGCGCATCGATTCCAAGCTGATGGAGGCGCTGCGCGCCGACCCGGCCGTGCGCACGCTGAAAGTGCGCTACAGCCCGCCGTGGGCCAACTGAGGCTGGCCCACGCCCCGGCTGACTGGCGCCCCCTGCCCGGCTGGGGTACCGTCGCCTTCCAGACGAAGGCGTACGGGCCATTGCTGCGCATTCGGCTAGAATTCCCCTCTTCTTTACACGACGGCTTCCGATGAATCCGAACTACCTCGACTTCGAGCAACCCATCGCCGACCTGGAAGCCAAGATCCAGGAACTGCGCAACGCCAGTGCCGGACCGGCGGTCAATGTCGAGGCCGAGGTTCACGCCCTGCAGGACAAGCTGCGCCTGCGCACCGCGCAGATCTTCCGCAACCTGACCTCCTGGCAGGTGCTGCAGCTGGCCCGCCATCCGTCGCGCCCGTACACCGCCGATTACCTGCGCATCATCTTCGATGAGTTCCAGGAACTGGCCGGTGACCGCGCCTTCGCCGACGACAAGGCCATCATGGGTGGCCTGGCCCGCATCAACGGCCGTTCGGTGATGGTGATCGGCCACCAGAAGGGCCGCGACACCAAGGAAAAGATCAAGCGCAACTTCGGCATGCCCAAGCCGGAGGGCTATCGCAAGGCCCTGCGCCTGATGAAGATGGCCGAACGCTTTGGCCTGCCGGTGCTGACCCTGATCGACACCGCCGGCGCCTGGCCGGGCATCGACGCCGAATCGCGCGGCCAGTCCGAAGCGATCGCCCGCAACCTGATGGAGATGGCCGAGCTGAAGGTGCCGGTGATCTGCACGGTGATCGGCGAAGGCGGCTCCGGTGGCGCGCTGGCGCTGGGCGTGGGCGACCGCACCGTGATGCTGGAATACGCGGTGTACTCGACCATCACCCCGGAAGGCTGCGCCTCGATCCTGTGGAAGGATGCCGGCAAGGCCAAGGACGCTGCCGAGCAGCTGGGCCTGACCGCTCCGCGCCTGAAGAGCCTGGGCCTGGTCGACAAGGTGGTGCGTGAGCCGACCGGCGGCGCCCACCGCAACCCGACCCAGATGGCCAAGCGCCTGAAGGCCGTGCTGCTGAACGAGCTGGAAGCACTGGACGGCCTGTCCACCGAGCAGCTGCTGGAGCGCCGCTACGCGCGCCTGCGCAGCTACGGCACCTACGAAGCCGCGTAAGCCAGGTAGTGCCGGCCGCTGGCCAAACCCGGTAGTGCCGGCCGCTGGCCGGCAACATGCAGGCGATTGCAGAAACGAAAGAGCCGGGCAGATGCCCGGCTCTCTTCGTTTGCGCGTTGACGGCATCCTCGCCTCAGAACGGCTTGGCCAGCACCAGCCAGACAATCGGGATGAAGGCCAGCAACGGAATCTCGTTGATCCAGCGCAGCGCGCGCGAGGACGGCAGCGTGCGGCCCTTGGCCACGCCCTTCAGCAGGCGCCCGGTCCAGATGAAGTACACCAGCAGCAGCACCACCAGGCCCAGCTTGGCGTGCAGCCAGCCGGCGCCGCCGGGCGCGACCATGGTCGGGAAATCCGGGATGACCTTGTAGCCCAGCCACAGCACCAGGCCCAGCACGAAGGCCAGCCCGAACATCGAATGGCCGAAACGGTACAGGCGCAGGCCCATCAGCTGCAGGCGCTCGCCCACCGCCGGCTGGCCCGCGGTCTCGGCCAGGTTCACCAGGATGCGCGGCAGGTAGAACACGGTTGCCATCCACGCCACCACGAACACGATGTGGAAGGTCTTGACCCAGTAGTAGCTCTGCATGCGCTCGCTCCGGCGGCTGGCGGTGATGGGCGCCCATTGTCGCAGTAGAGCCACCCCGTGGGTGGCTGCCGCGGCCAATTGCCGCATCACGGCCGCGACGCCGTACGATAGGCGCCGTTTCCGCCCTCAGCGTGCCCTGCCCCATGGACAAGACCTACGACGCCGCCTACTTCCAACGCTGGTACCGCCGGGCCGATGTCGGCGGCAGCGCCCGCCTGGCGCGCAAGGTCGCCCTGGCCGTGGCCACCGCCGAGTACTACCTGGAGCGGCCGGTGCGCAGCGTGCTCGACATCGGCTGCGGCGAAGGCGCCTGGCGCGCGCCGCTGCTGAAGCTGCGTCCGAAGGTCCAATACCTCGGCTTCGACAGCAGCGAGTACGCTGTGCGCCGTTACGGACGCACCCGCAACCTGCACATGGCCAGCTTCGGCGATTTCGCCTGGCTGCGGCCCTGTGCCCCGGTCGACCTGCTGGTGTGCTCGGACGTGATGCACTACGTGCCCGACCGCGAGCTGCGCGCTGGCCTGGCCGGCGTGGGCGAGCTGACCGCCGGGGTGGCCTTCCTGGAGACCTTCGCCGCCGAGGATGCGTTCGACGGCGACCACGAGGGCTTCCAGGCCCGGCCGGCGCGCTGGTACCGCCGCGAGCTGGCCCGCCAGGGCCTGCAGGCCGTTGGTTCACACCTGTGGCTGGGCCCGGGTCTGGCCAGCGAGGCCGCCGCGCTGGAAAAGATGTGAATCCGGATTCATTATTTTTGTCCCACTTAACCTGTGGGACGCCCGGATGGGATATGCTGCGCGGCAACATATGACCATACATATTCGGTCGTCATGCTCTATCAACTACACGAACTGACCCGCAACCTGCTCGCCCCCTGGGTGCACCAGGCCCAGGCCAACGCCAAGTTCTTCGCCAACCAGGGCCACTGGTGGTCGCAGATGCCGGGCGCTGATCGCCTGGCGGCGGTCAATGAACTCTTCCATCGCATCGGCAAGGATTACGAGAAGCCCGAATGGGGCATCAACGAAATCGACGTCGAAGGCGAGCGCGTGCCGATCGTCGTGCACGAGGAAGTGAGCAAACCGTTCTGCAAGCTGCTGCGCTTCAAGCGCCACAGCAACGAAGCCGACCAGCTGCACACGATGCTCAACCAGCCGTTCGTGCTGGTGGTGGCGCCCCTGTCGGGCCACCACGCCACGCTGCTGCGCGATACCGTGCGCACGCTGCTGCGCGATCACCGCGTGTACGTCACCGACTGGGTGGATGCGCGCATGGTGCCGGCCAGCGAAGGTGAGTTCGGGCTGGACGACTACATCGCCTACATCCAGGAATTCATCCGCCATCTCGGCGTCGAACGCCTGCACGTGGTGAGCGTGTGCCAGCCGACGGTGCCGGTGCTGGCCGCGGTTTCGCTGATGGCCAGCCGTGGCGAGCCGACCCCGCGCTCGCTGGTGATGATGGGTGGCCCGATCGATGCGCGCTGCAGCCCGACCGCAGTGAACAACCTGGCCACGCAGAACCCGCTGTCGTGGTTCGAGAACAACGTCATCCACACCGTGCCGGCCAGCTACCCCGGCGCCGGCCGCCGCGTGTATCCGGGCTTCCTGCAGCACGCCGGCTTCCTGTCGATGAACCCCAGCCGCCACTTCAGTTCGCACTGGGATTTCTACACCGACCTGGTCAAGGGCGACCTGGAAGACGCCGACGCGCACCGCACGTTCTACGACGAGTACAACGCGGTGCTGGACATGCCGGCCAAGTACTACCTCGACACCATTTCGGTGGTGTTCCAGGACTTCCTGCTGCCGCGTGGCGAGTGGGTGGTCAATGGCGAGAAGGTCGACCCGTCGGCCATCCGCGATACCGCGCTGCTGAGCATCGAAGGCGAGCTGGATGACATCGCCGGCCTCGGCCAGACCGAAGCCGCGCAGGCGCTGTGCACCGGCATCGCGGCCGACCGCCGCGAGCATTTCATCGTCGAAGGCGCCGGCCACTACGGCATCTTCAGCGGCCGCCGCTGGCGCGAAGTGGTGTACCCGAAGGTGCGCGATTTCTTCGCCGCCCATGCCGAGGCACCGGCTGCCAAGGCCACGAAGAAGAAGAGCAACGTCACCCCGTTGCGGCGCAAGGCGGGTTGATTCCCCGCCTTGCCGTTGGCCTGGTTCTGGTGGGTGCCAACCAAGGTTGGCACCTACCACAGCAGGATCCGACCCCAGGCTGTTACAGCCGCACCAGCAGGTGCTTGGCCAGCAGACCGTGCAGCTTGCCGATGCCGCGGGCCAGGTGCATCGTCAGCAGTAGCAGCAGCGCGCCCACCACCGCCAGCACCGGGGTTGCAGCCAGCGGCAGCACGTTGGTGCCGTCGATGTAGATGGACGCCGCGGTCGAGTCGAACAGCGCCGCCACCGGCGACCAGATGAAGGCCAGCGACACCGACAGCAGCGTCACAGCAATGGTGAAGTAGACCACGCCCAGCGGCAGCATCAGCAGGAAATACAGCAGCGTCAGCCAGGTGCGGCCGTCGGTGAACATGTCGCCGATGCGCTGCAGCCACGTGCGGCTGCGGTCGGTGTAGCGCGGCCGGCGCGGCATGCGCTCGCCCAGCAGCGCTTCCACCAGGCGCCCTTCCAGCAAGGCCAGCCCACGCACCGAGCCGAAGAACAGCACGGTCAGCGGTATGCCGATGATCAGGATCAGCAGGCCCAGCGACAGCGACAGGCCGGTCACCACCCAGGTGAAGAAGAAGGTGCCCGTGGCCAGCGACAGCAGCATGTAGAACAGTGCGCCGTAGGTGTGCGGATCCATCACCACGCCGAAGAAGCGTGCCGCCAGCGAACGCTGCACCGGTGCGGGTGTCGGCGCGGCTGGTGCCACGCCGCTGGCTTCGGCGGCGGCGCGCAGCACCGGGCTGGTGTCGGCACGCGGCGTGCGCAGCGCGCGGTTCACGGTCACCTCGGTTTCGCGATAGATCTCCGCCACTTCCGCCGGTGCGCCGTAGCTGCTGGCGACATCGGCGATCACCTCGGCTTCGCTGCGGCCCGGCTGTGCGGCCAGTTCGGAACGCAGGTATTCCTCGGCGTCGTACAGCGCGTCCTGCACCATCGCCGCGTCGGCGCCCTGCAGCGCCGCACGCAGCTGCGCCAGGTACTGGGTGATCGTGGTGGGCAGGCCAGTGCCTGCCAGGTTCTGCTCGTTCATTGCGGTACCCCCTCCAACACGGAATCGACGGAATCGCGGGTGGCCTGCCAGGCCTGGCGCCACTGCGCCAGCACTTCGTGGCCACGTTCATTGATGCGGTAGTAGCGGCGCGGTGGCCCGCTGCTGGACGGCTCGACATGGCTCTCGAGCAGGCCGGCGCCTTCCAGGTTGCGCAGCACCGGGTACAGCGCGCTCTGCTTGCCGCTCAGCACGCCCTCACCCACGCGCTCCAGCTCCTTGGCGATGAGGTACCCGTACAGCGGCTCCCCCGCCCGGGCCAGCACCGCCAGCAGGGCCAGCGACACCGTTCCGGCGCTGAGCTCCTTCTGGAACTTCTTCAGGTGGACGTCGTCTTCGGTCATGACCGGCCCTCCACTATGTTGGAGTCAACAGTAGTGCGAAGTCCGGTATAGCGAATGTGTCGTTAGTCACCCTGCCGTGCGGCGAGGGAGTCAGGCCCCCCGCACCGCTGCCAGAACCCGGACGGCCACGGCCTCGGGCAAAGCGTGCCTGCCCTCTTCAAGGCGGCTGACCAGGGCCTGCCGCCGGGAGGTCCCCAGCGGCGAGTACTGCCCGCTCACCCGAAGCCAGTCATGCACGAGCCGCAGGTGCCATGCACGTTCATCCTCGCGTTGCGGCACCGCATCCAGCAGCAGGTCGAGGTGCTGCCACAGGGGCAGCTTCGTCAGCTGCGCAAGCAGGCCCGCCTGTGCCATCGGCGAAGGACCGTCATGACAGAACGCGAGCAGGCGTGCCGGGTCCAGCTCTGCCGCCCATAGGGCGGTGGCGCTGGCCAGCAACGCCTGCACCGTCCGCCCCGGTATCTCCAGCGCTTCACGCAGCACCGCCAGGCCGACGCCGCCCTCGGCCCGCACCCAGCCGCGCAGGCAATTGCGCTGGTGGCGCGGCGATACCGCGGGCAACAAGGCGCGCAGCGTCGGCACATCGTCCGCCTCTGCGTGATCGGCCATCGCTTCCACTGCTTCGCGCCATCGCCCTCGGCGCCGGTGCTTGAGTTCGTCGCGCCACAGCGCGATGGCCGGCGTGGCCTGCCGCTGCTGGAGCAGCCACGCCGCCAACCGGCGCACGCCACGCGAACGGTCGAAAGCCGCGGCTTCGATGTATGCATCCATGCCGGCCACCTCGCGCTCGACCAGCGCACGCAGCGCGGCGCTACGCACCCTGGTTGATGGGGCGGACAAGGCCAGCGCGCCCTGCGCTTCGATCTCCCCAGGCTCACCGTGCCGCAGAAGATCGGCGAGCGCCAGGTGCGAGACGTGTGGATCGCTGTCCAGAATCGCGTGCGCGCGCAACGCTGCCCGGTCTGGATGACTGCGCAGGGCGACGACATGGGCCACCAGCCGGGTGCGTGCGTCGGGATGGTCCAGCAGTCCTTCAAGCACTGCGCGATTGGAGGGCGATGACAACCATGCGAACAGGGTGCCCTCGAGCCACGCCCGGTCAACGCGCTGCGCAGCGCGCAGGCGCACGGCCACCGGCCAGGCCTTCAGCACGTCGTGTACAGCGCACTGCCCGAGCAGTGACATCACGACATCCTGCGCCACCGCACGCACCTCGGCCACCCAGTCATTGCAGCGGAGCAAGGCACAGGACAACGTTAGATGGCTGGGCACCGAGCGCATCACCTGCAACGCGGCCTCGCGCGTTCGGCCATTGCCATCGGATCCGGCAAGGAAGAGTGCTGCCGTCTGCACACCCACCGGCACTGCTGCACAGGCCTGCAGACAGGCGAGCAGGCCATCATCATTGGCGGCCCACCAACTGCGCCGACGCCCATCAAGATCGAACAGCCCCAGTGGCGACAAGGTCTGCAACCAATGCACACGATCCACGCCCTCATCGACGAATCCCTTCAGGATCTGCTCGATCATCGCGCGCAGTGCGGCCTCAGGCGCGTCCGGATGCGGTATCAACATCATCTGCTTCCACCAGGGAGAATGGCCATCGTGCAGGACGCAGACGGCCAGGGCCAGCACGCCACCGTGGCACAGGCGCGCACTCTCGCGCAGAATCGAGGCCTCGTTCCTGTTCCGGGGTTCCCATGTCGCACCGCCGTCGCCTTGCCCTGACCACCCTCGCCCTCGCCTGCCTGCTGCCGGCCCTGGCCAGCGCGGCCACGCCGTACCGCAGCCCCCAGCAGATTCTCGATGCGTCGGCGGCCAGCGACTGGCGCACGCCGGACCCGGCCAACCTGCTGTACATGGACCTGCCGGCCGGGCGGGTCATCATCGAACTGGCGCCGCAGTTTGCTCCGCGCCATGTCGCCAACATCCAGACCTTCGCGCATGAGCACTTCTGGGATGGCACCAGCATCTACCGCTCGCAGGACAATTTCGTGGTGCAGTTCGGCGATGCCGACGCCGATGACGCGGCCAAGGCCAAGCCGTTCGGCAGCGCCGCGCGCAAGTTGCCGGCCGAATTCGAACGCGCCAGCGCCGGCCTGAAGGTAGGCGTGCTGCCCGACCGCGATGGCTGGGCGGCGCAGACCGGTTTCGTCGATGGCTTCCCGGTGGGCCAGGACCCGCAGGCCGGCAAGGCCTGGCTGGCGCACTGCTACGGCATGCTGGGTGCCGGCCGCAGCAATGAAGAAGACAGCAGCATCGGCGCCGAACTGTACGTGGTGACCGGGCAGTCGCCGCGCCAGCTGGACCGCAACATCACCCTGGTCGGCCGCGTGCTGAAGGGCATGGAACTGCTCAGCGCGATCCCGCGCGGGCCGGCGCCGATGGGCTTCTATGAAGACCCGAAGCTGCGCACGCCGATCGTCTCGATCCGCCGGGCGAGCGATGTGCCGGCGGCCGAGCGCACGCCGATCCAGGTACTGCGCACCGATTCGAAGACCTTCGCCGATACGGTGGAAGCACGCCGCAACCGCGTGGATGATTTCTACAAGCGCCCGGCCGGGCATATCGACCTGTGCAATATTCCGGTGCCGGTGCGGTAGTACTTCGGCTTTTTTCAGTTGACGCGCACTGAAGGCGCTTCATTGTTCATGGGCGTCACTTTTCTTTGCCCGCGCACCGCGCTGCAGGAGCAGCGCGGAACGGCGAAGCCGGCCCGAAGGGGGGCGCGCATGGATGTGCGCCATCAAGAAAAGTAACCAAAAGAAACGCGCCGCCGTCCGCGAGCCGGCGCTGCGCGCCGGTTCCCTGCGCTCCAAGGCGGACCCAGATCAAGATCCACAGCCGCGCGCGCAAGCATGGAGGACGCTGCCGGGCAGCGCCCGGCACGACCCGTGCGTCGGTACGCTCAGCCCTTCTGGCTGACGGCCACGCTGCCGAGGATCAGGCCGCCGGCAATCAGCATCTGCAGGGTCACCGGTTCGTCGAGGAACAGCCACGCGAATGCGGCGCCGAACAGCGGAATCAGGTAGGTCACCGTCGACGCACGCGAAGGACCGATGCGGCCGATCAGGCGGTAGAACATCAGGAAGGCCAGGCCGGTGCAGGCTACGCCCAGCGCGATCGCTGCGCCCCAGGCCTTGCCCGGAATCGCAGCCTGCGGCCAGTGCGTCACCGCCATCGGCAGCATCCACAGCGAGGCACAGCCCAGCGTTGCCGCCGCCGCTGCAGCCGATGGCAGGCCGGTCATGTGCCGCTTCACCAGGTTCACGCCGAGGCCGTACAGCAGCGAGGCGGCCGCGCCGGCCAGCACCGCCATGCCGATGCTCAGGCCGGACACTTTGGCCGTGGCCAGCACCACTACACCGGCAAAGCCGACCAGCAGCGCGCCGGCACGGCGCACGCCGATCTTCTCGCCGAAGAACAGGAAGGCGATCAACGCGGCAAACAGCACCGTCATCGCGTTGCAGATGGCGCCGATGGCCGCCGGCGCCTGCTCGGCCGAATAGGCGAACAGCACGAACGGTAGCGCCGAGTTGATCAGGCCGATCGGCGCCAGCCACAGCCAGCGGCGCGGCGGGAACTGCGCGCGGGCACGCCACAGGAACGGCATCAGTACCAGTGCGCCCAGCACCAACCGCACCTCCACCAGCGCGAACGGGCCGAACGAGGGCACGGCCACGCGCATGAACAGGAACGAGCAGCCCCAGATCGCACCCAGCAGGGTCAGCTCCAATGGGGTGCGCCAATCGCGCTCAGCCACCTGCGGTACCGCGTTCATGCCCTGCCTCCGTCCTGCGCCTGCACTGTGTCTGGGCCGACAGGATCATCCGCAGACGCCCGCTGCACAAGCGCGTAGTATCGCTGCCAGCCACAAATATGGTTTGAGGCTCGACATGCAGCTACGCCCTTCCCTGCTCCCCGCACTGGCCGTGTTCGCGGTGGCCGCGCGCCACCAGAACTTCGCCCAGGCCGCCCAGGAGCTGCACCTGACTGCCAGCGCGGTCAGCCACCACGTGCGCCGCCTGGAGGAGGTGCTGGAGGTGCGCCTGTTCCTGCGCCATGCGCGCGGCGTGCGCCTGACCGCCGAGGGCCGGCAGCTGGCCGACGCCGCCAGTGCCGCGTTCACCGATGTCGCCGCCGTCGCCCACCACCTGCAGCCGGATGCGGACAGCGTGCCGCTGCGCATCACCACCCTGCGCTCGCTGTCCTACTGCTGGCTGCTGCCACGCCTGCCGCGCTTCACCCAGGCGCACCCGCACATCCGCATCGAACTGCACACCGGCAGCGGCCTGGACCGCTACGACGAGAACGGGCCGGAGGTCGGCATCCGCTACGGGCTGGGCCAGTGGCCGGGCCTGCATGCGCAGCACCTGATGGACGACAACCTGTTCCCGGTGGCCTCGCCGGCGCTGCCCGGCGTGGAAGCACTGCAGGACCCCGCGCGCATCGCCGAGCTGCCCCTGCTGACCGATCTCTCGCCGCAGGGCTGGCGCGACTGGTTCCGCCATGCCGGCGTGCGGCCGCCCTCGCCCTTGCCGCCCATGCACACCTTCGCCGACAGCACCGATGCGATGCGCGCGGCGGTGTACGGCATGGGCGCGGTGCTGGCGCGTACCCACGTCGCCCAGCCCTACCTGCAGCGCTATGAAGTCGTGCGCCTGCCCGGCCCGGCCCTGAAGGCGCGCTACGCCTACTACGTGGTGCATGCCGAAGCGCAGCCGCCCAGCCCGGCCGCACGCGTGTTCATCGACTGGCTGCTGGCCCAGGCGCAGGACGAGCGCACGCCCATCCCCGCCCTGCCCGACAGCCTGCTGGGGCGCCCGCCCACGGCCGGCTGACTGCGCCCTCACCCGGTCTTTTCCCTTCGCTGGCTAGGCTGCAGGCAACCCCACTCTGTGTACCCGCCATGCCAATGCTGCGACTGCGCATCACCGGAACCGAAGACGACGCCCGCGCCATCAGCGACCTGTTGCTGGGCCTGGAAGGCATCGAACATGTCGAAGAAACCGACGACCTGATGCCGCACATGGACGACGATGATTCCAGCTCGGCCGGCCTGTCCGATGACATCGGCCCGGGCATCCACGAACTGGAAGTGGAAGTCGGCAACGAAACCACCGCGCAGAAGGTGCGCGATGCGGTGCAGGAACTGGCACTGGAACTGGACGTGTTCGTCGAGTACGAGACCGACGAGGGCTGAGGGCTTCGCCGGGCCTGGCCCGGCGTCACCCGTTGCCGGCGCCTACGCCTTGCGGCGCCGCCTGCGCCACAGCGCCAGCCCCACCCAGCCCAGCAGCCACAGCACCACGCCCACAGGTACCAGTGCGGCAACGGCGCGGATGACGAAGGCCACGCTGCTGGTGAACACGCCGCCGAAGTCGCGTACCGCGGCGCCGATCTCGCTGCGCCCGGTTTCGCCCGACGGCGGTTCCAGCTGCACGGTCACCAGCTGCGTATCGATGCGGCGGCGCTGCTGTGCAGCCTCGCGGTTGGCGGCTTCCAGGCCGGCCTCGATTTCCGACATGCGCTGCGAGATGGCCAGCAGGTCGGCCACCTTGACGTCGGCCCGCTGCTGCATCACCGACAGCTTTTCGTATTCGCGCTGCAGGCGGTCCTGCGTGCGGCGGGTGTCGGCCACCTGCTCGGCAAGATCTTCCGCATCGGTGGACCGGTTGGCAACGTGCCCGTCGCGGCCGGCCAGTGCGATGAACGGCCCCACCCCGTCGGGCGCGAGACGGACGCGGATGCGCGCCTCGTGACGCAGCGCGTCGGGGCGTGGCGTGTAATCGCCTTCGCTCATCTCCAGCAGCGTGCATTCACCAAACTGGGCTTTCTGGCAGGACTCGGCCAGGGCCTGCAGGCGCGGGCCGATGCGGTCGCCGTCCAGTTCAACGCGGACCTCGTGGGTGTAGGCCAGGAACTGACCCTCGCCCTGCTTGATCGCGGCCATGGGTGCGGGCGCGCCACCACCGGGTGCGCGCTCCTTGTTGGCGCAGCTGGTGCCTCCCAGGACCACCAGTGCCAGCAGCGCGATCATCGCGCCCCGCCCGGGGAAAACGCTTCTTCCTTGAACCTGCATTTTGTTGCCCTCCTGGGGCGTGGGATTCCTGCCAGCGCCCATGGTAATCCTATGGCAGGGGGACAAAGCGCCCCGCGCGCCCTATGCTCGGGGATTGATCCCAGTACAGGAACGCCGATGCGCCCGCATCTCCTTGCCCTTGCCCTGGTCGCCGCCCTGGCCGGTTGCCAGCCGGCCGACGCCCCGACCAACGGTTCCACCCCGGCCGCCAGCCAGCAGGCCGGCGACGCGGCGGTCGATGCCGCCTTCGCCGACCTGTCCAAGCGTGCGCTGGACACCTGGATGCAGCTGTCCCCGGTCAGCGCCACCCAGATCGGCGACCACCGCTATGACAGCGAGATCGACGACCTGAGCGCGGCCGGCCAGCAGAAGACCGTGGACGCGTACAAGGGCCTGCTCGCCGAGCTGGACAAGATCGACGTGGCCAAGCTGGGCCGCGAGAACCAGGTCGACGCGGCGATCCTGCGCAACCAGCTGCAGTCGGAAATCTGGAACAGCGAGGTGCTGCAGTCCGGCAAGTGGGACCCGCAGCTCTACAACGGCCTGGCCGGCAGCGCCCTGTACGGCCTGATGGCCCGTGAGTTCGCACCGCTGCCCGACCGCCTGAAGTCGGCCACCGCGCGCATGGAAAAGCTGCCGGCGATCTTCGCCCAGGCCCGCGAGAACCTCGACCCGGCACGCGTGCCGAAGATCCACGCCGAGACGGTGGCCAAGCAGAACAAGGGCATCCTCAGCATCGTCGATACCTTCATCACCCCGCATATCGGCGAACTGCCGCAGGCCGACCAGCAGCGCCTGCAGGCTGCCATCGACGGCCTGAAGAAGGCCGTGGACGAACAGCAGGCCTGGCTGGACAAGACCCTGGTGCCGAACGCCAAGGGTGACTTCCGCATCGGTGCGGAAAAGTACGACCAGAAGCTGAAGTTCGCGCTGAATTCCTCGCTGTCGCGCCAGGAGATCGGCGAGCGTGCACGCGCCGAACTCAAGCGCGTGCGCGAGGACATGTACGGCATCGCGCAGACCGTGCTGAAGGACAAGCCGGGCGCACCGGAGATGCCGGCGCAGCCGACCGACGAGCAGCAGCAGAAGGCCATCGAGGCCGCGCTGGAGCTGGCGTACGCCGACAAGCCGGCGCGCGACAAGGTGGTGGACGATGCCAAGGCCGCGCTGGAGCAGTCCACCGCGTTCGTGCGCGAACACGACCTGATGACCCTGCCCGATGCGCCGGTCGACATCATCCTGATGCCCGAGTTCCAGCGCGGCGTGGCCGTGGCCTACTGCGATTCGCCGGGCCCGCTGGACAAGAACCTGAAGACCTTCTACGCCGTCTCGCCGATTCCGGACGACTGGAGCGACAAGCAGGTCGATTCGTTCCTGCGTGAGTACAACTCGCGCATGATCCACCTGCTGAGCATCCACGAAGGCACGCCGGGTCATTACCTGGAAGGCTGGCACTCGGCCAAGTTCCCGTCGACCCTGCGTGCGGTGCTGCGTTCGGGCCTGTTCGCCGAAGGCTGGGCGGTCTACACCGAGCGCATGATGCAGGAGCAGGGTTACCTCGACAACGACCCGCTGTTCCACCTTGTGCAGCTGAAGTTCTACCTGCGCACGATCTCCAACGCGATCCTCGACCAAGGCGTGCACGTGGACAACTGGGATCGCGAGAAGGCGATGCACCTGATGACCCACGACGCGTTCCAGCAGGAAAGCGAAGCCTCGGGCAAGTGGGTGCGCGCGCAGCTGACCTCGGCGCAGCTGCCGACCTACTTCGTCGGTGCGCAGGAACACTTCGACACCCGCAAGGCGATGCAGGACAAGCTGGGCGACAAGTTCAACCTGAAGGCCTACCACGACCAGATGCTGTCCTACGGCGCGCCGCCGGTGCGCTTCGCACGGCAGCTGATGCTGGACCAGCCGATCGAGTGAGTTGGAAGGTGGGTGCGGACCGTTGGTCCGCACCGCGGATAGGTTCATCCACGCATGGCGTGGATCTACTGCACTCCGGTGGTGGGTGCGGACCGTTGGTCCGCACTCCGGATGGGTTCATCCACGCATGGCGTGGATCTACTGCACTCCGGTGGTGGGTGCGGACCGTTGGTCCGCACTGCGGATAGGTTCATCCACGCATGGCGTGGATCTACTGCACTCCGATGGTGGGTGCGGACCGTTGGTCCGCACTGCGGATAGGTTCATCCACGCATGGCGTGGATCTACTGCACTCCGGTGGTGGGTGCGGACCGTTGGTCCGCACTGCGGATAGGCTCATCCACGCATGGCGTGGATCTACTGCACCCCGGTGGTGGGTGCGGACCGTTGGTCCGCACTGCGGATAGGTTCATCCACCGCGCGATGCAGCAGGCGCTTGAACTGCTCGTCACTGCATCCGCCCTGCCCACATCCGGGCAGCGCCAGCTCCACCCGTCCGGGCGGCTGTGCCTCACTCAACGGCAGCGCATCACGCAACTGCGTGCGGGTGGGATAGACATACACCAGCCGGTAGCGCGCTTCGCCGCTGTGCACGCGCCAGCGCTCGAACTGCAGCAGGCCGCCGATCGGCGTCTTCTCAAGCTGGCCCGGCAGCGTGTAATCCGCGGTACCCAATGCCGCCAGCACGGCGCCGATGTTGGAATCGTGGCCGACCAGCAGGCTCACCTTCGGCGACTGCGGATCGGCGAACAGGCCCTCAATGTGCGACAGCAGCGGCGCGGCCACGTCGCGTGCCACCTCCGGGGTGCCGAACAGGATGTCCTGGTCGCCGTTGCGGACCCGCGCCAGGGCCTGCCACTGGGCGTCACCGTGCACGCGGCCCCAACCTGCCGGTGTTCCGCTGCCATTCTGGTAGTCCTGCATCAGCAGCGCATCGACCATGCCGTTGGCCAGCGCCAATGAACCCGAGGCCCCCGGCTCCCTGCCCGCTTCGGCGCGGAAACGGCTGTCGCCGGCCTGCAGCGCGCACGGGCTGCGCCCGGCACAGGCCGGCGAGGATGCGTGTTCCACCACGCCCTCGACGATCTGCAGGTCCGGGCCCAGCCGTGCCTGCGATTCGGCCTTCTGCATGGCCCGCAGCGCGCGGCGCTGGAAGCCGGCGTCGTCGCGGTGGAGCACCGGGTCGAACAGCGGGTCCATCGTGCCCAGCGGCCTGCGCTGTTGCACCGTGACGTGGCAGCCTGGAAACGCCCCGGCAACGAAGAACTGCGCGGTGGCCTGGGTGCGCTGCAGGCTGTTGGCCAGCGCGTGGAAATCGCCCTCCTGCGGGCAACCCGTTGCCGGCAGTACCTGCTGCTGGCGCAGCCATTGGCCGAGGTAGCGGCCCAGGTACACCTCCAGCACGCCGCCCTTGGTGCTCAGCTCGCCGGCGGCAACGTCCCAGGTGGCCCACGCGTGTGGCGTGGCGTCGGCCAGCGCGCCCGAAGACACCAGCGGTGCGCGCAGGTTGTGGCGGCTGAGCAGGACGACCTGCTCGAGGGCTTCGCCTTCCACTGATGACGATGCAGCGGCTGCGGTCGTGGCGACCAGTGCCAGCGCCAGCGCCAGCGCCAGCACCAGGGGGCGTAGAGAACGGATCATGCGGGTCTCCGACCCCGATCCCATCATTGGTCGGCAGCCACGAACCCACCGGTCTGCCGCGCCCACAGGCGCGCGTACAGCCCACCGGCGGCGATCAGTTCGGCATGGGTGCCGGTTTCGGCGATGCGGCCCTGGTCCATCACCACCAGCCGGTCCATGCGCGCGATGGTCGACAGGCGGTGCGCGATGGCGATGACCGTCTTGCCGCCCATCAGCTCGTCCAGGCTGTCCTGGATCGCCGCTTCCACTTCCGAATCCAGCGCCGAAGTTGCTTCGTCCAGCACCAGGATCGGCGCGTCCTTCAGCAGCACGCGGGCAATGGCGATGCGCTGGCGCTGGCCACCGGACAGCTTCACGCCGCGCTCGCCGACATGCGCGTCATACCCACGGCGCCCCTGCCCGTCCACCAGCGTGTCGATGAAGGCTTCGGCACGTGCCTTGGCCACGGCAGCGCGCAGCTGCTCATCGGTCGCGTCGGGGCGGCCGTACAGCAGGTTGTCGCGGATCGAGCGATGCAGCAGCGAGGTGTCCTGGGTGACCACGCCGATCTGCTGGCGCAGGCTTTCCTGGGTGACGTGGGCGATGTCCTGGCCGTCGATCAGGATGCGTCCGCTTTCCAGGTCGTAGAGGCGCAGCAGGATGTTGACCAGGGTCGACTTGCCGGCACCGGACGGACCGACCAGGCCGATCTTCTCGCCGGGCTTCACCACCAGGTCCAGCCCGGCGATCACCCCGCCCTTCTTGCCGTAGTGGAAGTGGATGTCCTGGAAGTGCACGCCACCGTGGGCCACCTGCAGCGGCACGGCGTCTTCGCGGTCCTGCACGGTCAGCGGCTGGGCGATGGTGGTGATGCCATCCTGCACGGTGCCGATGTCCTCGAAGATGCCGTTGATGGTCCACATGATCCAGCCGGACATGTTGTGGATGCGGATGACCAGGCCGGTGGCCAGGGTGATCGCGCCCACCGTGATGTGCCCGCCGTTCCACAGCCACAGCGCCAGGCCGCAGGTACCGGCAATCAGGAAGCCGTTGACGATGGCGATGGTCAGGTCCATGCCGGTGGTGATGCGGGTCTGCGCGCGGTGCTTGACCGCCAGTTCCTGGATCGACTCGGCCACGTAGGCCTGCTCGCGCCCGCCGTGGGCGAACAGCTTCAGCGTGGGGATGTTGGTGTAACCATCGACGATGCGGCCCATCGCCTTGGAACGTGCCTCCGACGCAATCCAGGCCCGTTCCTTCGCGCGCGGCACGAAGTAGGCCAGGATCACCGCGTAGGCCAGCAGCCACAGGATCAGCGGCACCATCAGGCGCCAGTCCGCCTGCGCGAACAGGTAGAGCGCGGTGCCGGTGTAGACCACGATGTACCAGAGCGAATCGACCATCTGCACGGCCGATTCGCGCAGCGAGGTACCGGTCTGCATCACCCGGTTGGCGACGCTGCCGGCAAAGTCGTTCTGGAAGAAGCTCAGGCTCTGCCGCACCACGTAGTTGTGCATCAGCCAGCGCGAGCGGTTGCTCAGGCCGGGCACGATGGCCTGGTTGACCAGCAGGTTGTGCAGGCCGACCAGGATCGGCCGCGCGATGACCGTGATGAACAGCATCCAGCCCAGTTCGTTGGCATGGCGCTGGAAGAAACCGGCACCGGGCTGCTCGGCGACCATGTCGACGATGCGGCCCAGGTAATCGAACATCGCCACTTCCACCAGCGCCAGCAGCAGGCCGGCGATGAGCGTGGCCAGCAGCACCGGCCACACCGGGCGCAGGTAGTGCAGGTAGAACGGCAGCACCTTCTGCGGCGGCATGCGGCCGTCCACGGGCGGGAACACCGGAATCAGGGATTCAAACCAACGAAACATCACATTCCCTCGCCAGATCAGCGCGGGGATTATCCCATGGCCGGTGTGTTCCCGGCGTTCGCCGGGCATGGCCCGGGTTAGTGGTCATGCCGGCCAGCGGCCGGCACTACCGTTACTCTTTGACTGGGGTGAACAGCAGGTCCTGGAAGTCGAAGCTGAAATCGGTCAGGTCCGAGATCGGCTGCATGCGCACTTCGCGCACCTTGCCGTCCGGGTCCAGGCTGAAGTTGACGAAGGCATCGGCGTTGAGCGAGCGGTCATCCCAGCGCACGATGAACGTATCGTGCTGCCAGTGCTCCAGGCGGCCGCTCAACTGCGCCGTTTTGGCAAAACGCAGGCGCAGGCCCTTGCCCTCTGCGGACACCACCATGTCGCCATACCAGCGGTCGCGGTACGTGGCGGCATAGCGCGCCAGCGGCAGCGACGGCGTGCTGCCCTTGGCGCGCTCGGCCTGGTGCTTGGCCCAGGCTTCATCAGCCTTGTCCTGCCCCTTGGCCACGCCCTTGGCATAGGCGTCCACCCAGTCGTGCTTTTCGCCGCCCAGGTAGGCATCGAGCACGCTCAGGGTGATGGCATTGAATGCCGCGCCCGCTTCCTGGTTGGTCAGCACCACCACGCCCAGCTTGTGCCCCGGCACCAGGGTCAGGCGCGAAACCATGCCCGGCCAGCCACCGGTGTGCCAGACCAGCTTCTGCCCCCGGTAGTCGCTCAGGCTCCAGCCCTCGCCGTAACCGGCGAAGTTGGCGCGCGCCGGCTCCAGCTCGGGCACGCTCGGCGCGGCAATGGCCTGCGGCGTGATCATCTGCCACATCTCTTTCTGGGTCTTGGCACTGAACAGCGGCGTACCGTCGGCCAGCGTGCCCTCGGCCAGCTGCACCTGCATCCAGCGCGCCATGTCATGTGCGCTGGAATAGATGCCGCCGGCACCGGCGTTGTTCGACCAGGTCAGCGGCGCGACCGTGCGCAGGTCCTTGAAATCGTACTTGGCGTGGCCGATCGCCGCGTTGTCACCGGCCTGCAGGTGGTCGGCGTTGTAGCGCGTGCCGGCCATGCCCACCTTGTCGAAGATGCGCGTCTGCAGGAACTGCTGGTAGCTCATGCCCGACACCTTCTCGATGACCTGCTGGGCCACCGCATAGAGGATGTTGTCGTAGGCGTAGCGCTCGCGGAAACCACCCTTCAGCGGCACCTGGCCGAGCCGCTGCACCACCTCGGCATTGCTGTAGGACGTGGTCGGCCAGAACAGCAGGTCGCCGGCCCCCAGGCTCAGGCCGCTGCGGTGCGAAAGCAGGTCGCGCAGGGTCATCTGCCCGGTCACGAACGGGTCGGACATGCGGAACGACGGCAGGTGGTCGATCACCTTGTCGTCCATCTTCAGCTTGCCGTCCTCGGCCAGCAGGTTCAGCGAGGTGGCGGTGAAGGCCTTGGTGTTGGACGCGATGGCGAACAGGGTGTCGGCCTGCACGGGCGCCGGCTTGCCCAGCTCACGCACGCCCCAGCCGCGCTCCAGCACCACCTTGCCGTCCTTGACCACGGCCACGGCCACGCCGGGCACGTCGAACTGCGCGCGCACGCGCTCGACGGTCGCATCCAGGTCCTGCAGCTGCGCCGGGGTCGGCGCGGTTTCAGCCGCATGTGCCATCGTCGCGCAGGCCAGCAGCACGGCGCCTCCAATCCAGTTGTTCATCCAGCACCATCTCCGAACGGGGGTTGCGGCCGTGTGCAGGCCATCACCGGGGTTTCGCGCGATGGTAACGGCCAGCAGCCGATCCTGCCCTGTGCCATAGGAGGGGTGTCATGGCCCACAGCGATCCATCCAGCACCGGTTCCACCATCATTCCGTGCCTGCGCTACCGCAACGCACTGGCCGCCATCGACTGGCTGCAGCGCGCGTTCGGCTTCCATGCGCAGGCGGTGTACGCCGAAGGCGAAACGGTCTTCCACGCGCAGCTGGTGTTCGGCCAGGGCATGGTCATGCTCGGCTCGGCCAGCAGCAGCGGTGAATGGTCGAAGCTGGCGGTGATGCCCGACGAGGTCGATGGGCGGCAGACGCAGAGCGCGTGCGTCATCGTTCCCGATGCCGACGCTCACTACGCGCGGGCCAAGGCCGCCGGCGCGCGCATCGTCATCGACATCGCCGACCAGGACTACGGCGGCAGGGGCTACGCCTGCGCCGATCCGGAAGGCTACCTGTGGTGGTTCGGCAGCTACGATCCCTGGCGCGCGGACCACGGCCAGTGACAGCCGCAGCGATCCGCTGCGGCATTGGCGGCTGGGTGTTTCCGGCGTGGCGCGGCGGGGTGTTCTACCCCGACGGCCTGCCGCAGCGCGAAGAGCTGGCCCACGCCAGCCACACGCTGCGCTGCATCGAGATCAACGGCACCTTCTACCGCACGCCCACCGAAGCGCAGTGCGCGCAGTGGGCTGCACAGACGTCGGACGGTTTCCGCTTTTCAATGAAGGCGCCGCGCTACCTCGTGCAGCGCCGCGATCTGTCGTCCACCGTCGAAGCGGCCACACCCTTCCTGCAGGCCGCGCTGGCGCTGGGTGACCGGCTGGGCCCGCTGCTGTGGCAGTTCGACCCCAGGCACCCGGCTGACGCGAAGGCATTCGAAGCGCTGATGGCTGCACTGCCGCAGACCCTGCAGGGCGTGCCGCTGCAGCACGCGCTGGAAGTGCGCAATGCGCAGGTGCACGGGCCGGAGCTGGTGGCCGCCGCGCGCCGCCATGGCGTGGCCCTGGTGATCGAAGACAGCGACGAGGCACCGTTGCACGGCGATGTCAGCGCCGGCTTCGTCTACGCGCGCATCAAGCGCAGCCAGGCGCGCCTGCGCGAGGGCCTGCCGCGACCGCAGCAACAACGCTGGGCTGAACGCGCGCAGCGCTGGTCCCGCGGCGAACCCGTGGACGACCTGCCCTGCCTCGCCGAGCCCGCCGTGCCGCAGCCACGCGAGGTCTACCTGCTGTGCATCGGCGCGGGCAAGGCACGCAACCCGGCGGCAGCGATGGCCCTGCAGCGGCTCAGCGACGGCGCCAGCGATCCAGCGCCCACAGCAGGCTCCAGCCCAGCACGAACACGCCGGCCACCCGCAGCACGTTGAGCGCGAATGCCGCTGCACCGATCCGTTGCCAGTCCAGGAACGGGTACGGCGCCTGGCCGAGCATGGCGGCCACCGCCATCGCCCAGCCCAGGTAGGCCACCGGCACCAGCAGCACCCTGCCCAGCGCGCGCCAGCGCAGGTGCCCGTGCGGCAACAGCAGCAGCCAGCCGCCCAGGTACAGCAGCGGCACCGCGTAGTGCAGGCCCATGTCGACCCACCATTGCAGGCCGGTGGGCTGCCACAGCCCCTGCAGGGCCACCGCATAGACCAGGCTGGTCACGCCGATGCCCAGCGCCAGCACCGCCGCCGGGGTCGCCCGCAGCGCGCGTCCCGACGCCAGGCACAGGCAGCCCACGCACACCGCCAGGTTGCTGAGGATGGTGAAGTAGCCGAAGAACCGCAGCGTCGCCGCGGCAATGCCCGCGCTGCCGCCGGGGCCGGTGACCAGCAACAGGTACTGCAGCAGCAGTGACGCGGCGGCGACCAGCGCGGTCAGCGCGGCCCAACCCCGCAGCAGCGAACGGTCGGCAGGCATGCACGGGCTCCAGGGACAGGATGCAGCGGGCAGGCCACCGGCATCGCCGGCCGCCCTGCGCTTGCCGCACAATACACCGATGACGACCCCCGACACCCGCAAAGCGCTCTGGCAGATCCATTTCTGTGTCCTGTTGTGGGGCGTCACCGCCATCCTCGGCAAGCTGATCACCCTGCCGGCGCTGCCGCTGGTATGGTGGCGCATGCTGCTGGTGGTGGCCATGCTGGCCCTGCTGCCGCGGGTCTGGCGCGGGCTGCGCACCTTGCCGCTGCGGCTGGTGGCCGGTTATGCCGGCATCGGTGCGCTGGTCGCCCTGCACTGGCTGACGTTCTATGGCGCGGTGAAGCTGGCCAATGCCTCGGTGGCCGCCACCTGCATCGCACTGGCGCCGGTGTTCACCTCCATCATCGAACCGTGGGTGGCCAAGCGGCCCTTCCAGGTACGCGAGCTGGCCTTCGGCCTGGCGGTGCTGCCGGGGGTGGCCCTGGTGGTCGGCGGCGTGCCCGATGGCATGCGCCTGGGCGTGCTGGTCGGCGCACTGTCGGCGCTGCTGGTGGCGGTGTTCGGCTCGCTCAACAAGCGCATGGTCAGCCATGCCGATCCGCTGACGGTGACCGCGCTGGAACTGGGCGCCGGCACGCTCACCCTCACCCTGCTGGCGCCGGTGCTGCCGTACCTGCTGCCGGCGCTTGCCAGCCCCCTGTGGGTGGTGCCCGACCTGCACGATGGCATCCTGCTGCTGGTGCTGGCGGGCGCCTGCACGCTGCTGCCGTTCGCCCTGGCGCTGGTCGCGCTGCGCCACCTCAGCG
Source organism: Stenotrophomonas sp. FW305-3-2-15-E-LB1 (assembly GCF_058787375.1). Classification (NCBI taxonomy): domain Bacteria; kingdom Pseudomonadati; phylum Pseudomonadota; class Gammaproteobacteria; order Lysobacterales; family Lysobacteraceae; genus Stenotrophomonas; species Stenotrophomonas sp. FW305-3-2-15-E-LB1. The sequence goes on from NZ_JBYSZR010000001.1 coordinate 344,281, forward strand.
CCTATACCGTGCAGCTGGTGACCAACCTGGAGCCGGTCTATGCCGTGCTGCTGGCGGTGGTGCTGCTGCGTGAGCAGCATGAAGTGACGCCGTGGTTCTACCTGGGCGTGGCGATCATCGTCGGTGCGGTGTTCCTGCATCCGCTGCTGAACCGCCGCAAGCCGGTGCAGCATCCGGAGATCCTGGGCACGGCCGAGGCGCGCAACATCGCCGAGTAAGGCGGGGCGTCAACGCCGCGGCCAATGCCATGCGGGAGCGTCAAGCAACCCCTGACCACTCAACAACGTGCGGCCCTGTTCCTTGTGGAGGTGCAGCGAATGGCAGTCCGGCGCCTGCTCCAAGGCTGCGATCAGTCGGCTGGAATGGGACACTACCCAGACCTGGCTGCGCGCACTGGCGGCGATGATCAAACGCGCGAGCGCGGGCAGCAGGTCAGGATGGAGGCTGGTTTCCGGCTCGTTGAGTACCAGCAGCGGCGGTGGCCGCGGCGTATGCAGCGCAGCGGCCAGCAACAGGAAGCGCAGCGTACCGTCGGACAGTTCGGCCATCGACAGCGGACGCAGCAGGCCGGGTTGATGGAAGCGCAGGGCCAGCCTTCCATCGCCTTGCTCGAATCTCACCGTCGCGCCCTGGAACGCATCGTCGACGGTACAGGCAAGTGCCTGTGGATCGCCGATTTCAAGGATCGTCACCCAGGCGGCGGCAAGATCGTGCCCATCGTGGTGCAGTACCGGCGTTCGCGTGGCCATCGCCGGCTGCCGCGCGGGTGCCTCAGCATCGCTGCGGAAGTGATCGTAGAAACGCCAGCGGCGGATGTATTCGCGCAACGCGATGGCCTCAGGCATGCGCTGCGGATCACCGGCCTGGGTGAACAGGCTGTCGAACACGGACAGGCGATCGTCAACCACGCCCCACCCTGTCCCACGCCGCCGGCGAAGCAGCATGCCGCGCCGGTCAACCAGCTGAGTGGCACTGCGCAGAAACGGGCCGGCCCAGATCGCCTCGCTCTTGATCTGCGGGTCCAACGCGAACGCGGACAGGCTGGGCGGCGGGTAGCCCAGGTCGATGGCGTAGCCGATCTCGTCGGTGGCAAAGCCCAGCTTCAAGCTGACCGATTCCTGCCGCGCGGTGCCCTGCAAGGGAATTTCACCGCGCACCACGCGCGCATCGATCTTTTCCGGGCCAGCCCACAGTGCCGAACCCAGCCCGCCTTCGCGGGCAAGCGCGGCGGCCACGCCTCCCTGTGCATTTTCAGCCAGCAGGCGCAACGCGCGGTACAGGCTGGATTTGCCACTGCCGTTGTCCCCGGTGACGACGTTCAACCGTTGCAGCGGCAGTACCAGGTCATGCAACGAACGGTAGTGGGCAACGGCCAGGGTCTGCAGCATGGGCGGCGTCCTTGCAGAGGGGGAGGACGCCATGATGTGGCGATGGCATCGCAGTGGTTGAGACGGCCCGCCAGAGGCAGGCGCCCGTCAGGTCGTGGCCCCCCGTGCCACGTCGCGGGTTTACGGCGCCAGCTCCACCCGGTTGCGGCCGTTGGCCTTGGCGCGGTACAGCGCCGCGTCGGCGCGCGCCAGGGTCTGGTCGGTGGTTTCGCCGGCCTGATGCTGGGCCACGCCGATGCTGACCGTCACCGGGAAGCCCAGTGGCAGGTCGGCCACCGCCATGCGCAGGAACTCGCATTGCAGTTCGGCGGTGCGCAGGTCCACGTCCGGCATCAGCGCCACGAATTCCTCGCCGCCATAGCGCGCGGCCAGGCCGCGGCCGGCGAAGTGCGAACGCAGCAGCACGCCCAGTTCGGCCAGTACCCGGTCGCCGGTGGCATGGCCCTGGAAATCGTTGATGTGCTTGAAGTGATCGATGTCCACCAGGGCCACGCAGGTCTGCCGCGGCTGGCCATCGGCGCTGGCCACCGCGTCCTGCAGGGCAGCGGCCATCGCGCGCCGGTTCGGCAGCCCGGTCAGCGCATCGGTGCGGCTCTGTTCGGTCAGGTCGGCGTTCTGCGCCAGCAGCACGTCGTGGTACTCCGACAGCAGGCGCTCGTAGTCATCGCGCTGCACCATGTGGCTCTGGATATCCAGCGCGAAGCGGCGCAGTTCCATCACCAGCATGACCTGGCGTGACAGCGCGGCCAGCGCCTCGGCCTTGTCCGGGGCCAGGTGCTGCGGGGTGGGATCGAACACGCACAGCGTGCCCAGCGGCAGGCCGTCGCTGCTGATCAGCGGCGCACCGGCGTAGAAACGCACGTGCGGATCGCCGGTCACCACCGGGTTGTCGTGGAAGCGGATGTCCTGCTGCGCATCCTCCACCACCATGAGCTCGCGCGGCTGCAGGATGGCGTGGCCGCACATCGATTCGCTGCGCAGGTTCTCGGTGGCATCGATGCCCTGGATCGACTTGAACCATTGCCGTTCAACGTCGATCAGGGTGACGGCGGCCATCGACGTGCCGCACACCGCCTTGGCGATGACCACCAGGTCATCGAAAGACTTCTCGCGCTCCGAATCGAGGATGCGGTAGCGGTACAGCGCGTCCAGGCGCTGGGCCTCGTTGGCAGGCTTGTCGGGCTTGATCATGCAGCGTCATGTTCCGGCAGGTCACTGCCGAGTCTAGCCGATGATGCCGCCCGCCAGCCGAGCATGGGCCCGGCTCTGCAGGCGTCGGTTACCAGTTCTGCTGCTTGGGCAGCAGCCCGCGCAGTTCCTGCTCGGTCAGGTTGCGCCACTGGCCCGGTTTCAGCGCACCGATCTTGATGTTGTCGATGCGCACGCGGCGCAGCTGGGTGACGCGGTAATCGAACGCGGCGGCCATCAGGCGGATCTGCCGGTTCAGGCCCTGCTCCAGGGTGATGCGGAAGCCGAACTTGGCGATGCGCGAGGTGCGGCACGGCAGGGTCATCTGGTCGTGGACGCGCACGCCGCGGGCCATGCCGCGCAGGAATTCATCGGTGACCGGCTTGTTGACCGCCACCAGGTACTCCTTCTGGTGGCCGTTCTCGGCACGCAGGATCTGGTTGACGATGTCGCCGTTGCTGGTCATCAGGATCAGGCCCTCGGAATCCTTGTCCAGGCGGCCGATCGGGAAAATGCGCTGCTCGTGGCCGACGAAGTCGACGATGTTGCCCTTCACCGAGCTTTCAGTGGTGCAGGTCACGCCCACCGGCTTGTTCAGCACGATGTAGACGTGGCGGCGGGCGCCCGGCTTGCGGGCCACGCGCACCTGCAGCGGCTGGCCGTCCACCAGGACGGTATCGCCCTCGCCGACGACCGCGCCGGTACCCCCGGGGTGGCCGTTGACGGTGACCCGGCGGGCGGCGATCAGGCGATCGGCCTCGCGGCGGGAGCAGAAGCCGGTTTCGGCGATGTATTTGTTGAGTCGGGTGGTCATGGCCCCATTATCGGCCATCCCCGCCCCGCCCGGGTCACGCCGGCAGCAATGGATCGACGGTTTCGCCGTCGAAGACCCGGTTGCGGCCGCTGCGCTTGGCCACGTACATGGCATGGTCGGCCCGCCGCAGCAGCGCGGCCAGGTCGTCCTCGCCCGGGCGCCACTGCGCCAGGCCGATGCTGGCGGTCACCTCCAGGCCCGGCACCTGCAGGTCCTGGCAGAGCTCGGTGATGCGCTGGCGCAGCTGCTCCAGGCGGGCGGCGGCCGTGTCGCGCGGCATGCCCGGCAGCAGCAGCAGGAACTCCTCCCCGCCCATGCGCACCACTTCGTCCTGGTTGCGCACGGCCGCGCGCAGGGCCTGGGCCACGGCCACCAGCACCTGGTCCCCGACCGCATGGCCGTGGCGGTCGTTGATGTCCTTGAACAGATCGATGTCGAGGAAGCCGATCACCAGCGGGCCGCCGTCGCGCTGCACCCGTTCCAGCTGCTGGGCCAGCTGCTGCAGGCCGGCGCGGCGGTTGGGCAGGCCGGTCAGCATGTCCGTCTCGGCCAGCTGGCGCATCTCGTCCCGCTGCTGGCGCAGCCGGCCCAGGCGCAGGTTGAGCGCGTAGGCGGCCATCATCAGCAGCCAGGTGACCGCCAGCTGCAGTGCCTCCACGCGGTACTCGAACAGCCATTGCGCGCGGGTCGCATCGGCCACCACCAGCACCAGCATCGGCGACAGCGACGCCAGCCCGGCCACGGCCCAGGCGTCCCCGCGCAGGCGCGCCCACACGCCCATGGCCAGCGACAGCAGGCAGCCACCGATGAAGCAGGCCTGCAGCACCCGCGCTACCGGCGCCAGGGTCTCCCGCTGCAGCCAGGGCACCATCACGGCCACGCCCATCAGCCCCCACAGCAGCAGCTGCTGGGCCAGGCGCGAGCGTGGCAGCACGCGATCACCGCCGTTGAGCCGCCACAGCGCCGGCAACACCAGCGCCAGCGTGGCCGCGGTCAGCGACAGCAACCACCACGGGCCGCGCTGGCCGACCGGCAACCACGGCTCGGGGTAGCCACTGAGACCGCCGAGGATGGACTGCCACAGCACCAGCACCACGGTGGCGGCGATGTAGAACAGGAAACTGCGATCACGCGTCGTCAGGTAGGCCATCAGCGCCGACAGTGCCAGGGCGATGGCCACCGCGATGCAGGCCGCGCGCACCAGCAGGCGCGCGGTGTCGTTCTGCTGCACGGGGCTGGGCGCGCCCAGCAGCAGCGTCGGCACCCAGCGTGCCTTCAACGGCCGCTGCCAGGACACCACGAACGGTTCATGGCTGCCGGCCGGCGGCACGGCGACCATGCCGATGCCGGCGCGGAAGCGCGAATCGCGGGTCCGCGCGTCATGCATGTTGCCGCAGATCTCGCGGTCGCCGTGCTTGAGGCGCACTTCGCCGGCAAACACGTTAAACACGTCCAGCGCCTGCGGCTCGCCGGACCACCCTCCGGGCGGCGCTTGGACGGTGACCTGCTGGCGATCGCCGGACAGCATCTGCGGCGTGCAGGCACGATGGGGGGTGGGTTCATCGGTCGCGGCACCGACCAGCAGGTAATCGCGGCCGTTCTCGACCGTGCGCGCATGGCCGAGCCAAGGTGCGGCGAGCACCATCAGCAGGACGACCAGCACCGCCCCCGTTCCGTAACGCCACTGCCTGCCGACCACGCTACATCCTGTTTCTGCTCACGCCCGCGCCCGCTGCGCGTCGCCCCTGGCGGGCATTATCGCAGCGGAATGCGCCAGGAATGTGTAGGCCAATGGTGGTAGGTGGGGGGTGTTGGTTGGCAGGGCTTGCAGCCCTGCACCTGCCGAAGCAACAGCAAAAGCGTGCTATCCGTGGGATGGCGGGGTGGGTCCGGTTGAGGGGGACGCCGTAAATACGTCCATGTAGGCTTGGTCGCGGCATCCATGCCGCTCAC